>JBKPAK010000134.1:0-10861 GCA_046726415.1 Candidatus Methylomirabilota bacterium
GTAGAGCGCCACCACGAAGGGATTGAGGGTACTGGCGAGCATTCGGCTCGACCCGATGGCCAGTCCGGCTCCCACGCCCAGCACGACGGCGACGGCGTAGGCGACGGCCGTCTTGGCCAGCGTATCGCCGAGGCCGGCCACTGCTGTGGTGCCGATGCGCCCGAACGCTCGCGCCACCGCGCCGGGGGCCGGTACGAAGAGAGGATCCACCCAGCCGGCGCGGGCCGCCATTTCCCACGCACCAAGCGCGGCCGTGACACTGACTGCCTGCAACATCGCGATCCGCACCCGGGTCGGGCTCACCGCGTCCAACCGCAAGGGCAGGCCGTGGTCACGCCATCCCACTCGGGCGGGCTGATTCCCGGGCGGCTCACCTTCACTCCACCCAACTCTGCGCCCGGCGCTCCACCAGGCTGGCCAGACCGTCGGAGGCCACGATCAGCAGCAGGGTGACGACCACGAGAGCCACGTAGTCCGCCGTTCTCAGCAGACCGTAGGCGTGGTTGATGAGGGAGCCCATGCCGGCCTTGGAGCCAAGGATCTCCCCCACGATCACCCCGATGACTGCGAGCGCCAGGCCCGTTCGCAGTCCTCCTACCAGCGTGAACAGCATACTCGGCACCATCACCTTGACGAAGGTCAGGGACGGGCTGGCGCCGAAGGCGCGGGCCACGGCCAGGAGGTGGGGGCTCACTTGGCGGATTCCCGCGAGTACGGCGAGGGCGATGGGGAAGAACCCGAGGAGGAAGCCGAAGGCGATCTTCGACGCCGCGTCGAGACCGAAGAAGAGCATCAGCGACGGATACCAAACCACGGCGGGCACGGCATAGAGCGCGGCGAGGATGGGACCGTAGGCGCGTCCCACCGTGTGATGGAGGCCGAGGGCCGCGCCGCAGGCGAGCCCGGTCGCCAGCGCGAGCGCATAGGCGATGGCGATCTCGCGTACGGTGAGGAGAAGATGTTCGACGAGGTCGGGGTACGTGCGCAGGGTGAGGACACCCAGCAGGGCTCCCGGCACCGCCGAGGGCGGCACGCCCAGCAGGGGGTTCCACGATCGGGCCAGCACTTCCCACCCGGCAAGGCCGACGGTGAGGATGGCCATTCGGAGGAGGTGGATGGTCAGCCGATTCATCGCCGGGACGAGCGCTCTCACGAGGCCCGGCGCTCCAATCGCTCTCGCACATAGTCGCCGATGGCCTGGGTGCAAGCCATCCCCTGCGGAATCGCCTTGGTCAAGGAGACGAAGGCGTGGATTTGTCCGGGGTACTCTCGGTAGACGACATCGACTCCGGCGGCCCGGAGCCGCTCGGCGTACATCTGTCCTTCGTCGCGAAGCGGATCGAAGCCGGCGGTGATCACCAGCGCGGGCGGCTGCCCAGTCAGATCGCGAGTGCGCAATGGCGCCGCCCGCGGGTCGGACCGGTCGGCATCTTGCCGCAAGTACTGTTGCGTGTACCAGGCGATGCGGTCGCGCGGAATGATGTGCGCGTCCTCGAACTCCCGGTGCGAGGGTGTGCCCAGGCCAAAGTCGAGGGCCGGATAGATGAGCACCTGGCACGCCGGCCCCGGATCGCCGGCGCTCCGCGCGAGCTGAGACACGACGGCCGCGAGATTCCCGCCGGCTGAGTCACCGCCGACGCCGACCCATGTCGGATCGCCGCCGATCTCGCGTCCGCGCGCCCGGAGCCAGCGGTAGGCGGCCATGCAGTCCTCGACCGCCGCGGGGAACTTGTGCTCGGGCGCCAGCCGATAATCCACGGCGACCACCAGCGCGCCCGAGCGCAGGGCGAGTCGCGCGCAAAGGCCATGATGGGTCTCGAGATCTCCCTGCACCCAGCCGCCGCCGTGGAAGTAGGCCAGCACGGGCGTGGCGGCCCTCGACGTCCCCACCGGATCGTAGATGCGCGCGGGGATCGCGCCAGCCGGGCCGGGAATGCCGATGTCCTCGGTGCGGGGCAGTGGCGGTGCCGGCTCGTCCATCAGTGCGACCATCGTGCGGAGTTGCTGGCGCAGCTCGGGCGGTGGCGGGAAATAGCCAGGCACGCGAATGGATTTGACGAACTCGCCCACGATCTGCGCCTTCGGGTCCATCGTCCGGCCGCCGTGGCTGATCCGGTGGCCCTCGAGGAAGCGCACGGCCTCCTCCTCGCTCATCTGCGTGTGCGCGAGTTCCAGGGTTGGCCTCGCACTCAGCTCGCTCATATTCGCTGGCTCCTCGATTCTGAGGTTTCTCGCGGACGGTGAGGTCCCTGTCTCAGCGGTCCAGGGCTCGCAGCGACTCGTCGCGGATTTCGCTCCACAGCTTGGCCCTCAGGGTCACCAGCTCCGCGGACTCCATGGCCCGTGGATACGGCAGGGGGAGCTCCAGCGCGCTCTTGACGCGGCCGGGGCGCGCCGTCATCACCACCACGTGTGTGGAGAGGGCCAGGGCCTCCTGCAAGCTGTGCGTCACGAACAGGACCGTCTTGCCCGTGCGTCGCCAGATGTCGAGGAGCCACTCGCCCATGAGGACGCGGGTCTGCTCGTCGAGAGCGCCGAACGGCTCGTCCATGAGGAGAATCGGCGTGTCGATGGCCAGCGCGCGGCCGATGGCCACGCGCTGCCGCATCCCACCCGACAGCTCGCGCGGATACTTGGCGCCGAAAGCGCTGAGTCCCAGCGGAACGAGCAACTCGCCGGCGATCTGCCGGCGCCGCTGGCGGGCCACTCCCTGGATCTCCAGGCCGAACTCGACATTTTCGAGTGCCGTCCGCCAGGGAAAGAGGCCGGGATCCTGAAAGACGGTGGCCACCCGGCGCGGATCAGGGCCGTCGACCGGCACGCCGTCGATGAGCACGCGGCCGGCATCCGGCGCGACCAACCCGTTCACCAGTCCGAGCAGGGTCGACTTGCCGCACCCGGAGGGACCGATGATCGTGCAGAACTCCCCGGGGGCGACCTTGATCGACACGTCGTCCAGAGCGTTGACGGGTCCGGAGGAGGTGACGTAACGCTTGGCGACCCCGTCGATGTGGATGAGGGGCGCGCCGTGCGTCACCCGAGGTGGAGGATCTCGCGCGCGATCACGAGCCGCTGGATCTCCGACGTGCCCTCGCCGATCTCGGTGAGCTTGGCGTCGCGGAAAATGCGCTCGACGGCAAACTCCGCAATGTAGCCAGCTCCCCCGTGGATCTGTACCGCCTTGCTGGCCGCCTTCATGGCCGTCTCCGAGGCAAACAGCTTGGCCATCGCCGCCGTGTGCATGGCCGGTTGGCCGTGATCTTTGAGGTAGGCCGCTTGGAGCGTCAGCAGGCGCGCGGCGTCAACCTCGGTGGCCAGCTCCGCAATCATCCCTTGCAAGCCGTTGAACTCAGCCAGCGTCTTGCCGAAGGCCGTGCGCTGCTTCATGTACTTAACCGCCTGGTCCACGGCGGCCTGGGCCACCCCCACTGCCATCGCGGCCATGGCGATGCGCCCGCCCTCCAACACTTGCATGGCGTTGACGAAACCCATGCCGCGCTCGCCGCAGAGGTTACCGGCCGGCACGCGGGCATCCTCGAAGATCAGCTCGGCGGTGTCGGAGGCGTGCAAACCCAGCTTGCGATACGGCTTGCCCGCCGTGAAGCCGGGCATGCCCTTCTCGAGGACGAAGGCGGAGATGCCTTTCGATTTCTTCTCGGGATCGGTCCGGGCCATCACCACCGCCACGCCTCCCACGCTGGCGTTCGTGATGAAGGCCTTGCTGCCGTTCAGCACCCACTCCTCCGCATGCAGCTCGGCCCGGGTGCGGAGGGCCGCGGCGTCCGAGCCCGAGCCCGGCTCGGTCAGTCCCCAGGCGCCAAGCACCTCGCCGCTGGCCAGCCGGGGAAGATACTTGGCCTTCAGCGCCTTGGACGCGAACAGCGCGATGTGATTGGTGCAGAGAGAATTGTGCCCCCACATGGTGATGCCGACCGAGGCATCGCCGCGGTTCAACTCCTCGACGATGAGGGCATACGAGACGTAGTCGAGCCCGGCCCCTCCGTACCCGACGGGAACGAGAACGCCCATGAAGCCGAGGTCGCCGAGCTTGGCCACGATCTCGTGAGGAAACTCGTGGCGCTCGTCGTAGGGCGCGATCTTGTCACCGAGCTCCGCCTCCGCGAACTCCCGCGCGACATCGCGGATGCGGCGCTGGTCCTCGGTCAGCTCAAAATCCATCTTCGCCCTTTGGTGACTGGCCCCTCAGCTTCTGGGTTCCTTGGCTTTCAGCGCTCCGTCGTGCTCGCGGATGAAGGCGCGGATGTCGTTGCTCATGTCGAGCAGCTTGAGCCACTGCTCCTTGTAGAGGGTCACCGGGAAGCGGCCCAGCCCGTAGACCGAGACGCCACCCTTCTCGCTAACCCTCAACGATACCCCCCGCGAGCTCCGAGCTTTGAGCGCCTCGTTCTCGGCCCGCAGTCGTTCCATCTCCGTCCGCATGTCCTCGTCGCTCATCGCCCTTCCGCCTTCTCCTCGTGTGATCGAGGATTCGCTGGCGCCGCCGGTCGTCTCACACCGGGGCGCGGATGTTGTTGTGGACGAAGCGGATGATGTCCTCGGTCGACGTGCCCGGCGTGAACAGTTCCTTGACCCCCATGGCCTTGAGTTCGGCGATGTCCTCGGGCGGAATGATACCGCCGCCGAACACGGCAATGTCGTCCGCGCCTTTTTCGCTCAGGAGCTCCAGCACTCGCTTGAATAGATAGTTGTGGGCGCCGGACAGGACGGAGAGACCAATGGCATCGGCATCTTCCTGGATGGCCGTGGCCACGATCTGCTCTGGCGTTTGGTGCAGCCCCGTGTAGATCACCTCGAACCCGGCATCGCGTAGCGCCCGGGCCACGATCTTGGCGCCCCGGTCGTGTCCGTCCAGCCCAGGCTTGGCCACCACCACGCGAACTTTGCGCTCGCTCATCCCTGCCGTCCTCCCATGGCCCTCCGGATCGCTTCGCCCGTCTTGCCGATGGCATCCCGGTCGGCGGGCACCTGCGGCCAGTCGAACCCCTTGCCGTCGTCCTTCCATCGCGGAATGAGGTGCAGGTGGAAGTGGGGCACCGATTGAAATGCCGCGGGGCCGTTGGCCTGCAGCAGGTTCAGGCCATCCGGATTGAGCGCCGAGCGCAGGGCGAGTGCCACCCGCTTGGCGGTGGCGATGGCCGCCGCCAGATCGGCCTCGTCGGCCTCCCAGAGCGTGCCCGCGTGGCGCTTGGTCACCACCAGGCAGTGCCCGCGGTTCAGCGGATTGATGTCCATGAAGCAGAGGGTCCCCGCATCCTCGTGGATCTTCACCGAGGGAATCTGGCCGTCGCGGATCTTGCAGAACACGCAGTCGGTCATGCCGTGACCTTAGAGTTGGAGGGGGCCGGGGCCCCCTCCAAACCTCCCCATCCGCGCGGGGTGCCACACGCGCCCTCCAAACCTCCCCATCCGCGCGGGGTGCCACACGCGCCCTCCAACGGGGGGCCACACGTGTTCCGGCGCAGCCGTGGCATGCTTGGATTCTTCGACAAGCTCTAGAGCTCCACCGTCCAACCGTGGGTGTCCGCCACCGTTCCGTACTGGATGCCCACGATCGTGTCGTAGAGCCGCTGGGTCAGCTCGCCGATCCGGCCGCCGCCGATGACGAGCCGGTGATGCTTGAAGGCCAGCTCGCCCACGGGCGAGATCACCGCGGCGGTGCCGGTCCCCCACATTTCCTTGAGCGTTCCGGCGGCGGCCGCCGCGATGACCTCATCGATCGAGATCGGGCGCTCGGCCACCGGATAGCCCCAGTCGCGAAGCAAGGTGAGGACGGAGTCGCGAGTTACCCCGGCCAGGATGGTGCCTGCCAGCGGCGGGGTGATCACCTCGTCGCCGATCCGCAGCATGATGTTCATGGTGCCGACCTCGTCGAGGTACGTGTGGTGGCGGCCGTCGAGCCACAGGACCTGGGTGAACCCCTGGTGCTTGGCCTGCTCGGCCGCGTAGAGACTGGCTGCATAGTTGGCGCCCGTCTTGGATCCGCCGACGCCTCCTTCGACCGCGCGGACATGACGCTCCTCGGTAAGAATCTTCACCGGGTTGATGCCCTCGGGGTAGTAGGCGCCGACCGGCGACAGGATCACGAAGTAGAGATAAGACTTGGCCGGGCGCACCCCCAGGAATGCCTCGTTGGCGATGATCGTCGGCCGGATGTAGAGCGACGTCCCGACCATGCTGGGCACCCAGTCGCGATCGACACCGACCAGGGTGACCAGCGAGCGCAGGGACAGCTCGGGGTCGAGTGGTGGGATGCACAGGCGCTCGGCCGAGTGGTTCAGCCGCTCGACGTGCTTCTGCGGCCGGAAGAGTCGGATCTTCCCGTCGCGGCCCCGGAAGGCCTTGAGCCCGTCGAAGACCGCCTGCGCGTAGTGGAGCACAGCCGCGGCCGGATCCAGGCTGAGCGGCCGGTACGGCTCCACGCGCGGATCGTACCAGCCCTTTTCCTCCTGGAAGTCGGCGACGAACATGTGATTGGTGAATACCGTCCCGAAGGTCAAGTCCGCGTCCTTCGGTTTGGGCTTCCGCGTGGTCGCGAGGTTGATGCGGATCGCGTCGCTCATGCCAGTGTCTCCCCTCTCTTGCGCAGCGCGCGGACCTGGGTGCGGTGATCCAGCAGATGCAACCGCGCCGTGAGAGCGTATCCCTTCCACCCCAGCTCCGCATCGAACGTGTCCGGCTCCATCCGGCCGTCGGGCCGGGTGCGATTGATGACGAGGATGGTGCGTACGGTCAGCCCCGGGGCCGGCTCGCGTTCGACCGCGCGGCCGAGTAGCGCGTCGAACTCGGCGTTCGCCGCGGCCAACTCGGCCGTGAGATCCTCCCAGGCAATCCGGTGAGCAGCGCCCGAGGTCAGCGCCTCGTACACCGGCGGGGCAGGTGGCTGCCGCCCCTCGAGCAGGTGCCGCAGCTCGTCGGCGCTGCGGATGGTCGTCTGCGCGAGGTGGTCGACGACTTGGGCGATGGTCCACTCGCCGGGCACGAGGACGGTGCGTGCCGTCGCCTCGTCCACGCCGTCGATGGCCGCCTCGAACTCGGCCACGGCGGCCCGGACGCGAGCACGGATCTGCGGAGCGGGAATCGCTTCCGCCCGCTGGGTCAAATACTCTCGCGCCCGCTGTCGTTCCGGCGAGAGCATCGTGGCGGTCATGCGCGCCTCCCTAAAAAATGATGGGCTCGCGGTAAAGCCCGAACACCTGCCGGTACACGTCGGCAATCTCCCCGAGGCTCACGTAGTCCTTGACGGCATCGATGAGCACGGGCATCACATTGCCGCCGTTGCGGCAGGTATCGGCGAGCTGCTTGAGCCGGCGCTCCACCCGGGCGGCCTGGCGGCCAGCTTTGACGGCCCTGACCTTCTCGATCTGCTCCAGCTCGACCCTCTCATCGATGCGCAGGAAGTGGATCGGCTTCTCCTCGACCATTGCGTACTTGTTGACGCCCACGACAATCTTCTCGCGCCGATCTTCCATGAGCTGGTAGCGGTAGGCGGCATCGGCAATTTCCTTCTGCGGGAAGCCGGTGTCGATGGCCCGGACCATGCCGCCCATGGCATCGATCTGCCGGATGTACTCCAGGGCGGCCGCCTCCATCTGGTCGGTCATGCGCTCGAGATGGTACGAGCCGCCCATGGGATCGATGGTCAGGGCCACGCCTGTCTCCTCGGCGAGAATCTGCTGCGTCCGCAGCGCCACCGTCACCGCCTCCTCGGTGGGCAGGGCCCACGTCTCGTCGTAGGAGTTGGTGTGAAGGGACTGCGCTCCACCCAGCACGGCGGCCAGCGCCTGGATGGCCACGCGGGCGATGTTGTTCAGTGGCTGCTGCGCGGTGGCGGAGACGCCGGCCGTCTGGGTGTGCGTGCGCAGCCGCATGGATTCCGGCTTGGTCGCCCCGTACCGCTCCTTCATGAAGCGTGCCCACATGCGGCGGGCCGCCCGCAGCTTGGCGATCTCCTCGAAGAAGTCGTTGTGGATGTCGAAGAAGAAGCTGAGTCGCGGGGCAAAGTCGTCGACGTGGAGACCCCGGGCCAGGCCGGCCTCCACGTAGGCAAGCCCGTCGGCCAAGGTGAAGGCCAGCTCCTGCACCGCGGTGGAGCCCGCCTCTCGGATGTGGTAGCCAGAGATCGACACCGGGTTGAACTTGGGCACGTGCCTGGCCGTGAACTCGATCATGTCGGTCACGATGCGCACGGCCGGCGCTGGCGGGCAGATCCACTCCTTCTGGGCGATGAACTCCTTCAGCATGTCGTTCTGCATGGTGCCGCCGACCCGCGTCCACGCCACGCCCTGCTTGTCGGCCAGGGCGAGGTACATGGCGAGCGCGACCGACGCCGTGCAGTTGATGGTCATCGAGGTGGTGACCTGGTCGAGGGGGATGTCCGCAAAGAGCCGCTCGAAGTCGGCCAGTGTCGAGATCGACACGCCCTCCTTGCCGACTTCCCCGCGCGCTCGCGGGTGATCGGCGTCGTAGCCCATGAGGGCGGGCATGTCGAAGGCGGTAGAGAGACCAGTCTGGCCCTGCTCCAGGAGGTACTTGAAGCGGGCGTTGGTGTCCTCGGGGCGCCCGAAGCCCGCGAACATCCGCATGGTCCACAGGCGGCCGCGGTACATGGTCGGATACACCCCACGCGTGAACGGGTACTCGCCGGGGAAGCCGAGCTTCTCCCCATACGACCAGTCGCCGAGACTTTCGGGCGTGGCGACGGGCTCGAGCGGAATCCCCGAGAGCGACTCGAATCGCACCGGGCGCTCAGGCGCGCGTGCCACCGCCGGCCGATACGCCTCATTCTCCCAGCGCTCCCGCTCTCTCACTGAGCTCCCCTCCCTCCGATGGTCAGCCGAGACCCCCTCATGCCGCTCCTCCCAGGACCTCGCGCGCAATGACCAGCTTCTGGATCTGTGACGTACCTTCGTAGATCTGCGTGATCTTGGCGTCGCGAAGATATCGCTCGACCTCGTACTCCTTGATATAGCCGTAGCCGCCGTGGATCTGCACGGCGTCGACCGCCACTTTCATGGCCATTTCAGAGGCGAAGAGCTTGGCTTTGGAGGATGCCACTCCGTAGGGCTGGCCCGTGTCCTTGAGCCAGGCGGCACGGAGGGTCAAAAGGCGCGCAGCCTCGATGGCCGTGGCCATATCGGCCAGCATCCACTGCACCATCTGGTGCTGGGCAATGATGACGCCGAACGCCTGGCGCTCGAGCGCGTAAGCCCGGGCGCGATCGTAGGCTCCCTCGGCGATGCCCAACGCCTGGGCGGCGATCCCGATGCGGCCGCCGTCGAGCGCGGTCATGGCGATCTTGAAGCCCATGCCCTCATCGCCCAGCCGGCAGCCCACCGGTACCCGGCAATCGGTGAAGAGAAACTCTGCGGTATCGGAGGCCCGGAGACCAAGCTTGTCCTCCGTCTTCACCACCTGGAAACCCGGCGTGCCTTTGCGCACGAGGAAGGCTGAGATCCCGTGATGCCGCCGGGCGCGATCGGTCTGACAGAACACCAGAGCCGCCGACGACTCGCGTCCGTTCGTCACGAAGAGCTTTCGCCCGTTGAGGACGTAGTGATCGCCCTCGCGCCGCGCGAGGGTGTGCTGATTCGTGGCGTCGGACCCCGCTTCGGGCTCGGTGAGGGCGAAACAGCCGATCTCCCGTCCGGCCGCCGCCGGCTTCAGAAACTCCTCCCGCTGCGGATCGGTCCCGAACTTGAAGATGGGATCGCAGTAGAGCGAATTGTTGACCGACATGACGACGGCGTGCGACGCGCAGGCCTTGGCCACCTCCGCCAGCGCCACGGCGTACGAGACGACATCGGCCCCGCTGCCGCCCCAGGTTTCGGGCACGGCGATGCCCATGAGTCCAAGCTCGCCCATCCGCTTGACGGTCTCATGCGGGAAGCGACCCTCCCGGTCGAGCTCGGCGGCGATAGGCCTGACCTCGGCGTCGGCGAATTCGCGGGCCATCGCCTGAACCATCTGCTGCTCGGGTGTGAGCTCGAGTCTCATGGGCGCCTCGCCAACCGGACTACGAATGCTCCTTCAGCTTCTTCAGCTCTTCGGTGAGGGCGGGGACAACTTCGAAAAGATCGCCCACGATGCCGTAGTCGGCGATCTTGAAGATGGGAGCCTCGGGATCCTTGTTGACGGCCACGATGACCTTCGAGGTCCGCATCCCGGCCAGGTGCTGGATGGCCCCCGACACCCCGAAGCCCAAGTAGAGCTTCGGCGAGATGGTCCGTCCCGTCTGGCCGATCTGGAACCGATGGGGCCGCCAGCCGGCGTCCACGGCGGCGCGGGAGGCGCCGACCGCCGCACCGATCACGCCCGCCATGTTTTCGAGAATGACGTAGTTCTCCGGCCCCTTCATGCCGCGGCCACCCGAGATCACGATCTCCGCCTCGGTCAGCTCGGGCAAGCCGGTGGAGACCTCTTCGCGACGCTCCACCAGCTTCATGGCGCTCTCGGGCAAGGTCACGGTCGGGCGATCCACCGTGGCGGTCTTGCCCGGCTGCGCCTCGGCGGGACGGAACACGTTGGGGCGCAAAGTGGCCATCCACGGCGTCTTCGCCCATGTCACCTTGGACAAGAGCTTGCCCGCGTACACCGGTCGCGTGGCCACCAGACGGTCGCCCTCGACGGCGAGCGCCACGGAGTCCGCGGACAGCCCCCCACCGAGTCGGGCTGCCAGTCGCGCCATCAACTCGCGTTGCCGGCTGGTGACGGGGGCCAGGATGGCCTTCGGCGATTCCTGGGCAGCGAGCTCGGCCACGACGGGGGCCCACACCTCCGCGCGGTACGGCGCGAGGACCGCGTTCTCGAGGAGCGCGATGCGAGTGGCGCCCCACTCGCCGAG
>JBKPAK010000135.1:0-8060 GCA_046726415.1 Candidatus Methylomirabilota bacterium
CGGGTCCCCCGGGGGCGCGACGAGCGTCGGGGGGCTTGGGGGGCCAAGCTCGAGGCCCCATAGCTCACGCGGGAACGAGGAGCGCCTCGGGTCCCCCGGGGCGCGACGAGCGTCGGGGGCTTGGGGGGCCAGCTCGAGGCCCCCCATCTCAAAAGGAGGCCAGGCGATGTCATACGAAACAATTCTGTACGAGAAGGCGGGCCCGGTCGTCACCATTACGCTCAACCGCCCTCAGACCCTCAACGCCATCAATCCTCAGATGACCGCCGAGTTGCATCGGGCCCTCGACGAGGCCGGGATCGACGCCGACGTCCGCGCCATCATCTTGACCGGAGCGGGTCGCGCGTTCTCGGCGGGCTACGATATCGGGCGGCGCCCAGATGGCAAGTCCTCCCTGGACCCGGCCGGCATGGAGGTCGCTGACTTCCTCAAGCGCTGGTGGACGAACGACAGTGACTCAGCTCAGCGACTGCTGCACCTCTGGCATCTGTCGAAGCCGGTCATCGCCGCCGTGCACGGCTGGGTCATGGGCGGCGGGTTCTGGTACTCGCTGGCGTGCGACATGACGATCGCCGCCGACAACAGCGTGTTCGCCCAACCCGAGGTGCGCCACGTGTCCAACACGACGTTCCTGTTCGCCGCCCTCGCGGGCTGGAAGGCGGCGCACCGGTATGCCCTGACTGGTGACCACTTCGACGCCGCCGAGGCCCTGCGCCTGGGCATCGTCAACGAGGTCGTGCCCTTGGCCGAGCTGATGGGGAAAGCCCGCGCGCTGGCCGAGCGAATCGCCCGGGTCCCGGAACCCTCGGTCCGCCTGAACAAGGCCGTCACCTGCTACGGACTCCTCGCCATGGGGCTGGGTGCGGGAATGTTGATGAACGTTCCGCTGTCAAACCTCGCCCATGCCTCATACAATGCACAGCGCGGCGAGCAGCTGGCCGCGATGCATGAAGGCGGACTCCGGGCATTCCTGGAAGCCCGCGACGGCGCCTTCCTTCCCGAGCCGTTCGGACCCAAGTCGCGCTCGCCCTCGCCCTGATGCCCCACGAGATCTCGCGCGTTTCCAGGTCCCACCGTTGCCGGATATCCTGAACGTAGGGGAAAGGATCGGTGATGGCGCATGACGGAGCGGAAGCCGCCGGGCGTGAGCTGGGAGTCGTGGATCGACCAACAGATTCACAAGGCTCGGGAAGAGGGCGCGTTCGATAACCTCCCCGGAGCGGGCAAGCCACTGCCCGACCTGGACCAGGGATACGACCCGGACTGGTGGGCCAAGAAGCTCGTCCGTCGCGAGGGTGTGAGCCTGCTCCCGCCGGCCCTCGAGATCACCCGCAAGGTCGAGGCGGAACTCGCGAGAATCTGGACGCTGCGGAGCGAGGGCGAGGTCCGCATCCGCGTGAGCGCGCTCAACGCGGAGATCGCAAAGGTCAATGCGACGGCGGCCGAGGGACCCTCCACTCGCCTGGCCCCCCTTGATGTGGAGAGACTCGTGCAAGAATGGCGGCGCCGGGCCGCCGCGCCAGAGTCGCCGCCCTCGGCGGACAGCGGACGGAACCCGGCATGAACGCCCCAGGCCACGGAACGCTCCACAGGAGAATCACATCATGCAGCCACTGATGGCCTTCAACCTCTGGGAGTGGATCGAGAAAAATCGGTACGCTTTTGAGCCGCCGGTGGGCAACAAGGTCATCTGGGAAGACTCGCAGTTCACCGCGATGATCATTCGCGGTCCCAACGCCCGACGCGATTTCCACGTCGACCCCTCCGACGAGATGTTCTACATGCTCAAAGGCGACATGGTTCTCGAGACCATGCGCGACGGGACGCGGCAGTCGCACATCATTCGCGAGGGCGAGCTGCTCCTCGTCCCCGCCTTCGTGCCCCACTCGCCCCATCGGCCGGCCGGGACCTGGGGACTCGTGGTCGAGATCAAGCGGGGGTCCGATCAGGTCGAGTCTCTTTTCTGGTTTTGCGAGCGCTGCGACGCGAAACTCCACGCGGTGACCATGCACGTGGCCGACATCGAGAAGGAGCTGAAGGCGGCCATCGAAACGTTCGACGGCACAGTGGAGCTGCGCACGTGCCGCTCGTGCGGCCATGTCCAGCCGAAGCATCCCCCGGTCGCCGGCACGCCATGAAGAGCGTCGAGATCGACCGGAACAAGGCACTCCGCGCGCAGCCGTCGAAGGGACACAACCGGTTGCATCCGGACCTCGCGCCGATCATCGAGGTCAATGAGCGCGAGGAGGTGATTCTCGAGACCCTGGACGCGGCGGATGGTCAGCTCGGGCCCTCCACCACCGCGGCCGCCATCAGCAGCCTGGATGCGGGTGCCGTCCACCCACTCACCGGCCCCGTCTTCGTGTCGGGCGCGCGGCCCGGCGATCTGTTGGAAGTGGAATTTCTCGATATTCGCCCGCAGCCACACGCCTTCAGCGCCATCATTCCCGGCCTCGGATTTCTCCGCGACCTGTGCACCACGCCCTTCCTGGTGCACTGGCGCATCTCCGAGGGGTGGGCGATGTCGCCGCAACTGCGCGGGGTGCGCATCCCCGGCGCGCCGTTCATGGGCGTCTCCGCCGTGGCGCCCTCGCATGCGCAGCTCGCTGCATGGACGAGGCGCGAGAAGGATCTAGCCGATCGGGGCGGCCTCGCCCTACTCCCCGATCCGGCCGGCGCTGTCCCCGCCCAGGGACCGGTGGCGACTACCGGTCTGCGCACCATTCCGCCGCGGGAGAACGGCGGGAACTTCGACGTCAAGCAACTCACCAAGGGCTCGACCCTGTTGCTCCCGGTGAGCGTGGAGGGCGCGCTCTTTTCGGTGGGCGACGGCCACTTCGCGCAGGG
Organism: Candidatus Methylomirabilota bacterium; assembly: GCA_046726415.1. Taxonomy (GTDB): domain Bacteria; phylum Methylomirabilota; class Methylomirabilia; order Rokubacteriales; family CSP1-6; genus CAVWFS01. The sequence continues at coordinate 2,848 of JBKPAK010000135.1, forward strand.
CGATGGCGAGGTCTGCGTCACCGCCGTCGAGATGGGGGCGACGGTGGCGGTGCGCTTTCGCGTGCTGAAGGGCGCCGCGTCGCGCCCCTGGCGGGGGCCGCGCTTCGCCCACGGGGGCTACTTCGCGCCCCCCGAGTGGGCAGCGCCGCAGCGCTTCACGGCCACCATGGGAATGCCGATCCGCGACGACGGGGTGAACGACGGTGAGAACCTGACCTTGGCCTGCCGCAACGCCTTGCTGAACATGATGGACCTGCTGCAGGAGCGAGGCTGGAGCCGCGAGCAGGCCTACATCATCTGCAGCGTCGCGGTCGATCTCCGCATCAGCAACGTGGTCGACGTGCCGAACTACGTGGTGTCGGCCCTGCTCCCCGAGGCCATCTTCCAGGGTTCGTGATACTCCGAGACTTCCCTGGCGAAGAGCGCGCCGATGGCCGGCGTCAGCGAGGGCTGAGTGCCTTCCCCAGCTCCGCGATGGCGCCGTCGAGGACGGCGACCACCCGGTCGATCTCCGGCCGGGTGATGACGAGCGGCGGCGCGAGCACGATCGTGTTGCCGAGGTGGCGACCACCGCCCGAGCGCCCCACGATCACCCCGTGGCGCCGCGCGAAGTCCACCACGCCCTTGATGCCCTCGGGGGCCACGATCTCTTTGCTGCTGCGGTCCGTCACCAGCTCCACACCGGCGAGCAGCCCCTTGCCGCGCACGTCGCCCACCCAGGGGTGCTTGAGAAGCGTCCGGAGCCCGTCCAGGAGATAGGCGCCGTTCTCGGCGGCGCGCTCCACCAGTCGTTCTTCGAGGATGATCCCGATGTTGCGGAGGGCCACGGCGGCGGCCACGGGATGGCCGCCGTACGTCGAGAGCTGGAAGACCTGTCGGTTCTCGGACGGTTCACCGACGAACGACGCGAACACGTCGTTCCGCACCACGGTGGCGGCGATTGGCAGATAGGCGCTCACCAAGCCCTTGGCGATGGTCACCACGTCCGGCCGCACACCGTAGTGCTGGTGAGCGAACATCGCCCCGGTGCGTCCGAAGCCGTTGATGACCTCATCGACGTGGAGGAGGCAGCCGTACTTCTTGGCGATGGCGGCGACCTCGGGCAGGTACTCGTCCGGGGGCACGGCGACACCCACCGCGCTCATGACCGGCTCCACCAGCACGGTCGACACGGTGTCCGGCCCCTCGCCCTGGATGGTGGTCTCGATGTTCTTGGCGCAGGCCAGCCCGCAGGAGGGATAGGTGAGGCCGAAGGGGCAGCGGTAGCAATAGGGCGCCGCCACGTGGACGAAGTCGTTGCCGCTCAACGGCTCGAACTTCGCCTTCCGGTCGCCCATCCCCCCAGCCGCCAGCGTGGCCAGCGTCGTCCCGTGGTAGCCGAGATAGCGGCTGATCGTCTTGTAGCGGGTCTGATCGGGATGCTCATGCTTCATGTACTGCCGGGCGATCTTGAAGGCCGCCTCGTTGGCCTCCGATCCGGACGAGACGAAATAGACGTGGTTGTCGCCCCCGAGGAGACCGTTCACCTGCTCGGCCAGGGCGGCGGCGGGGGCGTTCATCGCCGTGTGGGGGTAGTACGGCAGCCTGCGCATCTGCGCGGCGGCGACATCGGCCAGCTCGGTACGGCCGTAGCCGACGTTCACGCACCAGAGGCCGGCCATGGCGTCCAGGTACTGGGAGCCATCGGCGTCGACCACCGTCGACCCACGCGCTTCCACGATCACCAGCGGTTCCGCTTCGAGCTGGCGATGCGCCACCACGGGGTGGAGGACGTTGTTCAGGTCCGTTCGCACGACAGCGGCGCGGTCATCGATGGGGGCACTGGCGGTGGCGTCCGTCCTCGTCATGTCGCCTCTCCCTGGGTGGTGTGCGTGGATGCCCGCCAGTGCGCGACCTCGATGGCCGCGCGCGCCGGCGCCGTCGCCACGCTGTCGGCGCACCGCCCGCGACTGGTCAGCGCGGCGCGCCCTAGAGTACGATACCGCAATACGTCGAAGAGCGCGGCGCCACGGGCCCGCCAGGGAGGACGCGAACGATGCCGTATGACCTTCTGATCAAGAACGGCACGGTGGTCGACGGGTCGGGCTTGCCTCGCTATCGGGCCGATATCGGAGTGCGGCACGGGCGCATCGCCGCCATTGGGCGCATTCGCGAACGCGCGCGCGAGGTGATCGACGCCGACGGCCACATCGTCGCGCCCGGCTTTGTGGACGGGCACACCCACATGGACGCGCAGATCTTCTGGGATCCGCTGGGCACCTGTTCCTGCTGGCACGGCGTCACGACCGTTGTGATGGGCAACTGCGGGTTCACGCTCGCGCCCTGCGGCAAGGCCGATCGTCACCTGGTCGTGCGCAACCTGGAGCGCGCCGAGGACATCGCCGCCTCCGCCATGGATGCCGGGATCGAGTGGACGTGGACCACCTTCCCCGAGTTCCTCGACCGGGTGGAGGCCCTGCCCAAGGGCATCAACTACGCGGGCTACATCGGCCACTCGGCCTTGCGCACCTACGTCATGGGGGATCGGGCTTTCGAGGCGGCGGCCGGCGAGGACGACCTCCGCGCCATGGAGCGCGAGTTGCGCGACGCCGTCCGCGCGGGCGCCATCGGCTTCACGACCTCGCGCTCGCCGAGTCATGAGACGCCGGACCGACGTCCCGTGGCCAGCCGCCTCGCCACCTGGGAGGAGGTCCGAAGGCTCGTGGGGGTGATGGGCGGGATGAACGCCGGCATCTTCGAGATCGCCGGCGAACGGTTCGGTGGTGACCGGCAGGCCCTGCGCGACTATCACGTCCGGCTGCGGGATCTGGCCGTGGAGACGGGCCGCCCGGTGACGTGGGGCCTGTTCAGCCGTCGAGACGACGCGGGAGTCTGGCGCCTCTACCTGGATCTGCTCGAGGAAACGGCGGCTGCGGGTGGTCGCATGTTCGCGCAGGTGCATAGTCGCGCCCTCACCGTCGTGCTCTCGTTCATGACCACCCTGCCGTTCGACCGCCTGCCGGTGTGGACGGATCTGCGAGCGCGGCCCCTCGCCCAGCAGAGGCACCAGTTGCGCGATCCCGCGTTACGCCGTCGCCTGGTCGCGGCCGCCCGCGAGCGCGACGAGCGGCGCCCCATCGGCGCCGAGGCGCGACCAGCCGCGTACGACTGGATCTTCCTCATGGACACGGTCGAGGGACCGCACCGATCGCTGGCGGAGATTGCCCGCGAGCGCGGCGTGGACCCGGTGGAGGCGATGATCGATCTGGCCCTCGAGCGCGATCTGGAGACATTTTTCCTCCAGCCGATCGCCAACGAGGACCAGGACCACGCGCTGGAGCTGATGAAGCATCCACACACGGTGGTGACGTTCTCGGACTCCGGGGCGCACGTATCGCAGATCATGGACGCCTCGCTGCAGACGCACGTGCTCAGCCACTGGGTGCGCGCCCGGCAAGCCCTGACCCTCGAGCAGGCGGTGAGCATGCTGAGCTTCGTGCCCGCCACGCACTGGGGCTTCGCCGATCGCGGGCTGATCCGCGAGGGCCTGGCCGCCGACGTCGTCGTCTTCGACGCGGATACGGTTGCCCCGGAAATGCCCGAGGTGGCGCACGATCTTCCCGCCGGCGCGCGGCGCCTCGTCCAGCGGTCGCGCGGCTTCGCGGCAACCGTTGTCAATGGCGAGATCGTGCTTCGTGACGGCAAGCCCACAGGAGCACTTCCCGGCCAACTGTTGCGCGGGCCGCTCGCGCGGAAGTAACGGCGGCCAGGTCACTCCTCGCCGAGCACGCGATGGATGACCGCCTGCACCGCCCGGCCCGTCTTGTCCCATGAGAACTCCCCTGCCCGTCGCCGCCCACGCGCGCTCAGCTCTCTGGCGAGCCCCTGGTCGGTGAACAGGCTCAGGACGGCGTCAGCCAGGGCCTGCGTGTCGAGCGGGTCCACCAGCAAGGCCGCGTCGCCCACCACTTCGGGCAATGAGGACGTGTTCGACGTGATCACCGGAGTTCCGCACGCCATCGCTTCCAGCGCAGTCAGGCCGAAGCCCTCGTGAAGGGAGGGAAGCAAGAGCATCGACGCCTGCTGATACAGACGCGCCAGCTCCTCGGGTGACGCGTAGGATTCCCATTCGACCCGGGGCCACAGACCGAGCTTGGCGATCCGATCGCGCAGCGCCCGCACGTGGACCGACCGGCCTGACCCCCGGATCACCAGCCGGCCCGGGATCTGTCGAGCCGCGATGGCGAAGGCCTCGACGAGGACGTGAAGGTTCTTGTGGGGCAAGATGTTGCCCACGTACAGCGCGTAGGGCACGGCCGCCGCCGTGTGCTCGGTCTCGGGCGGAAACCGCCGCGCGTCATAGCCCGAGAGCACGACGTGCACCGTGTCGGGAGAGACCTCCGGATAGAAGCGCACGAGATCGCGGCGCGTGCTCTCCGAGATGACAATGATCGCGTTGGAGTGCCGGAGCACGGCCGGCACCAGGTGTCGGAAGTAGTGCTGCTGCCTCGGGTACTCTGCGGGATAGAGCAGTGGCAAGAGGTCGTGGACGATCGTCACCTGAGGTGCCGGCGATCGCACCAGCCCTTCCGGCATCATGTTGAGCAGCAGCCGTGGGCGCTCCCGCCGCACGATCTGGCGGAGGCCAGTCTGGGTCCAGATGAGGCGTCTGAGGTGGCCGAGCGTCCCACGCTCCGGGCGAACGCTGGCCGGGATGGGCGTGACGGTCGCGCGGCGCGCCGCCACCAAGTCAGGCCGCGAGGTATACACAGAGAGCAGCTCGCCCAGTTCGTCCAGGGCCGTGATGAGGTAGAGGGCGTAGAATCCGAGACCAGTCGGCCGCTCTCCCACAATGGACGCGTTGACCGCGATTCTCTTCGGCGTGGCCTCCGCTGAACGATCAGTCGAATGCTGATCGGTCGCGGCCGCTGGACGGCTGGTGGCTGCCCGGAGGGTCACCGGTCCGGCCACACCTCTTGCGCGAGCGCACTCATGGACGTGTCGCGGCTTATCGCCATTCCGTTCCCGCTCGATGTCGTCGCCTCTGGCCGGGGCGCAGCGAATCTACCACAGGGTTACAACACTTCCGCCCACCGCGGCACGCTGGTGCTCACGAATGGAGGAGCCCGGTGTACCCGGTCTCCAAGAGGAAGCGGCGGATGGCGGTCAAGGGTACCACGAAGGTCTGCCCGGGTTCGGGCACCTCGACATACCACTCCGGGCCAGCGCCATGG
>JBKPAK010000136.1:0-17192 GCA_046726415.1 Candidatus Methylomirabilota bacterium
GCTGATCCGCAAATCGCGGAGGCTCTTCGGAACGCGTCGCTGGCCGCGCTAGCCGTGCTGGTACTGGGCTTGGCCGGGAGCGTGATCGGGGGTTGGATGGCTTCAGGAGAGCCGATGACATTTGCGTACTACCGCCGGCGCCCCGCGCGAGAGCGAGCAGCCCGCGCTCTCTGAGCAGATTGCGAGACCTCCGGCTCGCGCGTCTGCGGCAAGTCAGATCGAGCTCGTCGTAGACATCGGCGCGGGATCGCCCAGCTGCTGCCCCCGGCGTCCTTCGAACTGACGACCGTCTGCGACTCAAGGGCTTTCTCCGGGAAGCTCTAGCTCGGGGCCGTCACCGACCTAGTCCTGAACCATTCTTCCGATCGGCATCCTCGGCTTCGAGCGCGCCCGCCGGGCCTAACACGGCAGCCGTGGCGGAACTGGGACCGGGATCCACGAGACCGTGCATGGGGAAGTCCCAGCTGCCGAACCCGCGCTCGGTGCCGTGGTGGCGCGGGTCTCGAGTATCACGCGGTTCCGTCCGACCTGAGGTAGGCCGGAGAGTCGCCAGAGACCGCCGGCTCCGGCCGCAGGACGACGGTTGCGTCGGGAAGCACGGCCCACGGCACCGCGAGCTCCGGGGTGCCCAGGCCCCCGTATCGCGGGTCCTCACTCGACCAGAGGAGCTTCCACGACTGGCCGGCCGGCGGCGCAAGCAACGGCTCCGGCGCGACGTCCAACTCTATCGCCGTTCCCAGGTTGACCAGGAGCAACCGGTCGTTCGGTCCCCCGCGGAGGAAGCGCAGGACGAACGTGTGGCAGCCGAGAACCGCGCCGTCGACGCCTCGGGGGCGCTGCTCCCGGAACGTCGGGTCCGTTCGCCGCAGGGTCAGCAGGTCGCGGTGAAGGGCCACCGCCGTGTCGTGCCGCCGCCGCTCGTCGGGATCGAGCTTGCAACGCTCGAACGTCGACGGCAAATGCGCCTCGGCCAGAAACGATTCTGACGGGAGCGCGGCGATACTGGGGAACTGCCGCAAGAACTCCACGCGCCCGCGCTGCACGCTCGCGACCAGCTCGGGCCGATGATCGGCGAAGTACACGAACGGGCTCGACGCGTTGAACTCCTGGCCCTGGAAGAGCATCGGCGTCCACGGCGCCAGCAGCAGCACAGCAGTGAGCGCGCGCAACCGCGCGGGGCTGGTCAGCTGATGCACGCGTTCCCCCCGCAGTGAATTGGCAACCTGATCGTGGTTCTGGATGAACGCCACGAACCGGCTCGGCGCGAGGTCGAGCGCCGGTGTTCCCCGCGCCTTCCCCTGCCAGGTGTAGAACTGCCCCTGGAAGAGGAATCCCCACTTGATGGCGGAGAGCAGTTCCTGGGGCGCCCCCCGATGATCGCGATAGTAGGCTTCGCGCCACCCCGTCAGCGCCACCATGGCCGTGTGATGGAGGTCGTCGTTCCACATCGCGTCGAGGCCGTATCCGCCCGCGGAGGGGGCGCCGAGCAGTCGAGTGTCTTGTGGTTCGTTCTCGGCCACCACGATGGTGGCGCGCCCGCGCGCTGCCGCGCGGACTCGACCGGTTATGGCCGCCACGACGTGCTCGGGCGAATCGTCGAACATCGACTGGGTGGCGTCCAGGCGCAGTCCATCCAGATGAAATTCGTCGATCCAGTAGCCGGCGTTCGTCGTGACGAATTCCCTGACCGGTCCCGACTCCGGCCCGTCGTAGTTCAGGGCCAGGCCCCACTCGGTGCGATGGCGCTCGCTGAAGTAGTGGCGCGAGAACTTCTCGAGGTGATTGCCGTCGGGTCCCAGGTGGTTGTAGACGACGTCCAGGATCACGCCGAGCCCGTAGCCGTGCGCCCGATCGACGAAGCGACGGAAGTCGTCGGGGGTGCCGTACAGTCGCGTCGGCGCGAAGAGGCAGACGCCATCGTAGCCCCAGCCGAACCGACCGGGGAAGTCGGCCACCGGCATCACTTCCAGCACAGTGATGCCAAGCTTGGCCAGCTCGGGCAAGTCTTCGCTCGCCGCCATCCAAGTGCCGGCCCGCGTGAAGGTCCCGATGTGCATCTCGTAGAGGATCTGTCCCTCGAGCGGGACGCCTGGCCAGCTCTGATCCGTCCACGCAAAGGCGGCGGGATCGACGACGGCGGAGGGCCCGTGCGGACCCCCGGGCTGGTACCGCGACGCGGGGTCGGGGAAGAGCGGCTCCCGGCCATCGAGGCGAAAGCGATAGCGAGTGCCGGGGCGCGCCTCCGCCACCTCGCCCCGGAAGTATCCGTGCTCCTCCGCGGTCAGCTCGCTCACCGTGCCGGCGCCCGGGCCCGCCTCGAGCACGACGTCGACCGAGGCCGCGGCGGGAGCCCACACCCGAAAATCTACGCCGTGGGGCTGTGACACCTCGGCGCCCACCGGCAGCCGCCGCTCACGCGCGTTCCGGTCACACGCGTTCATGGCGTGTTCTTTGGGTATCCTCAACATGATGCCTTCCGAGCCACTCAAAGGACGTGCCAGCGAACTCGGGGATTGGCGCCGGCGGCACGGCGCTTGCGACGGAGGATTCGTCGTGACGGATGCGGATCCGGCAGCGCTCGTTCGGCGAGTGTCGTTGACGAACACCGACGGTGCCGACGCGGATCGCGTGCTCACGCGGGAGTGGCTCGTCACCAACGGTCTGGGGGGCTACGCGTCGGGCACGGTGGCGGGCGGCGTGCTCACCCGCCGCTATCACGGGATGCTCATCGCCGCGCTGCCCGCGCCCCTCGGTCGGACGGTCATGCTGAGCCGCCTGACCGAACGGATTCGGCTCCCCGATCGCACGGCCATCGTCCTCAGTGGCGGCGAGCACGCCGATGGCCGGGTCGACCTGGGGGGTCTCGACTATCTCCGCGAGTTTCGCCTCGAGGCCGGCCTCCCCGTGTGGCGTTACGCCGTGCGCGACTGGGTGCTGGAGAAGTCACTAGTGATGCCGCACCACCAGAACACCGTACATGTCACCTATAAGCTACTATCGGGCAGTGCCGCCCTCCGCCTGGTGTTGCGCCCCTGTGTGGACTTCCGGCCGCATCATGCGGAGATCGGTGAGGCGGCGACCGGCCCGTGCACGCTGACCGCGATCGCCGACCGGTACGAAGTGACGGTGGCCAACGTCCCCCCCTTGCGCATGCAACTGCGCGGCGGCCCCGGCGCCTTCACCGTGGACGGCACGACCCTCCACCGCGTCTTCTATCGAGTGGAGGCCGGCCGCGGATACGCGGCGGTGGGCGATCTCTGGAGTCCCGGCTATTTCCGCGCGGACCTCCCGCCCGGAGGCGACATCACCTTGGTGGCGTCAACCGAGTCGTGGGAGACTCTCGGGGCCCTCACCGTGGAGCAAGCGCGGAAGGCCGAGTGGGAGCGACGCCAGCGGCTTCTGCGGTCGGCGCCGCCGGCCGCCCGCGAGGGCGCGGCCGCCGAACTGGTGCTCGCCGCCGATCAGTTCGTCATCACCCCGGCCGGCCGCGTGCAGGATGCCGCGCGCTCGCGGGCCGCCGGCGACGAGGCGCGGACGATCATCGCCGGCTATCACTGGTTCACCGACTGGGGCCGCGACACGATGATCAGCCTGGAAGGCCTGGGGCTCGTGACCGGGCGGCACGCCGAGGCCGGCTCGATCCTCCGCACATTCGCCTATCACGTGCGCGACGGTCTCATTCCCAACATGTTCCCGGAGGGCGATGCCGCCGGGCGCTACCACACCGCGGACGCCACCCTGTGGTTTTTCCACGCCATCGACCGCTACGTCACGGTCACCGCCGACCGTCACACGCTGCGCGCGCTGCTGCCGCTCCTGACCGACATCATCGAACACCAGCTGAAGGGCACCCGCTTCGGCATCGGAGTGGACGCCCGCGACGGCCTGCTGCACCAGGGCGAGGAGGGTTACCAGCTGACGTGGATGGACGCCAAGGTCGGCGACTGGGTGGTGACCCCGCGACGGGGCAAGGCCGTGGAGATCAACGCGCTCTGGTACAACGCGCTCCGGCTGGTCGAGAGGTGGCTGTCCGAGGAGCACGGCGAGCGCGCGGCCCAGCCGATCGCCGAGCACGCCGAGCGCGCGCGCGCGTCCTTCAACGAGCGCTTCTGGTATGGCGCCGGCGGATATCTCTACGATATCGTCGACGGCGAGCACGGCAACGATGCCGCCTGCCGTCCGAACCAGTTGCTCGCCATCTCCCTGCCCCACCCCGTCCTCGAGCCCGCGCGCTGGCGGCCGGTCCTGGATGTCGTGTGCCGGTATCTGCTCACGCCGGTGGGCCTGCGGTCCCTCGCTCCCGGCCATCCCGACTATCGGGCACGCTACGATGGAGACCTGCGCGCGCGCGATGCCGCCTATCACCAGGGCACCGTATGGCCCTGGCTGGTCGGTCCGCTGATCGACGCGTGGCTGCGCGTCCACGGCGATGCGGCCGGCGCCCGCCGGCTCCTCGACGGATTGATCGCTCATCTCGATGACGCGTGTCTCGGGCAGATCAGTGAGATCTTCGACGCGGAACCGCCATTCACTCCCCGCGGCTGCGTGGCGCAGGCGTGGAGCGTGGCCGAAGTCCTGCGTGGCTGGGTGAAGACCGCCGGCTCGGCGTAACCGCTACGGCTTTGGTCGGCTCACCATGAAGGAAAACGACGTTGCATTCCTGAACCCCGATGCCCAGAGCAGCTGACGAACCTGACCCTGCTCCTTCAGCTCGGACAGGGTGGCCGTCGCCACCTGCTGGGGCGCTTGCTCGGGCGATTGGAAGCCACTGGCGAGGTAGAGTCCGCCATCCTTGATCCGCGCGGTGCCTCGAGTGGTGTAGGCCCCTCCGCTCGCGGCGAACGCCCCGTCCGTGCTGATCGTCAGGGTGATCTGCCGCCTCGACACAACGGTGAGCCCCTCCAGGCCACTCGCTGTCCCCTCCCACGTGCCGGCGAGGCTGGTCAGATCGCCCGGCCCGAGCGATTGGATGGAAAGACTACTCGAGGCACACCCCAAGACCGATGCGGCCAACACGCCGACCAACAGCGGGCGAAGCGTACGGTGTCTCCTGATCATCAGGGAGTTCCCTCGCCTCGGCTCGTCGCCGTCCGGGTCGGTCGGCTGGCCAAAAGCCTCATGGCTATGCCGTGGCGACCCAGCGTCGACGATGCAACTCGGCCGACCACAGCGCGTAGCAGCTGAGGTGGAGCCGGAACAGTCGGTTGCCGACCGCGATCTGGTACTCGACCTGGGTCTTCTGGATGCACTCACCACAGACGTCGCACGAATTACCGTGGCCGACGCCGCTCCTGGTCCTCCCAGACTCTTCCCGGGGCAGGTCGTTCGCTACGAGCTTGTCGAGAATCCGATCGGCGAGACTCTGATCCTTGTTCATGGACGGGGCCCCCCGACTGCAGGAAGGGACAGCGTGCCCACATCACCGGGGTCCTGACGCCCGGAGCGCCAACCTAAGGGCCGAGGTGCCGGCGCATCGACTCTAGCACGACGGGGGGCCGGGGGGGCCCGGCTCGTTTCGAACAGCAATCCGAACCTCTGGGCCACCTAGGCTCGCACCGACGGTTCTCGCAGACGCCACGGACCGGCGTCAACGACGAAGTGGGCGAGGGTTCATCCGGCTCCATGCAGACTGCGAGCGGGAATGGCGAAGGGAGACGAGGAACTAGACTCACGCGTATACCTTGCGACAGAAGACAGCCAGCCAGTCCGCACAGTTCTGATCGTTGACCGTCCTCGCCGCCATCCCATGAGCTAGAGGCGTGAAAGCGCGTCTTCCTGGAGTCCGGCATCCCGGGGCGGCGGACGCGCGCCGAGCCTGAGGAGGGGGGACCTGCCCCCTGGCGCGCGCCGAAATTGGCGAGCTGATGATGCGGTTGGAGCTGGCGAAGCACCTCAACAAGGGGCTGCGCGGACGAGTGGAGGAAGCCCAGGCGATGAGGCCCAGGGTGAGCCCAAGTACGTGCAGCAGAGAGGCTCCCGGTCCGCGACCCGAGCTCGCCGCCCATCGCCACCCTAGGCGCGCCCACCCAGGTAGGCGACCTTCACGTCCTCACTCTTGAGCAGAGCTTCTCCGGAACCGGTCAGGACAATGGTGCCGGTCTCGAGGACGTAGCCGCGATCGGCGCATTGCAGGGCTTTGCGGGCATTTTGCTCCACGAGCAGGATGGTGCGCTTCTCACGCTTGAAATCCATGATGATGCGAAAGATCTCCTGTACCAGCATGGGGGCGAGGCCAAGCGATGGCTCATCCAGCATCAGCAACTTGGGGCGGGCCATCAGGGCGCGGCCAATGGCGAGCATCTGTTGTTCGCCCCCGCTGAGGGTGGCTCCGAACTGCCGGCGCCGATCGCGCAAGACCGGGAACTTGCCAAAGACCATCTCCACATCGCAGCGGATCCCGGCCCGATCAGAGCGCCTGTAGGCCCCCATTTCCAGGTTCTCCTGCACCGTCATGCGGGTGAGGATCCCCCGGCCCTCTTGCACCTGCAAGATACCTAGACGCACGATCCTATCTTCGTCCAGCCCGCGTAGACTCCGCCCCTCGAAGAGCACGTCCCCTCGACTCGGCTTCAAGACCCCGGAGATGGTCCGCAACAACGTCGATTTGCCGGCGCCATTGGCACCGATCAGCGCGACCACCTCCCCTTCGTTGACCTCCAGCGTGACTCCCCGCAAGGCCCGGATGACTCCATAGTCCACGTGGATGCCGTTCACCCGTAGCATTGGTCTAGTCCTCGGTGCCGAGATAGGCTTCGACCACGCGCGGGTCCTTCTGAATCGCCTGCGGGGGCCCCTCCGCAATCTTCTCCCCGAAATTCAGCACGGTGATGATGTCGGAGATCTTCATGACCACCGACATGTCGTGCTCGATGAGGAGAATCGTCTTGTCGAGAGCCAGAATCCTCTTGATAAGCTCGTCGATCTCCTCGGTCTCGCGCGGATTCATGCCGGAGGTTGGCTCGTCGAGAAGCAACAGATCCGGATCGGTGGCGAGGGCTCGCGCTACCTCCAGCCGCCGCTGTTCGCCAAAGGGAATCGTGGTAGCCGGAACGTCGCGCCGATGGCTCAGGCCCACGAAGGTCAAAATCTCCTCGGCCCGCTCCCGGATGGCGCTCTCCTCCGGCAAGGGACGGAGGCGGAGGAACATGCGCATCAACCCGGCGTGGGTGCGGCAGTGGCGCCCCAGCATGACGTTCTCCAGGACGGTCATCTGGGGGAAGAGGCGGATGTTTTGAAACGTGCGACTCATCCCCAGCCGAGCCCGCTGATAGGACTTCACACCCTCGAGAGGTTGCCCCTTGAAGACAATCCTACCTTCATCGTGTACGTGGAGCCCGGTCACACAGTTGAAGAACGTTGTCTTCCCGGCCCCATTGGGTCCGATGATCGCGTGAATCGTTCGTGGCTCGATCCGCACATCGACTCGGCTGATCGCGATCAGACTGCCAAATCGTTTGGTGACGTGAGTGGCCTCGAGGAGTGCCATGCTTTCCCTCGCCCTTCGCCCCGGGCTGGGCGAAGGAGAGCCCTGGTGAGTAGGGGCGCGCCGCCGGCGCCCCTACCTGTCGGTCCAGGCGCTGCGTTTTATCTCAATTTGAGGGCGGCCGTCTTTCCCTCGCCGACGGGAACGAACTTGCCATTCTGGATTTGGATCAACGTCCCCTTCTTGATGGCATCACCCGCATGCTTGCCGTTGGCCACGTCGACGATGGTGATCTTGCCATCGGCGCTGGTGAGACCCGAGAAGTCCTTGATCTGGGCCAGCGCATCGCGCACCTTTTTGCGATCGGCCTCCAGGGTTTTGGGCGTATTGGCGATATCGGCTTGCTTGATGGCCTGGGCCAGCATTTTCATGGCGTCGTAGCAGTTCGCGGCCGGCCAATGGGGCGTCTCATTGGGAACCTTAGCGAGGAGTCGCCGAACATAGCTCTGGTTCAGTTCGGTCTTGGCGTCCTTATCGTAGGTTGCATTGTGGACGGCCCCTTCCGATGCTCGACCGGTGTTCTCGATGATGCGGGCATTCCCCAGCCCGACTCCCCCGACCCACAATACCTTCAGATCTTGCTTTTCCGCCTCCTTCATCATGTTGGCCGCTTCCACCCAGGTGCCGCCCACGGCGATCATGTCGGGGCTTTTCGCCTTGATTTTCGTGATATGGGCGCTGAAGTCGGTATCCCCGGTGACGTAGTCCACGTCCTCGACCACCTCGATACCGATCTGTTTGAGCCGGGGGCGGAACGTGTCATGCCCGAGGCTCTTCGAGTAAGCGTCCTTGATGTCCGTCAGAATCGCGGCTTTCTTCACCCAGGGATAGTTCTCCTTGATCCATTTGAGCGTCTGGGGGACGAGGACGTTCTCATCGACCGTGTTGCGGAAGGCCCACAGGTAAGGGGCGGACACCCCCGGCTTGGTGGACGTGGGGGAAAAACACAGTATCTTGGAGCGCTCGCAGATGGGGAACACGGCCTCGGCCTCGGCGCTCCACTGCGGTCCGTGCGCGGCGATGATCTGGTCCTTGTCGATCAGCTGCCGCGCCAGCTGAATAGCCAGGGCATTGTCGCCCTCAGTGTCCTTGGTCACGATGGTGAGCTTTCGCCCGCCAATGCCGCCGGCGGCATTGATCTCTTCCACCGCCACTTCCGTGGCGGCACGGCTCTGGACCCCGTAGCTGGCCCCTTTCTTGGTCAGCGGCACCATGAAGCCGACGACGACCTCGTCGCCGAAGGCGTGCGCCAACCCGGGCAACGCCAGCAGGGCGACCAGGCCCCAGCCCAGGAGCATGTGGGATCTTGTCATGGTGTCCTCCTCATCGTGGAAGACGGCGCATCGCTAGCAGAGCTTGAGCAACGATGGGCAAGCGCGTACCACCCCCTTTGCTTTGGCGTCCACCGTCGGTTACGCGGCGGTGGCCGGTCTGGGACGAAGCCACCGGCGCACGTTGAGAGTGTCCCGGCCCAAAATGCCCTGAGGGCGAAAGATCATCACCAGGATGACGATGATGCCCCAGACTTCCCAGCGCCAATCGGCCAGGAACTGCAGAGCGGTCGACAGGTAGGTGATGATGAACGCGCCCAACAGGGGACCATAAAACACGTCCATGCCTCCTAACACCATGTACATGGCGATGTCGACGCCGCGCCGGAAGTCGAAGTTGTCGTACTGGATGAACACGGCGTGGTGGGCATACAGGGCGCCGCCCACCCCGGCCACGAAGGCGCCCGCGGAAAAGGCCATGAGCTTGGCGCGTGTGACATCGACGCCCATGGCCTCGGCCGCGGTCTCGTCGAGTTTGACCGCTTCAAACGCCCGCCCCATTCGTGAGTGGCGCAGGCGAGCCAGGAAAATGACCAGGAGGGCGAGGAAGGCGTACACATACCACACCGTGGTGTAGGGAAAGATGCCTCGGATGCCTTCGGCGGCCCCCGTGGGCTTGAAATTGAGGAAAAAGACCTCGACCACCTGGGCAAAGGCAAACGTCACCAGGGCCAGGAGCAAGCCCCGCAAGCGAAGGACGGGAACACCGACCAGGAAACCCACGAGACCGGTCCCCACTCCCGCCACGAGGAGAGCGATCGGGAAAGGCACGCCGGCATAGAGGGTCAGCACCACCGCGACATGGGCTCCGATGGACATGAAGCCGGCTTGCCCGAAGGACAACTGCCCAACCGTCATGGGGAGGAACATGCTCAGCCCCATGATCATGTTGATCCCGATGGTGATCAGATCCGCCTCTCCGAGAGTGAACAGACCGGTGACGATGCTCACGAGAGAGTCGATCACCACCCGCACGGCGCGCCCTCTACCGACCCGCTTCGATTTGCAGGCGACTGCCGAACAGCCCGGACGGCTTGTAGAGGAGGATCAAGATGAGAATGCCGAACGCAAAGCCGTCCTTCCAGGCGGGGACGAGATAGGCCACGCTCATGGTCTCGATCATGCCGAGGATCAGCGCGGCCACCATGGCCCCCACGATGTTTCCGGACCCCCCAAAGAGCATGATGGTCAACCCCTTGAGCCCCAGGCTGCCCCCCATCAGCGGAGTGATGTTATAGGCGAGCCCGATCAAGACGCCAGCTGCCCCCGCCAATGCCGAAGCGATGCCGAAGGTCCATATCGTGATCCAATGCACATTGACCCCCAAGAGCCGCGCGGTCAGGGTGTTCTCGGCACAGGCCCGCATGGCCATGCCCATCTTCGTCTTCTCGACGAACAGGTAGAGGCCCACCATCAGAACGAGGGAGGCACCAATGATGAACATCTGCACGAAGGTAATTCGGAAAGCGCCGAGTTGCAGATCGTGCGTCTTGAGTTGATCGAACATTCTGACGGGGAAGCTGCGCTGCTCGGAACCGAAGAGCTTGACCGCACCCTCTTGCAGCACGAAAGCCACCGCGATGGTGGTGATCAGGGGCGTGATGTGCAGCTGTTTGCGCCCGAGCGGACGAAAGGCGACGAGTTCCACCACGATCCCCACGATTCCCGCGCCGATCATGGCCCCGATCAGGACCACCCAGACAGGCAGGACACCCACCTGTGACATGGCGATGAGCACCAGGGTGAGCCCGATATAGGAACCGATCATCGCGACTTCCCCGTGGGCCAAGTGCAGCAGATTGAGCACCCCGAAGATCAACGTATAGCCGATGGCGACCAGGGCGTAGCTGCCCCCCAGCATCAGCCCATTGAGGACCTGTTGGATTAAGGTCGCTAGCACGTCCCCCCTCCAGGTGTGGCGTCCTCGGACGACGCCTCCTGGATCATCGCCCTGCGCTCGCCGGCAGGGTACCCATCACTCACCCATGTCGCGCGGCAGCTCGCCGGCAGTGGGGCTTGTTCTAGCACAAGGGCCGTGGGTCAGTAAACAGAGATTCTGCCCGACTTGGTGGCAGCACCAAGGAGCCGCCGTCCCGCGCGCCCATGGGCGCGTCCCTCCCTCGTCCGTGCGCATCTCGGCCGGACGACGGGGCCGTCAAGGCGGTCCGGCCGCCCCGCCGTGCGATGAGCAGGTCGCGGCAGCTTGCCTCGAAGGACCATCGTCGGAGATGGTCTCGATGATCCCGCGAACGCGCCCTACTTTCCCACTTGTTTGGCCAATGCGTCGATCTTCTCCTGCACCGCCTGCAGATTGGCATCGTACTGGAGGGCTTGGCGGTACGCGGTGAGAGCCAGGGCGGTCTGCCCGAGCGCTTCATGACTAGCCCCGAGATTGACGTAGGCCACGGCGTACTCGGGGGCCTGCGCGATGGCCCGGTGATACGCGCTGAGCGCTTCACGATAGCGGTGCTGCTGGTGGTACACCAGGCCGAGATAATTGTAGGCGGAGGGGTTCGTCGGGCGGAGGGCGATGGCCCGGCGATAGGCAGCTTCGGCCTTGGCCGGCGCGCCCAGGGAGGTATAGGCCAGGCCGAGAAACAGATGGGCAGCGTCATGGCTGGGGTCGAGTGCGATGGCTTGTTGCAGGGTGGCCACCGCCGCCTCCGCTTCGTCGTTGCGAAGGTAGCGCAAGCCGAGCTGGTAGTAGCTCGGCGCGCTGCGGGGGTCGATCGTGACGGTCTGGTCCGAGCCCAGGGCCAGCACGACGGGCCGGCCCAGCTCGAGGGCACTCTTGATGGCGAGCTTCTCGTAGTTGTTGCGGGCCTCGGCGTTGCTCGGCTCCAGGATAAGCCCCTGACCGTAGGCACGCAGCGCCTCAGCCTCGCGCTCCTCCGCCTCGTAGTAGCGGGCCAGGGCGAAAAACGCCCCCGGCCAGTGCGGGGCGAGGGCAGTCACTTTTTCAAAGGACTCGATGGCGCGATCCCAGCGAGCATCACCGGCGTAGAGCTCGCCCAATCGCGCCTGCACGATAGGATCGGCGGGCCGCTCCTTGGCGCGTTGCAGGTGCTCGACCAGCTCGATGCTCTGGGCGACCAGGCGCGTGAGCTTGGAGTCGAGACGCCCCGCCTCCTTGTACGCGGCGATCGAGGCCTCGAAACGCTCCTGGGCCGCGTAGTTCACTCCCAGATGGACGTACGCTGCCGCATGGTGCGGATCGGACGCTAGCACCTGCTGGAAGCGCCGGATCGCCTCATCGTAGTGCCCCTCGCTCCAGGCGATGTAGCCGAGCTTGCTGAGCCCTTTGATGTCGGCGGGATGGCGCGCCAGCGTGGCCAAGGCTTGCCGTTTGTGCATCGCTCCTATGCCCAGCGCAAACTTGATCCCTTCGTCCTGCGGGTCGAGCTTGAGCGCCTTGCGATACTCGCGCGTGCCCTCCTGTAACTGGCGTCGCCAGTTGGCCAGATAGCCCCGAACGATATAGCGGGAGATGCGCCGCTGTACGGCCAGGCGTTCGCGGGCGCGTCGCTGTTTCTCCGGGGGGTCGGTGTCGGGGAACACCAGGAGAGGAGTGACGTCGTCGGCAACGCGAGCCAACTCGGCGAGGTTCTCCTCCACCGGGTCGTGCCAGGAGACGCCGTAAAACTCCACGTACGGATGGTTGTAGCTATTCAGGCGCGCGCTTCCCGCCGTATAGCGCCGTAAGGTGTCCGCGCGCATGGTAAAGCTCTCCAGGAATTGCCACGGCGTGGCCACGTGCACTTCGGCCAGGTCGCGCTGGACGGCAGGGAGGCGAAATTGGGTTTCGAGTCGGGCCATGTCGATCTGCAATGGCTGGAGGGTGCCGAGGAGCAACGTATATCCTTTGAAGCGATTCAACCACAGGGTGGCATGAGGATAGACGTGCTGGAAGGTGCGGGCAATCATCTTCAGGCTGGCATTGTCCACCTGGTGATAGGGCAGCCACTGCACGAAAATTCCCCCCGGCTTCAGCACCTGTCGACTCAGCTCGTAGAATTCCCGGGTATACAGATTGCCATTTCCGGCGTGCTTGGGATCGAGGGTGTCGACCGACACCACGTCGTACGTGTGGGGCGTGACCAGGAGGTAGTTCCGCCCGTCGTCGATGATGACGCGCAGGCGCGGATCGGTGAGGACGCCGTGGTTCACCTCGGGAAAGAAGCCTGCTGCTCGGATCACGCCCGGAACGAACTCCACGATGTCGAGCTCTCGGAGCTCGGCATAGCGGGTGAGCGACCAGGCGGTACCGCCAGCCCCGAAGCCAATCACCAGTACCCGGCGTGGGGCGGGGTGCAGGAGCATGGGCAGATGGGCAAGCATCTTCTGTACTTCGGGGTAGTCGTTGACCAACGCGACGTCGAGATTGGGCGTGCCGGTACCCGCTACCGACCAGCCGTTGATGCTCAACAGCTTGCGGTCGTAGATATCGGTCGCGACCTTCACCACGCCCGCGACATCCTCTTCGTAGCGCAGAACCTCCTTCTCCGGCTCCCCGGCGATATCGCTGAAGCGCAGGGCGGGCGTGCCGACCATCACGGCGACAAGAAGCCCCAGCACGCCGACATACAGCACCCCCAGGCGGAGGCGCGGGACAGAGGCCGATGCCAACAACGCAGCTCCCACGCTCGCACTGAGCAGTGCGGTGAGCCCCAAGCTGTGATGCATCCCCAGGACGGGTATAGCCACGAAACCGCTTACCCAGGCGCCCGCGATGGCGCCGAGCGTATTGACGGCATAGACCGTCCCGATGCTGCGGCCGACCGCGTGTGGTCCGGGCGCCACGATCTTGTTCGCTAAGGGAAAGGTCCCGCCCATGCACACCGTGGGCGGCAGAATCACCACGAAGGTCTTCAGAAAGGTAAGCCAGAGCGCGGTGCCCCAGTACGCGTTGCTGAATCCTTCCCACCAGGCGTCGAGACCATAAAAGAGGCGCCCGAGGATGGCGATGGTCAGCATCCCGTAGACACCGATGCCCAACTGCAGCGCGCCCAGCAGCGCCAGCACGTTTCCCCGGCCGTCGCTGAGCCGCGCGAAGAGAAGACTCCCGAGGGCCAGTCCGAAGAGGAAGGTCGTCAACATGGCGCTGAAGGCATACGTCGAGTTGCCGATGAAGAAGGTCAGGGCGCGGGTCCAGATCACCTCGTAGGACAGCGCCGTGAAGCCGGCCAGGGCAAAGCACCATAGGACGCGGTGCGCGATTCTCCTCTCGTAGACGACAACCGCCCGCGGCGCCTCGCCCGGCGTGCGCGCGGGGGGCTCCGGAGTATGGGGCTCCCCGGCCCAACGCTGTCCGACCCACACCGCCAGGGCAATCGCCACATTCAACACCGCGCCGATCCACACCGTCTGGGACAAGCCCAGGCGGCCAAGCAGCAGATAGCCGGCGGCAAAGCACCCCAGCACGGCGCCTCCCGTATTGAGCGCATAGAGGGTCCCCACCTTCCATCCCAGCGTGGCGCTGTTGCGCACGATGTAACGGCTCATGACCGGTAAGGTCGCGCCCATCAAGGCCGTCGGTACGCAGAGCAGACAAAAGGCGAGGAGAAAGCGCACCACGCTAACCAGCCAAAAGGAGGCATGGAAATATTGGTGCAGCCGGACATACAGGGGCGTGAGGCTCTCCAATGCCACCGGCAACAGCACGGCGCTCAGCGCGATACCCATCTCGAGACCCGCGTAGAGGGCGAGGACGCGAGGGCAGCGATCGACATACCTGCCGATCCAGAAACTGCCCAGAGCCAGTCCGGCCATGAACGACGCCAGGACCGTGCTCACGGCCAGAACCGTATCGCCGAACAACAAGTGCAGCATGCGGGTCCAGGCCACTTCGTAGAGCAAGCCACTGATCCCGGACAGGAAGAAAAGGCCGAGCAGCACGCGCGGCCAGAGTCTTACCAGGGACATGGAGGCTACAGTCGCCAGGTCGGCATCTCGCAGGCCATCCAGCGCGGGCGTGCCCTTCCCGGGATGGCGCCCATCGACACCGCCTCTGTCTCCACCGTCGCGGCCTGCCGCGGCACGCAGATCACCTCCCCGGCGGTAGATCCGAGGGCATTGCTCCACGGAGAATCGTCGGCGACGTCGCGCCGCTCGACCTCTTGGAGCCTCAGGTCCATTGCCCAACCTCCCGGAGTGATCGGGCTCAGCTTCGAGGGCGTGATTTTAGCGCAGGTCGCGTCCACGCGCGTGCCTGAGTAGGGCGCGGACCGGCTCCGGTCGTGATCGCTCGTCGACAGGAAGGGTGATGCCTGCGGTGATCCTCTCCCGTGCGCCTTTTCTCGGCGTATACCACACCGCCCCTCCCGCCTCGCTATTCCTCCTATCCGCTGCCCTCCCCGCGCGGGGTGTCCGCCCTGAGGATTCCAGCGCCGAGTTTCGCGACACGGAGACAACCCCTCCTCATATCCCGGAGGGGGCCGTGAAGCCCAGCTTGATAAGTCAGTGAACTGCCATCAGGTCCCTGATAGTCGCGATGTCGACCGGATGGCGTTCTGATGGCATGAAAGTGCTGCGCCTCCGCGCGCGGACGGTTACCGTGTGCGTGGGTGAAACACTCGGCGGCGTCAGCCGCGAGAGGAGACTTTCTCTGGTTCAGGTCAAGCGATTTTTTTCTGACGCGTCGGCAGCTGCTGGCGTGTCATGGTCGCCAGGTGGTGGTGCTCGTCGTACGGGACCTGGCGTTCCCACATGACGAAGATGATCTTCAGCCATTTTGCGCCCAGCGCCCGGAGTGCCCGGTGATGAGAGTGCCCCCGGGCGCGCTGCATCCGCGATGCGTCTATCGAGCAATCCGGTTCACCCCGATCGGACGGTCGCAGTTTCATCGGCGGGCGAGGCCAGCCGCACCGCATAGGAAAGCAGCAGATTGAGCAGGGCTACCCCGGTCAGGATGCCCAGCAGCTGTTCTGGACCTGATCCGGCCAAGGTCTTCGCGAAGACCGCTGGCGCGACGGCCTGAGCCAGCAGCGTGGGCAGGGCGAGCCGTCCAAGGAGCGAGGCATAGCCGGACGAGCCAAAAATCGCCAGCGGCAGCGTCCCCTTGACGATGGTCTTGATGCCGTTCCCGGCACCGTAGAGCACAAGAGCGATCGCAATCACTGCAGGATTGGCGAGGAACAGGAGACCCAACCCGGCGAACACGAAGACGCTGGCGGCGACGGCCGTCCACACCGGATGGAAGTGCCGCCCGAACCCAACCTCGAGCAAGCGGCCACCGACCTGTGAAGGCCCGACGAGGATGCCCAGTCCGACTGCGGCGGCCAGCGTGAGCCCGAAGCCCTGTAACATCGAGAGGAGGTGAACCGAGATCACCGATGAGATGATCGCCTGGAGCGTAAAGCTCGCCCCGAGCATCCAGACCAAGAGCTGGTAAGCGCGCCTTGGTGGTTCATCTCCTCCATGGGCCGCTGGTGCCCGTGTATTTCCCGACGTAGGCTGGACGAGATCGTCCGCAGGCTTGGCGGGTAACAACAGGCAATGCATCGGCAAGCCCACAGCGAGATGCAAACCGGCGTACACGAAGCACGCCCCACGCCATCCCAGCGTCTCAGCCAGGAGCGCGCTGAGCGGCCAGGCCGCGGTACTGGCGAATCCGCCGATCAACGTCAGGTTCGTGATCAATCTTCTTGCCTCGCGTCCGTAGAGCTGCCCGAGGGTGGCGAAGGCCGCGTCGTAGAGGCCTGTCGCCATACCGATCCCGAGCGCGGTCCACGCGGCGAAATAACCGATTGGCTCGCGTGCGAACCCCAACCCGGCGAGTCCCAGCGACAGCGCGACCGAGCCAAACGCGAGGACGGTCCGGCCGCCGCGGCGCTCAACCGCCCGCCCCATGGCCGGTGAGGCCAACCCGGCGACCAACAGGCCGATCGAAAGGCCAGCCACGACCGAGGTCAAGTGCCAGCCCGTATCGGCCGCGATGGGCTTGCCGAGAACCGCGAGTAAGTAGTAGGAGGAGCCCCAGGCCAGACACTGTGTGAAGCCGAGAACGGCAATGACGCCCGCCCGGCCTCGACCGGCCTGCCACCAGGGGCTCTGGACGAAAGCCGCGGCTTCGGTCACCCGTGCGTCGTGCAGGCGACAGCCGAGTCCTTCGACCCGCACCCACAGCCTTCCCCGCCCGCAGCCTTGGCCTCGGCATCCAGGACGCAACAGGCGTCGACATATGCGGGCGCCGGCCCACCGCAGCATGCCGCGGCGGTCCCGAGTGTTGCGACGCTCGGCGGTCCGCTGCAGACACCGGTTTCTGGCAGCGCGAGCTCCACCTTCCTCGAGCCCTCCGCGTCGCCGGTCAGTGAGCAAGCGATCGAGCGCACTTGCTCGTAGCCCGTGAGCATGAGGAAGTTCGGCGCGCGCCCGTAGCT
>JBKPAK010000137.1:0-10666 GCA_046726415.1 Candidatus Methylomirabilota bacterium
GGAGGGTCAGCGCCAGGCATCGATCGGATCGTGATGCTCCTGGCTGGGGAGAGCAACCTTCGCGAAGTCATCGCGTTCCCCATGAACCAGCACGCGCAGGACCTCTTGATGGGCGCTCCGTCGCCGGTGGCCCCCGAGCGCTTGAAGGAGCTGCACATCCGCCTCGATGTGCCCGTGGTAGACTCTTCCAGGGATGCGTAGAGGTTGAGCGAAGCCACCGTCGTCACGCGTCGGCTCTCCCTCGCTCCCGAGGTCGACCTCCTTCCCCTTCTCGGGCGCAACGACGACCACCTTCGCACCTTGGAGTCGGAGCTGGACGTGCGGGTGGTGGCGCGCGGTCACGACATCACGCTGCGGGGCGAAGAGCGGCAGGTGAGACGGGCCGAGCGTGCCCTCACCCAGTTGGCGGAGCTGGTCCGATCGGGAGCTCACCTGCGTGCGCCCGAGGTGCGCGCTGCTCTTCGCATGCTCTCGGACGACGACGACGCCGATCTGAAGGCGGTCTTTGCCGATGCCATTGCGGTGCCGTCTCGAAAGAAGCTCATCACGCCCAAGACGCTCGGCCAGAAGCGATACGTCGACGCCATCCGCACGCACGACATGGTATTCGCCATCGGGCCCGCCGGCACCGGCAAGTCCTTCTTGGCCGTGGCCATGGCCGTGGCCGCCCTCACGCGCCGGGAGGTCGCGCGCATCGTCCTCACCCGACCGGCCGTCGAGGCCGGCGAGCGGCTGGGCTTCCTCCCCGGGGATCTCTACGAAAAAGTCCATCCTTACCTGCGGCCGCTCTACGACGCGCTCTACGACATGCTGGAGGCCGACAAGGTCCAGAGCCTGATGGACAAGGGAGCCATCGAGGTGGCTCCGCTCGCCTACATGCGCGGCCGCACCCTCAACGATGCGTTCATCATTCTGGATGAGGCGCAGAACAGCACGGCTGAGCAGATGAAGATGTTCCTCACCCGCCTGGGTTTCAACTCGAAGATGGTGATCACCGGAGACATCACTCAGATCGATCTGCCCTCCTCGCGCGCCTCGGGCTTGGTCCAGGCCCGCGCCATTCTGGAGGGCGTGCCCGGCATCAGCTTCGCGTACTTCGACGAGCGCGACGTGGTACGGCACCGGCTCGTCTCCGCCATCGTCCGCGCCTACGATGCCCACGACACGAGCCCCCGCGACCCCACCGCGTTGTCCTGATGACGGTCCACGTCGAGAATTGCCAGGATCGAATTCCCGTTGACCGCCGGCGCCTTGCGCGGGCCGGACAGCGTGTGCTGGCCGAAGTGGGACGGCCAGGGGGCGAGGTGGAGGTGGCGGTCGTGGACGATGACGCCATCCGGCGGTTGAACTGGACGTATCGCGGGGTGGCTCGCCGTACGGATGTGCTGGCCTTCCCCTTGGAGATCGCGGGGGCCCCGGGAGGGATGGTCGGTCAGGTCGTGATCTCGGCGCCGACTGCGGCACGGCAGGCCCGTCGCCTCGGCGTACCACGGGCCCTCGAGCTGGATTTGCTGGTGACGCACGGGGTGCTCCATCTGGTGGGCTACGACGACCGCGATCCCGTGGAGGCCGCCCTCATGCATCGCCGGGAACGCAGCCTCCTGGGCGGCCGGCGGACGGTTCCGGCGCGACTCTGGACCGGGCTGCTGAATCGAGGAGCGCCACGCTTGCGCCGGGGCACTCCGCGGGTGGGAGAATCGAGCGCCATGGCTCGGCCTGAGTGCCCGCGACGTGTGGGGGGCTTGAGAGCCAAGTCGGGCCCGCCGAAGCTGGCGGGGAATCGAGGGGCGGCGCGGCTCCACCGGGGTGCCCCGAGCGGATGGGGGGATTGGGGGGCCAGTTCGGGGCCCCCCATGTAACGAATCCCATGCGCTCCGGGTTCGTCGCGCTCATCGGTCGCCCGAACGTGGGTAAGTCGACGTTGCTCAACCGGCTGGTGGGCGACAAATTAGCCATTGTCTCCCCGCGGCCGCAGACGACGCGCAACCGGATCACGGGGATCAGGAATCTCCCTGAGGCGCAGATCGTCTTCGTGGACACGCCTGGCCTGCAGGATGAGGGCGGCCGGCTGGGGGAGTTCATGAGAGCCACGGTCGAGCGGGCGGTGACGGAAGTCGATCTCGTGTGTGCCCTGATCGACGCCAGCACGGAGGCCTCGCCGGATCTCCGCCTGCTGCGGGCGGTGGCGCGCGGGCCCACTCCCCTCGTGTGTCTCCTGAACAAGATCGATCGCATAGAGCCGAAGGAGCGGCTCTTACCCCTCATCGACGCGTGGCGGCAGGCCCATCCCTTCCGCGATATTCTCCCCATCTCCGCCGCCGATGGGACGAACTGTGATCGCCTGCTCGCTCTGCTCGCTGCCGCGCTGCCCGAGCACCCCGCGCTGTTCCCGGAGGACGCCACCAGCGACCAGCCGGAGACCTTTTACGTGGCCGAGATGATCCGCGAGAAGGTTTTCTGGCTGACGCGCGAGGAGGTGCCCTACGCCGTGGCCGTCCGCGTCGATGAAGTCACCGAGCGCCGCGAGCCGCCTTGCCTGTACATCCGCGCCCGAATTTTCGTGGAGCAGGACTCGCAGCGCGGCATCTTGGTGGGCCGGGGCGGACGCATGCTGAAGCAGATCGGAACGGCGGCCCGCGGGGAATTGGAGCGCTTCTTCGGGATCAAAGTGTACCTGTCCCTCACCGTGCAGGTGCGCCGCAACTGGCGGAAGGATGAGCGCGCTCTCCGCGAGTTCGGATTCCGCCTCACGTCGTGACATGCCCCTCGCGCGTTCGGCGGCGGTGGTGATCGGCTCGTTTCCGCTGGGGGAGAGCGACCTGCTCGTGACATTCTTCGCGCGCCAGGGGGGCAAAGTACGAGGCGTGGCGCGCCGGGCCCGCCAGATGCGCTCGCGGTTTGGCGGGGCCCTGGAACCCTTCACCCTGGGCGAGCTCATCGCCTTCGACAGCGGGCGGAGCGACCTCGTTCAGATCGACCATTTCGACATCGTCCGCCCTTTCCCGCACCTGCGCGAGGACCTCGAACGGCTGGGACAGGCGGCGTGGATCGCGGAATGCGTCGGGCGTCTGACCGCCGAGCGCGATCCGCACCCGGCGGTGTACGGTCTCCTCGTTCGGGCTCTCACCGCCATCGACGATGGAGCACCCGCCGCGCGGGTGGCCATCGCCTTCGGGGTCCGCTGCGTGGATGCGCTCGGTCATCGTTTGCGGCTCGACCGCTGCGTTCTCTGCGGAGCCCGGCCGGCCTCGCCGGGTGGCGCCCTCGATGTCGCCAGCGGCGGCGCGATATGCGCGCGCTGCGCCGCGGTCACGCCCGGAGCCCTACCGGCGACCCCGGGTGGACGTCAGGCGCTGCACCGGCTTCGAACCTGCTCATGGCCAGAAGCCACCGCTACCCCCCTCGGGCGGGTCGAGCACGAGCTGCGCCGACTTCTCGATGCGCACGTCGCGCATCTGGGCGGTCATCCCGCCCGCGCCACGCGATTCCTGGAAGAGCTGGGCAAATTCACGGGAACCAGAGCGCGGTGACGTTCCAGGACCTGCTCCTGGCCCTTCAGCGCTACTGGGCGGATCACGGGTGCGTCATCGAGCAACCCTATGACCTCGAGGTCGGGGCGGGGACCATGCACCCGGCGACGTTTCTGCGCGTCCTCGGCCCCGAGCCGTGGAACGTCGCGTACGTGCAGGCCTCGCGCCGCCCTACCGATGGGCGGTACGGTGAGAATCCCAACCGGCTGCAGCGCCACCATCAGTTTCAAGTGATCCTCAAGCCGTCCCCGGCTGACGTCCAGGACCTCTATCTGGGGAGCTTGAGGGCAATCGGCATCGACCTGCTCCGCCACGACATCCGGTTTGTCGAGGACGACTGGGAGTCGCCTGCGCTCGGGGCCTGGGGACTCGGCTGGCAAGTCGACCTCGACGGAATGGAGATCACCCAGTTCACCTACCTTCAGCAAGCAGGTGGGATCGACCTGAGCCCGATCTCCGCGGAGATCACGTACGGGCTCGAGCGAATCGCGATGTACCTCGCCAACGTGGATTCGGTCTACGACCTGGCGTGGGCTCCGGGGGTGAGCTACGGCCAGCTACATCACCAGGAGGAGGTCGAGTTCTCGCGCTTCAACTTCGACGTCGCCGACCCGGCGGTTCACGCGCGGTTCTTCGACGCCTACGAGGCGGAGGCGCGACGCCTCCTCCGCCACGAGCTGATCTTGCCGGCCTACGACTACGGCCTCAAGTGCTCGCACCTGTTCAACGTGCTCGATGCGCGGGGCGCCATCAGCGTCACCGAACGCACCTCGTATCTCGGGCGACTACGCGCCATTACCCGGGGGGTCGCCGAAGGCTATCTGCGGCAGCGCGAGGCCTTGGGCCATCCCTTGCTGACCGCGGCGCGCGCATGAGCCACGCCCTGCTCTTCGAAGTGGGAACGGAGGAGCTCCCCCCCTCGGAGCTTCCCCTCGTCCTTCCCGCTCTGCAGGGGACGGCGGCGCGCCTGCTCCAGGAAGCCCGCCTCCCGTACGAGTCGCTCCGCAT
The DNA here is from genome assembly GCA_046726415.1 of Candidatus Methylomirabilota bacterium. Lineage (GTDB taxonomy): Bacteria > Methylomirabilota > Methylomirabilia > Rokubacteriales > CSP1-6 > CAVWFS01. The sequence goes on from JBKPAK010000137.1 coordinate 4,539, forward strand.
CTATTCCACGCCCCGCCGCTTGGCCGTGGTGGTCGGCGGTCTCGCCGAGAGCCAGGATCGGCAGACGGTGACGGTCACGGGCCCCCCCAAGAAGTCGGCGCTCGACCCGACCGGGAAGCCGACCAGGGCCGCTGAGGGGTTCGCTCGAGCCCAGGGCGTGCCGCTGGATCGACTCAAGGTGATCATGACCGAGCGCGGCGAGTACCTGGCCAGCGAACGCGAGGAGGGTGGGCAGCCGGCTAGGGTCGTCCTCCCGCCCCTGCTGGAGCGCCTCGTCGCATCGCTGCCCTTCGCCAAGCAGATGCGATGGGGTCAGGGCGACGCGAGGTTCTCGCGCCCGGTGCGATGGGTTGTGGCGCTTCTGGATGAGGATGTTCTTCCCCTTGCCGTGACGGGCGTCCCGTCCGGCCGCGTCACCTATGGACACCGATTCCTGGCGCCGGCGCCCATCGAGCTGGCCTCGCCCGGGCGTTACGTGACTCAGCTCCGCGAGGCAATCGTCCTGGCCGACGTCGGCGCGCGGCGCGACGAGGTGAGGCGCCAGGTCGAGGAGGCTGGTGCCCGACATGGCTTCCGACCTGTGATCGACGAGCCCACCTTGGAGGCCGTGGTGCATCTCGTGGAGTGGCCGATGGCCGTGGTGGGTTCGTTCCCCAAGGTCTTTCTCGATCTCCCCCGCGAGGTCGTGGAGACGCCGATTCGTCGCCACCAGCGCTGCTTCACCGGACAAGCGCCTGACGGACGGCTCGTCGCCTTCTTCGTGGCTATCTCGAACATGCCGGGCGGTGATCCCGCCGAGATCCGACGTGGAAACGAACGAGTCATCAGCGCCCGCCTCGCCGATGCGGACTTTTACTTCCGGGAGGATCTGAAGTTGTCTTCGGAGGATCGACTGCCTCGGTTGGCCACCATGGTCTTCCAGGAGCAGCTCGGGAGCTTGCTCGAGAAGACGCAACGGGTGGTGGCCCTCGGGGAGTACCTCGTCGGCTCCGCGCCAACCGTCGCGCCAGACGCGGTGGTCCGGGCGGCCCGCCTGTCCAAAACGGATCTGGCCTCGGGCATGGTCCGGGAGTTCCCGGAGCTGCAGGGCATCATCGGTGAAACCTACGCGTTGCGGGCGGGGGAGTCGCCACGCGTGGCCCGAGCGATTCGCGAGCAGTACCTGCCTCGGGGGCCGGAGGACGAGCTGCCAGCATCGATGGAGGGGATGATCCTGTCGATCGTGGACAAAATGGATACGGTCGTGGGTTGCCTCGGCGTCGGTCTGGTGCCGACGGGATCGCAGGATCCGTACGGGCTCCGACGGCAGGCGCACGGTATCGTCCAGATCGCGGTCGGGGCGGGCTTCTCCCTCTCGCTCGGCGGCCTGGTCGACCGCGCGCTCGATCTTCTGAGTGGGAAGCGGACAGAGTCGCGCGAGGTCACGCGGGAACGAGCGATGGAATTCTTCCGGACCCGCTTGGCCACTGCGATGGCCGGCCGAGGGCTTCGCGCCGACGTGGTCGAGGCCGTCCTCGGCCAGGGGTTCGATGATCCGCCTCAGGCCGTTCAGCGCGCGGAAGCGCTGACTCGCATGATGGGCCGACCTGACTGGGAGGCGCTCGTCGTCGCGTTCAAGCGCGCCATCAACATCCTGCCGGGAGGGCCTATCGGCCCTCCTGATCCCTCGCGCTTTGTCGACGACGCCGAGCGGCAGTTGCACCGCGCGACGGAGGCGAGCCGGCCGACGGTGCTGTCGGCGCTGGAGCGAGGGGACTACGAGGGAGGTTTGATGGAGCTGGCACGGCTCCGACCAGCGGTCGACCGGTTCTTCGAGGCGGTGATGGTGATGGACGCCGATCCCGCCGTCCGCGAAAATCGCCTGGGTTTGCTCAGGGACCTTGCGGACTTGGTCCTTCCGATCGCCGATCTGCGGAAGATCCAGCCGCTGGCGACGTAGCCGCGACCTCGCGAGGCGCGGCCGCGGAGGGAGGAGGAACGAGCGTGCTGGGCGGCGCCGGGCTGGGCACCAGCGGTGTCATCTGCCGCCGCGCGCCGCACGAGGTGGCTGGTTCCGTGCCCTTCACGAAGGCCATGGGGACGGGTCGAATGCACTCATTCGATGGATCCAGATCCACCGACACGATGACCACGCGGTCTGGAACGGGGAAGTCCTCTTTGGGGGTGTCGCCCAGGATGCGGGTCATGTAGGACGTCCAGATCGGCGCGGCCAGGCGGCCGCCCGTCTCGTCCCGGCCAAGGCTGCGCGGCCGGTCATAACCGACCCACACGCCGGTCACCAAGCGCGGCGTATAGCCCACGAACCACGCGTTCGAGTAGTCATTCGTGGTGCCCGTCTTGGCGGCCACCGGTCGGCCAAGCGACTTGGCGACCTGGCCGGTGCCCCGTTCCACGACGCCCCGAAGCATGTGGGTCACCACGTACGCTACGTCGGATGGGATGGCCTCGCGCCCGTGCGGCACGTTCTCTTCGAGCAGTTTGCCCTTGGCGTCGGTCACATAGCGGATCACGGTCGGGGGCATCCAGACCCCCTGATTGGGCAAGGCCCCGTAGGCCGAGGTCAGCTCCAAGAGGGACAGGTCCGACGTGCCGAGGGCGAGGGAGAGGTTAGGCGTGAGCGGGCTGCGGATACCGAAACGCCGGGCCACGTGAATCGTCCGGTTCACGCCTACTTGCTCTTGCAGCTTCACGGTGACCACGTTGACCGAATCCTCGATGCCCTGCTGGAGGGTCGTGAGGCCGCGGAATCTCCGGTCGTAGTTTTCCGGCTTCCAGGTCTGCCCGTTGGGACCCACCGCGTACGAGACGGGTGTGTCCTCGATGCGCGTGGCCGGCGTGAAACCCGCCTCCAGCGCCGCCATGTACACGAATGGTTTGAAGGCGGAGCCCGGCTGGCGCTTGGCCTGCACGGCGCGATTGAACTCGCTGCGGAAAAAGTCATACCCGCCCACGATCGCCCGGACGTAGCCGGTCTGCGGCTCGATGGTCACGATGGCGCCCTCGGGGTGCTCGCCCGGTCGCGCCTTGGCGCTTCGGCTCTCCAACGTCTTCAGGCCGTCGCGGAGCGTCTGCTCGGCGGCCAACTGCATGGAAGGATTGAGCGTGGTATAGGCGTTGAGACCGCCCTTGAAGACCAGATCGGCACCGTACTTTGCCTCGAGGGCCTGCTGCACAAAGTCGAGGAAGTACTGTCCGGTGGTCCGCCGGCGCTCGGGTGGAATGAGACCGAGGTCGGCTCGGGCCAGCTTGCGCGCCTCTTCCTGCTTGAGGACCCCGTATTCCGCCATGCGGCGGAGCACGACCTCCCGGCGCTGTTTGGCCGCCCGAGGATGCTCGAAGGGGGCGTAGGTCGAGGGCGCGCGGGGAAGTCCGGCGAGCAGGGCCGCCTCACGCACCGTCAGCTCGGACACCGACTTGCCGAAGTACGTTCGCGCCGCCGCCTCGACTCCGTAGGCCCCCTGCCCGAAGTAGACGTGGTTGAGATACATCTCGAGAATGCGATTCTTGGAGTAACGTCGCTCGAGCTCGAGGGCGAGGACCGCCTCCTTGAGCTTGCGCTCGAGGCTCCGGTCCGGAGTGAGAAAGAGCACCTTGGTGAGCTGCTGCGTGATGGTGCTTCCCCCTTCGACGATCCGCGCCTGCCGGTAGTTCTGGACGATGGCCCGCGCGATGCCCACCGGATCGACACCCCAATGGTAGTAGAAGCGCCGATCCTCGGTGGCGATGACGGCATCCTGGAGGGTCTTTGGGATCTGGCTCAGCGGGACGAAGATGCGGCGCTCGACGTGCAGCTCGGTGATCAGTTCGTCGTTCTCGTCGTAGAGCTTCGTGCCCCTCAGCGGCTCGAAGTTCTCGAGCGCGGTGACGGAGGGCAAGGACTTCGGCAGGATGGTCAGCGCCCACAGCGCCCCCGCGCCGACCAGCAGCACCCCGAACAGCGTGAGCAACCCGATCCCAATCAGGATGCCGCGCAGCCAAGGTCGACGGTCCTTGACGCCGCGTCGAGAGGACCCGCGTCGAGCCCACGCTGCCATGGACGCCCATTATACTGGCGTCTTCGTCGATCCTGGCGGTCTTCGTCCCGACTGAACTGGCCGGCTTCCCTCCCGGCGAGGTCGAGAAGCCGCTTGCGTGGGGCAGGACCGCGTGGTACAAGGCCGATGCTTTGCGCGATGTGACTTTTCTCCCCGTCGACGAGCAGATCCGCATCATCCGGCGGGGCGCCGCAGACCTGATCGTGGAGAGCGAACTCCGCGCGAAGCTCGAGCGATCCTGCGCCCTCCAGCAGCCGCTTCAGGTGAAGCTGGGACTGGATCCCACCGCGCCGGACCTGCATATCGGGCACACCGTCGTGCTCAACAAGCTGCGAGATTTCCAGGATCTGGGCCATGAGGTCATCGTCATTCTCGGTGACTTCACGGGCATGATCGGCGACCCCACGGGGCGCTCCGAGACGCGCAAGCCGCTGACGTGGGAGGAGATCCGTGCCAACGCCGCGACCTACCGAGCCCAGCTTGGCAAGATCCTGAATATGGAGGGCACGCGCCTCGAGTTCAACTCCACGTGGCTGGGCAAGCTCACCATGGAGGACGTGATCCGGCTGACCGCGCACGTGACGGTGGCCCAGATGCTCCAGCGCGAGGATTTCGCCGGCCGCTACGCCGCCGGGCGGCCCATCAGCTTGCACGAGTTTCTCTATCCCATCGCGCAGGCCTACGACTCGGTGTCCCTGAGGGCCGACGTGGAGCTGGGTGGCACCGACCAGACGTTCAACCTGCTCGTGGGACGCGACCTGCAGCGCGCCATGGGGCAAGAGCCTCAGGTGGCGGTGACCGTCCCCATCCTCGAGGGGCTAGACGGTGTCCAGAAGATGTCGAAAAGCTTGGGGAATTACGTGGGAATCGCCGAGAGGGCCGAGGACATCTACGGCAAGTTGATGTCGATTTCCGATGACCTCATGTGGCGATACTATGACCTGTTGACGCGCGTGCCCGAGGCGGAGATCGTGGGTCTCCGCCATGGGCATCCCATGGAGGCCAAGAAGCGGCTGGCGTTTACCCTGACTGAGCAGTATCAGGGTGCCGCCCGGGCGACCGCGGCAGCCCAACACTTCGCGCGCGTTCACCAGCAGCGGTCCGCGCCGAGCGAGATCGAGGAGCGACGCGTAGCGGCTCCTGGTGGCCGCCTGTCTGTCGTGTCCATTCTCCGGACCGTGGGCGTGGCCGACTCGAATTCGGAGGCGCGCCGGTTGATCGGACAGGGTGCCGTCGAGGTGGACGGTGAGCGGGTGACCAGCGTGGGGGCTGAGGTGGCCAGCGGGCGAACGTACTTGGTTCGCGTGGGCAAGCGGCAGTTCCGTCGGGTGACCGTGGAGGGGGCGCCAGCGGCGGCGAGTTCCTCCGAGGAGTGATCGGGCCTGAGGAAACTCTTGACAGCTTTCCTGGCGATCCGTATAGTTACTTTTTGTCCCCACCATGGGGCCAAAGTTCTGAGAAGTAGCCGGTCACTTCCAAGCTGACCGCAGCGTTCTTTGAAACTCGGATATGCTACTGGCTCACTGAAGAGGTGTGAGCACCCATCCGTTTCTTTTTTCGAGCCTTGCGCTCGGCCGAGTAACTGCGAGCAGAACAGCAGTGACGGTTCGAGCTTGAGCTCAGGTTCATCGCTTTCTATGGCGAGTTTGATCCTGGCTCAGAGCGAACGCTGGCGGCGTACTTAACACATGCAAGTCGAACGGGGATCACCGCGTGAGCAATCACGCGGTGGTCCTAGTGGCGTACGGGTGAGTAACACGTGGGTAACCTGCCCTGGAGACCGGGATACCCTCTCGAAAGGGAGGCTAATACCGGATACGTTTCTCGGATCGCGAGATCTGAGGAGGAAAGGCGGCGCAAGCTGCCGCTCTTGGAGGGGCTCGCGGCCTATCAGCTAGTTGGTGAGGTGATGGCTCACCAAGGCGATGACGGGTAGCTGGTCTGAGAGGACGGCCAGCCACACGGGGACTGAGACACGGCCCCGACTCCTACGGGAGGCAGCAGTGGGGAATTTTCCGCAATGGGCGAAAGCCTGACGGAGTGACGCCGCGTGGGGGACGAAGGCCTTCGGGTCGTAAACCCCTGTCAGAGGGA
>JBKPAK010000138.1:0-6882 GCA_046726415.1 Candidatus Methylomirabilota bacterium
GAGCGATCCGGACTCGCGCTTTCGCGACTGGTACGTATGGGCCGACGAGCGACCGAAGCACTACGACAAGGGCATGGTCTTCCCGGGTACTCAAAAGACCACATGGTCGTTCGACGACGCTGCCGGCCGGTGGTACTTCCATCGGTTCTACGATCACCAGCCGGATCTCGATACCCACCACCCCGCCGTGCGCGACGAGATCACCAAGATCATGGGCTACTGGCTGGAGCTGGGCATCTCGGGCTTCCGCATGGATGCCGTGCCGTTTTTCATCCAGCGCAAAGGTGTGGGGGCACCGTCCGAGCAGGATTTCGAGCTGCTGCACGAGATGCGGGACTTTTTGCAGTGGCGGCGCGGCGATGCCATCCTTCTGGCCGAAGCCAACGTGCCGCCCGACGACAGCATCGCGTACTTCGGCGAGCAGGGTGACCGCTTGCAGATGATGCTGAACTTTCCGGTCAACCAGCGGCTGTTCTACGCGCTGGCCACCGGCGACCCGGGACCGCTCATATGGGCGCTGCAGCAGACGGCCAGGAAGCCCCCCACCGCCCAATGGGTTCACTTCCTGCGCTCTCACGACGAGCTCGATCTCGGCCGGCTTTCGCCGGAGCAGCGGGCCGACATCTTTGCCGCCTTCGCGCCCAAGAAGGACATGCGACTCTACGATCGAGGCATCCGCCGTCGTCTCGCGCCCATGCTGGGCAACGACCGCCGCCGCCTGGAGCTGGCCTTCAGCCTGCTCTTCTCTCTCCCGGGTACGCCGATGATGCAGTACGGCGACGAGATTGGCATGGGCGACGACTTGACCCTGGACGAGCGCGAGTGCGCGCGCACGCCGATGCAGTGGACGAGCGAGCGTCACGGTGGCTTCTCGCAGGCGGAGCGCACGGTGCGTCCGTGCATCGACGACGACATCTTCGGATACCAGACGGTGAACGTCGCCGATCAGCGCCGCGACCCGGACTCCCTGCTGAACTGGACGGAGCGGCGGATCCGGATGCGCAAGGAGTGCCCGGAGCTGGCGTGGGGCGACTTCGCGATTCTGCGCGTCGACGCTCCGGACGTACTGGCGATCCGGTACGACTTCCGTGGGGTGTCGATGCTCACCCTCCACAACTTCAGCAGCCGCCGGCAGACGGTGGCGCTCGACCCCAAGTGCAAGGGCGGCGACAGGCTGGTGAACCTCTTCGATGCCAAGCACAGCCATTGCGAGGGCGGCCCCCACGAGATCGCCCTGGAGCCATATGGCCACCGGTGGTACCGTGTCGGCGCCACGGACAACGCACTGAATCGAACGCCCTTCTGAGGGCCCCGTTTCGTTCCGCCGGGATTGTCCCCCTTACTCTTGGCCGGCTCGACGTATCATCGTCGGCGGTCAGCCCGGATCCTGCCGCTGACCAGAGATGTCCTCGGGCGTGTCCGGACGAGGGGGAATGGTCGCTGCTCATCGACACCGGCTGGCTGGTCACCGACAGAGGTACGCGGGCGCCGACATGAGCTGGGACGTGCGACCCTGCTCCTCCGCGACGGAGCTGCGCGCGGCGCTGGTACCTATCTGGCACTATTTCGGCCGCTCGGCGGTGACCGACGATCAGTTCGACCGGCTCACCCGAGTCCTGCCCGCCGAGCGGGTCCACGCCGCCTGGGACGGCGGCCGCGCCGTGGGTGGCGCCGGCGCCTTCCCCTTCGAGTTGACGGTGCCCGGCGGCCGGGTCCGCGCCGCGGGGGTGACCGCGGTCGGCGTCCTCCCCACCCATCGCCGGCAAGGCGTCCTACGAGACATGATGCGAGCACAGCTCGACGCCTGCCATGAGCGCGGCGAATCGGTCGCGTACCTCTGGGCCACCGAGGACCCGATCTACAGTCGCTTCGGGTACGGCATCGCCTCGTTCACCGGTGAAATTGATCTGTCGCGCGTGCGCTCGGCCTACTACGCCGCGTTCGAGCCCTTCGGAAGCGCCGCGATGGTGTCGCTCGAGACCGCCGAAAAGCTCGTGGCGCCGATTTACGAACGGGTCGCGGCGGCGACTCCTGGCATGTTCATGCGCACCCCCGCGTGGTGGCAAGCTCGTGTGCTGACCGACCCGGAATGGCGGCGCCGGGGAGGCGGTGATCTGCAGTGCGTCGTGCTCGAACTGGATGGGCGGGCCGTGGCCTACGCTCTCTACCGGCTCAGCCTGGCGTTCGAGCGTGGCATCCAGACCGGCACGGTCGACGTCGTCGAGGCCATTGGCGATTCGCCTGAGGCCACGCGCGCGATTTGGAGGTACCTGCTAGATGTCGACTGGATGGCCCGCGTCAAGGCGTGGCTACTGCCGCTCGACCATCCTCTCCTCCTGCTGCTCGCCGAGCCCCGCCGGCTCCGCTTCAACCTCCGCGACGGGCTCTGGGTCCGGCTGGTCGACGTGGGAACGGCGCTGGCCGCGCGCTCGTATGCGGCACGGGGTTCGGTGGTGGTGGAGGTGGTCGATGAATTCTGCCCCTGGAACGTGGGCTGCTGGCGAGTGGGCGATGACGGTGTCGAGCGAACAGAGTCCGAGCCGGAGCTGCGCTGCGACGCCGCCGCGCTGGGCGCCGTCTACCTGGGCGGTTTCACCTGGGCGCAGCTGAGGCGAGCCCTGCGAGTGGAGGAGGTGCGCGCGGGCGCGATCGCCCGCGCCGATGCGCTGTTCTGCACCGAGCGCGCTCCCTGGTGCGTGGAGATCTTCTGACGTCTCCGGGGCCGGGGCGACTGGTTGCCCCAGATCTCGTGCCGGCGGGCGAGGCGCCGCGAGGTGTAAAGCCCACCGCTCGTTATAATCCGAGTATGAGGACGCGATCCTCACTCGCCGTGGACGTCGACTGGTCTGGCTGGCTGGCGCGGTGGCATCGACAGCGGCAGCGTTACGTTCCGGGCCGCGCGGAGCGCTTCGCGCTGATGGCCGATTATCTCGAGTGCGCTCGAAGCGGCAGCGACCTTTACATTCTCGATTGCTGCTGCGGACCGGGCTCGCTCGCCCAGGCGATGCTCGACCGATTTCCCACCGCGCGCGTGGTGGCCGTCGACATTGACCCGTGGCTCGTGGAACTGGGGCGACGCACCATCACCGATCGCGCTCGCGTGACGTGGATCGAGACCGATCTGCGGCGCGACGGCTGGGCCGCGTCCTTGCCCGCGGCCGGCTTCGACGGCGTGGTGAGCGCGACCGCCCTCCATTGGTTCCATCCCGATGAGCTGGTACGGCTCTACGAGACCTTGGCGGGTCTCCTGGCGCCGGGCGGACTCCTGCTCAACGCTGATCACATCCCACAGAATGCTCCCACTGTGGCGGCGTGGGGCCGCACGGCCATCGACGGGTGGCAGGCTCAGCGCCTCGCCGAACCGGGGGCGGAGAGCTGGGAGCAGTTCTGGGAAGCAGCCCCGGGCCGAGCCCGTGTTCGCGCCCCTGCTGGACGAGCGGGACCGGCGCTTCGCCAGTCGGCAACGGGCGCGCGCCCTTCCTTTCGACTTCCACCACGAGGCGCTGCGCACCGTGGGCTTCCAGGAGGTGGCCGACGTGTGGCGCCTCCACGACGATTCGGTCCTGCTCGCCATCCCTGAACGACACGGCGCCCGTTGATCGTCGACGATTGCGGCGCGGTGCAGGGCCCCGAGCCGAGCGCGCGCCGTCCGCCGTCGAATAGGACGCGCGCGTGTGGCCGCTTGCGAGCTGGAGTAGGGGGCCATATTCTTGCGTCGCTGGAGACGGGATCGCAGGGCACAGGGCGGGCGGCAGGTGTAAGGAGGCCGGCCATGCCGACGTACATCGTTCTGGCAAACTTCACCGACCAAGGGATCCGCAACGTCAAGGACTCCCCTAAGCGGGAGGACGCCTTCCGGAGTCTGTGCGAGAAAGTAGGCGCCCAGGTCAAGGACGTCTATCGCACGATGGGCCGCTATGACATCGCCGCCGTCATCAACGCGCCCGACGATGTCGCCATGAGTGCGATCGCCTACTCTCTGGGATCGTCCGGGAACGTACGCACGGAGACACTGCGGGCGTTCACGCGACAGGAGACCGACGCGGCCATCGCCAAGATGGCGTAACGCTCTTCAGAACACAGATCGGGAACACCGCCGCACGTCCTGCCCCCACTCCGGCAGGGGCGCACCTGGCGGAACATCGCTCTCGTCGTGAGGCGATGCTCGGCAACTCGTCTCCGCCCCTGCCTTCTCCAGCCAGAACCGCATAACAATGGGGGGTACGGGATCACGCTCGGGCCCCAACGGCACGATCGTGAGCCCCTTTGCCGCCGCCAAGTTCATCAGCAAGAACAACCGAGTTGGCTCTTAAGCGATAGTGCCACGGCTCTCCTCATCGGAGGACTGACGGCGGAGCAGAATCAGACCGCTCTGCCCGCCGATGGTGCGGGAGCCCTCACCTTCGTCTCGGTTCCCCCGAATCCGTCCTCGATCACCGGGAATGCCACCGTCGATGTCGATCTGGCGGGTTGGCACGCGCGCGACTTCGGCGGGGTTGCCATCGGGCGCTCCTTGACGGGGCGCCCGGCGCGGAGCAGCATCCTTGACAGCCAGAGGGCTATCGGGAGGCGCGGCGCTCCCCTCACCCGTCACGTGCCGGCGCTCGGACGGGATCGGCCCGCACGGCACGATCGATGGGGCCGAATCGGACGAGGCAGAGGACTTCGCCGACGACTTCGACCAGGACGCAGGTGACGACAAGGCATCGAGGTCGAGCAGAGCCCCGTAGGCAGAACGCTACGCGGGGGAGGACGACACCATGGGCATCGCGCTGTCCGACGACGTCAAGCGGCTCATCGACGGTCCTAACTTCGCGCATCTCGCCACCGTGATGCCCGACGGCTCGCCGCAGTCGGCGCCGGTGTGGGTGACGCGCGAGGGCGACCGCATCCTCGTGGGGACGAGCGAGGACTCGCTCAAAGGGAAGAACACCCGGCGCGATCCACGGGTGGCGCTCTCGATCGTAGACTTCCAGGACCCCTACCGGGAGGCGCAGCTGCGGGGTCGCGTGATAGAGCGACGATCGGATGCCAACTTCGTCGTGAAGGACACGACCGCGCGGAAGTACACGGGTAAGGAGTTTCCCTGGCGGAACCCGGAGGGCCAGGTCACCCTCGTGATCGAAGTGGAACGGGCGAAGTTCGCCAAGCTCCCGTTTACGCACACACCGATCCACTCGTGAGCCCGCCGGACCGCTCGCGCGTCGGACCGATCCGCGGTCGAGGCGTTTACGGTCTCGACTGGAAGGGGCCCGACCGAACCCGGACGGGTCCGAAAGTGGCCTTCTTGGAGGGTCAGGGCGGGCTGCCCGCCCTGGCCGCCTCCTGTTTCGCTACGCCGTCCGGCCGGCGCCACGGTCCACGTACCCGTAGCGCGTGTTGCTGCGCAGGCCGCCCATGGCCAGGTATTCCGCCTTGATGGCCGCGATCTTGTCCGTCGAGATCGCTCCGAGCGCTGTTCTCATCTGAAGGTTATAGAGACGAGCGGAGTTGCCGGCGAAGATGGCGCTCTTCACCACCCCGTCAGCCGCGCCGAGCGGAGCGAAGCCGTGCTTTCTCTGCATGTCCTCCGGAATCTCCAGCCGCCGCAGCGCCTCGATCTGCCACTGCGGAGAGCCGTACCAGACGGAGTCGCTGCCCCAGATCACATGGTCGGCCCCCAGGCCGCGCACGAGAGTGCCCATGAACGCTGCCGCGAAGCGCGGATCGGCGGTGGCGCAGGTCGCGAAGGCGGTCCCGACCTCCCCATATACGTTGGTGACGCCAAACTTGGTGGGGATCTCCGCGAGATCGGTCGCCCATTTGATGCGGCCGGTTCGCTCGAACTCGTTCAGCGCCGCGCTGGGCGGCTCCTGGAACGGCCGCAGCGCCGCGTGGTACATGACGAAGTTGAGTTGTGGCCAGTCTTTGGCGGCCTTCCCCACGTCGCGCACGGTGGCGTACTCCCAGACCCCGGGCCACGTCCGCTCGTAGTCGGCGGGCAAGAGGCCCTTGTGAATGCACACGGTGGTGATGCCGGCCTTCACGGCCTTCTCGTAGAACGGGTACATCAGCTTCTCGTCGTCGAGCCACCAGTAGGAACCGAGCTTCGAGGGGAAGAGCGGATCTCCGATGGTGTAGCCCTTCCAGCTATCCGGCTTGTCGACAGCGATGGCGCGGTCGACCTCATCCATCCAGCCGCGCTTCTTGGGCGTGAAGACGGCGTGGGAGAGGAGGCGGCGGGAGTCGGCGATCCGATTGATGGTTGCCCGCCCCCACGCGATCTGATCATTGGTCAGCAGGTCCCACGTTGGATCATCGAAGGGGGCGCCCGACAACAGGGCCACCTTGGTGTCACTGGCGACGAAGATCTCCTTGACGTAGTTCTCGAACTTGTACCGGGCGAGGGTGTTCTCGCCCACCAGGTCGGGGTTCCAGTTCTTCTTGGCGTACTTGGCGAGATCGAGCAGGTCGCTCTGGGTGAAGTCGTCGCGCACGAAGTGGGTCTGAGCGTCGACGATGAACTGCCCGCTGAGGGCTTTCGCCCGCGCGTCGGCCGCGCCAGGCGTCTGCGCCTCGGCGCGACTCACGTCGAAGAGGTTGCCGAAAACCTCGTTCATCGCCAGGAACGCGGCGGCCATGCCGGCGCTGCTCGCCAGGAACTGACGGCGGCTCAGCCCGTGCCGGGGCGCCAGCGCAGCCGCCAGTTCGTCGATGCGCGTCTCGACCCGCTGCTGGTCCCGTGTCTGCGGGAGGGGGTTAAACTCGCCGTTCGAGACGATCTGCGTCGGAATAGGCCCACCAAACGACGCGATCTCGGCCGGCGCCGTCCGCTCGAGTTCTCCCTCGCTCAGGAAGTGGGGCATGACTTTCCTCCTCGTCACTGAGGACACTGCTTCACCC
>JBKPAK010000139.1:0-15037 GCA_046726415.1 Candidatus Methylomirabilota bacterium
GATGAAAGGTGGTGTGACGCTCTGGATCACGGTCAGCGCGTTGTGTAGCGCCTCGATGCGCTCGGCTGAGACGGGCATGGTGGTCTCCTGTCGTGAGGGGTCAGGCCGCTGCGCCGCCGCCGTCGGCGTGCAGCGTGGATCCGGTGATGAACCTGGACAGTGCGGCCGCGGCACGCGCGCCACGGTCTGCGTCGCGGCCCGTGATGATCACGCTCGCACCGGCTTGGGCCAGCAGCCGCGCCGTCTCGAAGCCGATGCCCGCCGTGCCGCCCGTGACCAGTGCCGTCTGCCCGGCCAGCTCGGCTGCCGCGCTCAATGCCGGGCTCCGAGCCAGTCGGCGAACCGGGTGGAGCCGGGTGGCGCCGTCCCCGGTGACCAGGCTGGTCTGCGTGACGGGCGTGCCGAAGTAGGTGGCCGCGGGGTCGACTACGACGGGCTTGTCGACGCCCTGTGCGGCGAGCACGGCGCGGGCCATGTCGGCGAACGACATCTTGTCGGGCCCACCGAAGTCGAGGGTGCCGTCACGGGTTCGGCCGTGGCGGCGCGGGCGACCTCGCCGCCACGTCGACGGCAGCGACCGGTTGGATCAGGGCGTCGGGGGCGCGCACCTCGTCGCCGACGACCAACGAGCCGGTGATCGCCTCGGTGAACTCGTGGAACTGCGTGACGCGCACGATCGTCTACGGCAGACCGGAATCGACGATCGTCTTCTCCTGCACGACCTTGGCCCTCATGTAGCCACTCTCGGGCAGGCCGTCCACGCCGACGATCGACAGCGCTACGTAGTGCCCCACGCCTGCCGCCCTCGCCGCGGCGACGAGGTTGGCCGACGACGCGGTGAAGAACGCGAGAAGAGCATAGAGTCTTCCGTCGTTGGTTCTCCGTTTTTTGGAAGAAGTCTTTGGAGTTCACGCCGCCCCAGCGTACTCGTGGGGGAACTCTCGCTCCCTGAGCTTGACCGAAGTGCTCATGATGCGATGACCGAAGTCGGTGACCCGCCAGCGACGAGAACGTGGGATTTTTGCAACGAGGCCGTAGACGTGGAGCCGGTGCAGGAGGCGGCTGAGCTTGGCACTTTGGCGCCTCGGATCGCCGCTGAGGCGGATGGCGGTCGCGGCCAGCCTGGCGCGGAGATCGCGATTCGCGAAGCCGTGGACAGCATACTCGCCACTCATGAGCGCGGTGAAGGGCTGGCAGCTCCCGGCCCTCGCTGCCAGAAAGGTGAGAACTTCTTGCGCGAAGGGGTCCGGTGCCTCTTTGCCCGGTGCCCTTGGCCTCCGAGCACTACAATTCGGCTATTGGGCAACAATGCATGAAGGTTCTCCGCGTCGGTTCTCCTGAATGGGGGACTGTCGCCACCGAGGAGAAGCAGCGTGGGTGTCTGCAGGGTGCCAAAGCGCTTGGGATCGAAGAGGTAGCCGCTCAAAGCTTGCAGTTCACGCGGTATCGTGTGGACGGCCGCGATCCACGCGGCCCACGTCGGCCGCGCTTGGGCGGCGGCGATCTTCTCGGGCGCCGTCTTGAGTACGTCACGGAGAAAGAGTAGAAGGGCCTGTTCCCGGTCCCCCGCGTCAACCAGATGTCGCATTCGGGAGCTGAATTCCGCGGAACCGAACGGCCTCTCCGAGGGTATGACTGGTTCATAGAGTATCAGCCGACGAATGTTGGCGGTCAGGAGAGCGGCTTCTAGGGCACACGTTCCACCCAGGGAACGGTCGACGACATCCACGGTGCTCCCAATGCCGTCGACAACCGCGGCGACATCCTCCCACTCGCGTTCGAGGGCATACGCGTCGGCGTCGCCACTGCGCCCCCGCCCGCGCCGATCCATGGCATACACGCTGCCGTGTTGCTGAAGCGCAGGCGACACTGATGTCCAGAGAGTATGGTCATCTGTTGCCCCGTGCACAAGTACTAGCGGTGTCCCCGAGCCACTGCGCCAATATGCGATGGGCGTGCCGTCTTTTGAGACCACTGTCTTCATGGTGTTCCTCCACTCTGACAGTGGAGCCGAATACCCACCGACATTTGCAGTCGAACGATCAAGCTCACCTGCCGGGGCCGCCTGAGTGAGCTACGAACCCGGCAAAACCGGAATGACGGCCGCGGTCAGGTGCAGCGGCTGGTTCGGCGCAGCCACGCACACCCGTGAAAACCCTTTCATTGGTCCAACCATTGCAGCCGACGGGGCGTGAAGTTCAGAGTCTCTTTCGCCTTCCCGTTTGTCGCCCCGCGGAGCTTCGTGCCGTAGTACACGGCATCCTCGCCGCCCCGTTCTCGCCCCTCCTGTTCCGTCACCCGGGGCGGGGGCGGGGCCCCGACCCACCGCGCGAACGCCGGTAGCCAACGGCTGACCGGGGACGGGTCGTCATCAACGAGATGATATACGCCCGGCGGGGCCGTCAGGGCGGCGGCCGTTGCGACCGCCGCGTCCTCGATGTGGACCCACGACCAGACCCCTTCACCCGCGCCGATGATCGCGAGTTCCTGCTTCCGCGCTTGGTCCGCCGCTGCGCCGTCCGGGTTGTACCAAGTTCCCGGCCCGTAGAAGAACCCGTACCGCAGGGCGACCCCTTCGATACCCTCCACGTTCAGCACCCGCGACTCCAGCTCGGCGTAGGTGCGCGCGCTCGCCGCCACGCGGGGGCTGGCATCGACCGCCAGGCCCTCGGACTCATCGGCCAGCCCGCTACCCGGTTTGAGGAAGAAGCCGCTGGACTGCTGGATATACCGCCGCACCCCGCACGCCCGCGCGGCGCGGTGGAGGTTCCCACCGCCTTCGAGGCGCAACTTCCGGTCTCCGGCCGCGGCGGCGGCCATTTCCGACGGGTGCCGGGGCAACGCCGTCAACTCGTCGATGACGACTTGCGCCCGTGACTCCTGAAGCGCCCGTTGCAGTGCCGGTGCGTCGAACGCGCTCACCTGGGCGACGGCCGCGCCGAGGCCCGTGATGACCCGTGCCCCGGCGTCGGAGTTGGTCATGCCTGTTACGGCGTGACCGTTACGGACCAACTCGGCGAGGAGCGGGCGGCCGATCGCCCCACTCGCCCCCGCGACGAAGATGTTCATGTCGGTCTCCTAAGGTGTTACGGTCTCGTCGGGGTTACTTTTTCTTCGGCTCGGGAATGGTCACCTGCTTGGCGTCCCGCGGGTGCAGTATGACGGCCAGGACGCGGGTCTTGCCCTTCGCGGCCGGGTTCTTCGCCACCCGGTGTAGGCTCCCGGTCGGCTCGTAGAACGTCTCACCCACTTTGAGCACTTTCGCGGGCTGGTCGTCGATGGCCCACTCGAACGCGCCCTCCAGAACGTAGCCGAACGCCGGGCCGGCGTGGCGGTGCGGCACGTCCGCCTGGCCGGCTTCCAGCGTCACCTCCTGGAATGTCGCCTTCGCCTCCTTGCCGTCCAGCTTCTCGACGATGTCCCGCGCGGCGAGGGTCGTCACCTTCACACCCTCGTGTTGGGTCGCAGTCACACCGGCGACTCCCAAACCGATGCCAGCCGCGAGCGTCACCAGGGTCCGGATCATGGCTTATCCTCCAAATAGGAGAGTGGGAAACTGTGCGGGCCATAGATGGGTTCGGCGTACTCGTCATCAGCCGGCACCGTCTTCCGGCAGGGCCGCGAGGCAGGCGCGGAACTCCTCGGCACTTCCGGGCACACTTCGAGGTGTTCGGGCCCCCGCCGGAGCGGCTCCGGGACGGGCTGGCGGGCGGCGACAAGCTCGGCGTAGCGCGGCGCGTGCCCGTAGCCGCCTGGGCGAGGCGGTGTTGCGTGGGACAGGTGGACCGATGGTGAAGTCAGAGCCGTTGTAGTCCGCATCCGTACAACCGCCATTGGAGTTGACCCGGTTTGGGAGACGGTGCACTGCTAGCGATTTCACGCCGTGCCCACCATGTGACGGTGCTGCTGCTCGTAGCGGACGGGCGAGTCGTACGCGAGAGCCGAGTGGCGACGGTGCGGGTTCTAAGCCATGACGGACCTCAAGCGAGAGAACCGGCGCCTGCGAGGCGAGCTGGCCCGCGCCCGCGAGGATATCGCCGATCTGCAGGCGCGTTTGGCCTACGCGCTTCAGAAGATTCGCGAGCTGAGTACGCGCATTCCTCGACGGGAACCATACTCGACCCAGTCGTGAGCGGCGCGCTCGAGCGCTCCGCGCGTGGAAGGAGCGATGCCAGTGTCTGTCCGAACGTCACGAGCGCGGACGGAACGGTACTACCGACCACGGATGTGCGGCACCAGGCACACATCGGATCGGCGGCGGCCTTCATTTTGCGGCGCATCTCTCCGCAGTTCTTCGGTAGATTCATGGGGCGCCCGCTGGGGCTCCATCGCCTTCGCCCAGTCACCTGGTGGGCGCGCTAGTCGCTAGTCGCACTCCACTAAAGGAGGACAGGTCATGAGCGATGTGTGGCGCTTGAGGTTGGTCTCGCTCGTCGCACTCCTGCTGCTTTTCATAATGCCGGGCCTCGCGGTCGCTGGATGGCGAGTGCTTCCCGCGACCGGGTTTGTCGCCGACCCACTCCATATCCGTCTGATTCACACGATCGGTGGGCTGTGGATCAGAACCGATCAGAACGGCGACCAGTTTCTTGTCCACCAGGGGGTCCCGATCGTCCTAGGCGATGTCATCGATGCCATGGCCGTCTGCTACCGCGCCGACCCGGGGACGTGGATCACCGCCATTGGACTCGTGGAGTTTCTCGGCGTGGGGGACAGCACCGGCAAAAGCCGACACTTCGACCGTACGGACCTGAAAAGCCCGACTGACAGCCGAGGACACCGCCGCCAGACTCGAGCGCCTGGCGGCCACGTTGAGACGCGCCTGATCGGTGCCAAGGTGGCCGATCGAGGCTTTGTTCGTGCAGGAGGTCGCAGTATGAACGGCGGTACCCAAAGCGCTGGATGACTGTGACCGCCCCGCATTGGCCATCGCGAAGCCCCTCGCTCGCCGCCCTTCGCCGCCGCCAGCCGAAGACGACCTGGATGAAGACCGCGAGCACGTCGCGGCACAGCGCAGCGTCGAAGGCGAGCTGGTAGCGTAGGGACCACGGCAGCGAGAGGACCCACTG
Source organism: Candidatus Methylomirabilota bacterium (assembly GCA_046726415.1). Taxonomy (GTDB): domain Bacteria; phylum Methylomirabilota; class Methylomirabilia; order Rokubacteriales; family CSP1-6; genus CAVWFS01. Next base: position 5,070 of record JBKPAK010000139.1, read on the forward strand.
GCGCACCGGGGGGACGTCCGGGATCACCCGGTCGACCAGGAAGGTCATCCTGCCCGCCTCGCTTCCACACCTGTTCAGCGGCCTTCGGGTGAGCCTGCCCGTGGCGCTCATCACCGCCTTCACGGCGGAGATGGTGGCCGGCGGCGGCGTGGGCGCCGCGCTCATGTTCGCGCAGCGCTTCTTCGAGACGCCGACGGTCTTCGTCTACCTGTTGGTGATGCTCCTCACCGGATTCGTGCTCGACAAGGTGCTCCTCGTGGCTCGCGCCCGCGCCGTACGCTGGCACGAAGAGGCGGCCGAGGAATAACCGCCCCATTCCTCGTCGTCAACGCGTCACAGGCGCGGGTCGAGGGACGGCAACCCGAACTGGATCCGGCCGGCATTCACCGCCTGGATGTCCCAGGCCATGGTGATCTGCGAGACCGCGGCGTGGATGTCGCGCCAGGCGAGCTGGAAGAGGCTGTCCTGGTTGAGACCGCGCGCGCCGACCAGCGGATGCAGCCGCTCGACGGCCCGGAGACAGAGCTGTCCCGCGAAGGCATTGTTGCGCCGCCAGCGAGCACGCAGCGCGAGGGAGGGCGCCTCCTCGGTCGCGGCGATCCTCATCGCGTCCTCGCAGTCCTTGAGGAGTACCGCGTGGGCGCAGTCGATCTCCGCCCCCGCCTCGGCGACGTGGACCTGGACGGTGGCCAGCTCGGACATCTTGACACCGCCGACCGAGAGGCGGGTCTGCATCTCCGCCTCGATCAGCTCCAGCGCCCCGCGCGCGATGCCGAGCGCGGGGCCGGAGAACACCTTGGTCCCGACGGACCAGGGCGGCACCCTGTAGAGCGGGTTTGCGTTCACCGCGCTGCCGGGCGCCGGTCCGCCCGCGATCAGCTGAGTGTTGAGCACCCGGTGCTCGGGGACGAAGACGTCCTTGAGCACGATCGACTTGCTGGCGGTCCCGGAGAGTCCGGTCACGAACCAGTCGTCCTCGATCGTGAAATCGGTCTTCGGCACCAGCACGAAGCGGTGGTCGGGCGGCCCCTGCTCCCTGGGAATGAACACCTGAAGGTTCTCCCAGTCCGCGAAGTCGATGCCGCTGGCGAAGCTCCAGGTGCCGCTGAGCACGAGCCCCCCGTCAACCCGGCGCCCCGTGCCACCTTTGACGGAGAAAGACGAGGCGCCCAGCGCATCGGGATTCCGGCCCCAGACGTCGTCCTGCGCCGCCGGCTGGTGCATGCCGATGATCCAGCTCTGCACGGCGAGGTTGGTGAAGATCCAGGCGCTCGACCCGCATCCACGGCCGAGCTCGGCGGCCACCTCGACCATCATGCCGATCGGCATCTCGTAGCCACCGTAGCGAGCCGGCTGGAATAGCCGGTAGAAGCCCGCCGCCTCGAAGGCGCGATGGGTCTCGACCGGGATGGTGCGGTTTCGATCAGCCTGAAGGGCTCTCTCGCGGAGCACGGGGACCATGGCCCGCGCCCGCTGGAGAGTCCCCTCCCGGCTCGGAGTTTTTGGTGCGTCGATCCCGGCCATGGTTCATCTCCACGCTGACGACGAGGGATTCCGGCGGGTCACGCCTCCTGGAATGCCTCCTCCCGCGTCTTGCGGAACGCGGGCAGGAGCACGGTGCACAGGAGCAGGACCGCGGCCACCAGCAGGACGGCGCTGATCGGCCGAGTGAGAAAGACGAGGGGATCGCCACGCGATAAGAGCATCGCCCGGCGCAGGAACTCCTCCATCATCGGGCCCAGGATGTAGCCGAGCAGCATCGGCGCCGGCTCACACTCCAGCTTGGCGAAGATGTAGCCCAGCAGCCCGAACAGCGCCATCAGGTAGACGTCGAAGGTGGCATTGTTCAGGCTGTACACGCCGATGGCGCAGAACACCAGAATGGCCGGATAGAGCAGGTGGTAAGGCACGCTGACCATCCGGACCCAGAGGCCGATCAGGGGCAGGTTGAGCACGAGCAGGAGAAAGTTGCCGATCCACATCGAGACGATCAGGCCCCAGAACAGCGCGGGCTGCTCGACCATCACCGAGGGCCCGGGCTGAATGCCCTGGATGATCATGGCGCCGATCATCAGCGCCATCACCGGGTTCGATGGGATGCCGAGGGTGAGCATCGGGATGAACGACATCTGGGCCCCGGCGTTGTTGGCCGCCTCGGGCCCCGCCACGCCCTCGATCGCCCCCTGGCCGAAACGGCTCGGGGTCTTGGAGACCTTCTTCTCCAGCGAGTAGGCGGAGAAGGAGGCCAGAGTCGGGCCACCGCCGGGTAAGATTCCCAGGGCGGCCCCGAGCGCGGTCCCTCGCAGAATCGGGGCGATGATCCGCTTGAGGTCCTGTTTGGTCGGCATCAGCCCGGTGACGCGCTTGACCGTCAGCTCGCGCGTCCCCTCGGTCTCCAGATTGCGCACGATCTCGCCCACGCCGAACATGCCCATGGCGACGATCACGAAGCCGATGCCGTCGGCGAGCTCCGGCAGCCCGAGCGTGTATCGCTGCGCGCCGGAGGTGACGTCGGTGCCGATGAGCCCCAGGAGCAGGCCGAACACGATCATCCCGATGGCGTTCAGCAGCGGGCCGTGCGCCATCACGATCGACGCCATGAGCCCGAGGACCATGAGGGAGAAGTACTCGGCGGGGCCGAACTTGAGGGCGAGGGTGGCCAGGGGCGGGCCGAAGGCGGCCACCAGCAACGTGCAGACGGTGCCGGCGAAGAACGACCCGATCGCGGCCGTGGCCAGGGCGACGCCCGCGCGGCCCCGGCGCGCCATCTGATAACCGTCCATCGCGGTGACCACGGACGAGGTTTCCCCGGGCAGATTCACCAGGATCGCCGTGGTGGAGCCGCCATACTGCGCGCCGTAGTAGATCCCCGCGATCATGATCAGGGACGAGACGGGCGGCAGCGTGAAGGTCGCGGGCAGCAGCATGGCGATGGTGGCCACCGGCCCCAACCCCGGGAGAACGCCGATCGCCGTCCCCAGGACGACGCCCACCAGACAGTAGAAAAGGTTGACGGGGGTGAATGCCGCCTGCAGGCCCAGCCCGAGATTGGCGAGCAGTTCCATGGCCGGCCTCCCTCAGCGGCCGAGCCAGGAGCCCACCGGGGGGATTGGTAGCCCCAGCCCCCAGACGAACACTGCGACGCTGAACACCGCGAGGCCGACAGCCAGGGCGATGGATGGAGCCCATCGGAACATGGCGCTGGCCGACGCGCTCAGCACCACGAGCGCGATCACCGCGACAGCGAGCCCAGCGCCGCGCACGAGGAGGCCGAACAACACGGTGGCCCCGAGCACGATGGCCAGGTTTTTCAGCGAGAATCGGCCGATCGGTGTTCCCGGCTGCGTGAACGCCCGCACCACGGCGATCAGCCCGATGACCGCGAGCAGGTAGCCGAGCACGGTCGGGAAATACGCCGGCCCCATCTTCGTGCCCGTTCCCATGGCATAGTCGCGGCCGATCACCACGGCGCCCAGCCCGAAGGCCAGATAGATCAGGCCGGTCCAGAAATCCTTGGGGTTTCGGATGCCCGAGGGCATAGCGCTGTCTCCTCAGTCGGCGTAGGCGCCGGCGCTCTTGATGATCGGACCCCACTTCTCGATCTCCGCTTTGAGATGCGCTCGCAGCGCCTCCGGCTGGGCTCGGTCGTCGCTCTCCGGCTCCGTCCCCAGTTCGTTGAACCGCTGCTTGACCGTCGGGTCCTTCAGCGCCGCGCGAAGCGACGTGGCGAGCTTGTCGATGACCGGCTTGGGCGTGTTCTTGGGGGCATAGAGGCCGTGCCAGACCGCGACCTCGAAGTTGGGCAGCCCGGCCTCGTGGAGCGTGGGCACGCTGGGAAGGGACGGCACGCGCTTCCGGGTGGTGACTCCGTAGACCTTGACCTTGTCCGCCCTGATCTGACTGGTCGTGTTGGTGGTCTGATCGCACATCAGATCGATCTGGCCCCCGAGCAGGTCGTTCATGGCGGGGCCCGTCCCCTTGTAGGGCACGGTGGTGAGGTCCGTCGCGATGGCACTCATGAACAGCAGTCCACACAGGTGGGAGGCCGCGCCGAGGCCGGCGTTCCCCAGCGAAACCTTGGTCTTGTTGGCCTTGGTGTAGGCGATCGCCTCCTTGAGGTCCTTGGCGGGAAATTCCCTCTTCGCCACCAGGGTCATCGGCACGTCAGTGACGAGGCCGATGGGCTCGAAGTCCTTGATCGGGTCGTAGGCGAGCTTGCGGTAGAGGGCCGGTGCCGTCGCCATCCCGATGTGGTGCAGGAAGATCGTATAGCCGTCGCCCGCCGCGCGCGCGACCCGCGCCGCTCCGATGGTGCCGCCGGCGCCGCCGACGTTCTCCACGATGATCTGCTGCTTCAGCTGATCGCCCATGGCCTTGGCGATAAGGCGACCGACCGTGTCGGTCGGCCCGCCGGCCGCGAAGGGTACGATCAGGGTGATCGGCTTCGCGGGGTATTGCTGTGCGGACGCCGGCGACATCACCAGGCTCATCACGCCCACGACCAGCGCCACCTGTCTTCCGATCACGGCGTTCTCCCTTTCTGCCCCGGACGCTGCGTACCCTCCTACTTCGTGTCCACGAGGCTCTCGGGTAGCTTGATGCCTTTCTCCTGGTAGTACCGCACCGCCCCGGGGTGTACGGGAATCGGGCTCAGGACGATGTTGTCGGCCTTGACCTCTCGCGCGCTCCGGTGCGCCGCCGTCAGGATGTCGAGCCGCTCGAACGTGGCCTTGACCACCCGATAGACCAACTCGTCGGGAAGGTCCTTGCGGACCGCCATGAAGTTCCAGAGCGTCAGGGTGGTGATCGGATCCTTCTGGTTCCGGTAGGTGTTGGCGGGGATGGCGCCGGTGGCGAAGAACGGGTGCTTCCTGGTGAACGCTTCGGCCACGTCGGGCGGGACCCCGAAGAGGTTGATCGGCTGCTCGGCGGCGATCTCGGCCACGAGTCCCCACGGCAGCCCGATCGCCGATCCGTGAGCGTCGAGCACGCCGATTCTCAGCTGGTTGTCCAGGTAGGCCAGGCCCGAGTTGACGACGCGCGGCTTGACTCCGGCCGCTTCGAAAATTCGCGGCCAGTAGGTGGCCGGCGTCCCCCCCACCGGTCCCACGCCGACGCGCTTGCCGTTCAGATCCTGGATCGAGCGGATCCCGGTCTTCTGCAGGGCATACATCTGGAAGTACGACGTGTACATGGGGAAAATTGCGCGGGCGTTGCGGTACCGCTTTCCCTCCGCCCAGCCGAGCCCGTTCCATCCCTCGTAGGCTGGGGCGGTGGTGACCATCCCGAAGTCGAGCACGCCGGCCTCGAGCAGCTTCATGTTGCCGACCGGGCCGCCGGTCAGCTGGACCGTGCTGTCGAGGTCCAGGGCTACCCTCAGGACCTCGGCGAACCCGCCACCCCAGAGGTAGTACACGCCGCCCAGCGAGGCCGCCCCGATCGTGACCGGCTTCGCCACACCCTGAGCGCGCGCGGTGAGAGGGAGCGCCAGGACCGCGACCAACAGGAGTGGCACCGCGAACGTTCGGTTTCGCATCGCCGCTCTCCTTGCCGAACAGACTGACGGGCCAGGCTATACCCCGCGGTCCCGCGCCAGTCAAATGGGATCGTTCCTCGGTTACCACGCGGGCGCCACTCGGGCTACCCTGGGAGCCCGCTAAATTCACCGCGTCCGGCCGCCGAGAGCGCTCGGACGAAGGGGGGACGACATGGGCTTCTGGTCAAGTCTGGCTCGACTCCTCGTTGGGGCGACGGCGCTCGGACTGGTGACCGCCGGCGCGAATGCCCAGACGTATCCCAGCAAATCGATCCGCATGGTCGTCCCCTTCCCGCCCGGTGGCACCACGGATATCCTCGCCCGCACCATTGGGCAGAAGATGGCGGAAGATTGGGGCCAGCCGGTGGTGATCGACAATCGGCCGGGAGCTGGCGGCAACATCGGCTCGGACCTGGTGGCCAAGGCCCCTCCGGACGGCTATACCCTCTTGATGGGAACGATCTCCACCCATGCGATCAACCCCAGCCTGTACAAGAAGTTGCCGTTCGATCCCGCCAGAGATTTCGCGCCGATCAGCCGGGTGGGCACGCTTCCCAACATCCTGATCGTGCACCCCTCCGTCCCGGTGAAGTCGGTCAAGGAGCTCATCGAGCTGGCCAAGAGCAAGCCGGGCGATCTCAATTTCGCCTCCTCCGGCGTCGGCACCTCGCTGCATCTCTCCGGAGAGCTGTTCAACAGCATGGCCGGGGTGAAACTGGTGCACATTCCCTACAAGGGCAGCTCGCCCGCCCTGGCTGATCTCCTGGGCGGACAGGTCAAGATCATGTTCGACAACCTGCCGTCGGCGTTACCTCACGTGAAGGCCGGCAAGCTGAAGCCGCTGGCCGTCACCAGCACTAAGCGGGTGGCCGTGTTGCCCGAGGTGCCGACGGTCAGCGAGTCCGGCCTCCCCGGGTTCGAGGTGACCTCCTGGTTCGCCGTCTACGCTCCGGCGAAGACGCCCAAGGACATCGTCACCAAGCTCAACGGCGAGATCGTGAAGATACTGAGAAGCGCCGACGTCAAGGACAAGCTCGCGCAGTTAGGCGTGGACGCAGCTCCCACCACGCCGGAGGAGCTGGCCACCTTCGCGAAGGCCGAGACCGAGAAGTGGGGAAAGGTCGTGAAAGCCACCGGCGCCTCCGCCGACTGACGTCACGGAGGGCGGCGGAGCGGCTCGCCGATCGCGCTCCAGTACGGCAGGGCCACCGTGAGGACCACCAGCGCCGCCAGCACCGTCATCCAGACGCCGAAGCGAAAGATCTCGGGCGCGCTCAGGTGGCCGCGCTGGTAGACGACGAGGGACGACGCGCTCTGCGCCGGGTAGTAGAGCACCGCATCGCCGGCGATGGTGACCACGAGGCCGCATACGACGGGATTGAGACCGGTGACGCTGCCGATGGACATGGCCACGGGGATCGTCGTGGCCAGAAAGCCGGTGATGTTGGGAATCACCAACCGCACGAGGGCCGCCCCCGCGAGAGGATCACCACCACCAGAAGGGACGCTGACCGGCCGACGGCGTGGCCCGAACGATGAGCCCGGCCAGCCAGCCGCTCGCGCCGCTCATCACCAGGGCGTGGGCCAGCGAGAGCGACGAGGCGATGACGAAGAAGTTCGCCCAGCCCACGCCGCGCTCGAAGTCACTCCACGACAGCACGCCGAGGCCGGGCGCGAGCAGGAAGACCCAGGCGAGCATCGCGGGCAGCGCCGGCGGGAGCGCGTCCGTCAGCCACAGAACGGCCGCGCCCGCCGTGATGATCGCGGTCCGCCACTCCGGCGCGGAGAGCGGTTCCCATGCCGCCGCCGGCGTCACCGGCAGCGCCTCGTCGAAGCCGCGCCGGTAACGCAGGTAGATCAGCAGGGCGCCCGCCAGGAGCAGCACGCCGTACGGCACGCTCATGAGGGCAAACCACCGCGTCCAGGAGATGCCACCGATCAGCCCGGCCGCCACGATGGGCGTGATGCCTCCCGTCAGCAACACCGTCGACGCCAGGCGATTGATCGAGTTGAGGGCCATCATGACCGCGCGGCGATCGGCGCGCCGGGCGGCACGCCGCTCAGCTCGAGCGCTTGATCGTAGACGTGGACGAGGATGCCCGTGCGCGTGGTCGCTGAGGGCAGCAGCAGAGTCAGCAGCGGGAACGCGGCGAGGAGCTGCACGTAGAGCACCCGAGGGCGGCCACGGCAGCCGCGGAGGAACGCACGGGCCACCCGCTCGGCCAGCCCATTGTTGGAGACGGCCAGCCCGATGGTGAGGACACCGACGAGGAAGTACGCGATGGGGTCCGCGAAGCCGATCAGCGCCTCGCGCATGCCGGGCACGGCCCCGAAGACCACGAGTGCGACACCACCACGACGCCCGTCACCCCGGCGGGGAGCGTCTCGGTGCCCCACAGCCCGACGGCGAGCGCGGCCACCGCCAGGACGCGCTGTCCGTCGCGGGGAAGGCCCTCCGGTGTCGGGAGCAGCAGCATGAGCGCTTCGCCCGTCCCGCTAACCTGATCACTCCCTGGGCAGAAAGGCGCAGAACTCGTTGCCTTCAGGATCAGCCATGATCGTCCACAGCAATCTCCCCTCGGCATCGCGGATCTCCCGGAGGGGACGTGCGCCTAGCCGTTGCAGACGCTCCATCTCCGCTGTATCAGGCAGATTAATGTCGACATGGACGCGATTCTTCATGACCTTCGGCTCGGGTACCTGGTTACACCAGATACGCAGTCCGCCCGCGGGGGGATCGAGGGCGATGGAGACATCCGGTGTTGTGGCTGGCTCGGGCAGGCGAATCGTATAACCGAGGACGTTCGCCCAGAAGCGAGCGAGACGATGTGGGTCGGCACAGTCGAAACAGATATCGCGAAGGTGCGAGGTGGCCATAGGATTCCCTTCTTCGTCCGAGTCATATACGCCAGGGTAACGTAAGCCCTGGCTAGACCGCCCTATGCCGGCGCCGCCAGCCCAGGCTTCGGCCGCGTGGCTCCGCGCCTGGGCGGTGCGGGCATCCGGGGCGCTGAGGATCGTGTGAGCGACCGGGCCACTCAGACCGGCTTCAGCTACCATCGTGCGAACCGTTCATCGGCCAGTGTGGGGAGGCCACGGATGAGGTGTCCGCGGTGCAAGCACGAGAACCGTCCCGGGGCGAAGTTCTGCGAGGAGTGTGGCTCCTCGGTCGCCCGTGTCTGTGACAGCTGCGGCGTCGAGCTGTCGCCCACGACAAAGTTCTGCCCCGAGTGTGGGAGGCCCGCCGACGTCTCGGTTGCCCGACAGCCCCGGTTCGCAGCTCCCGAGAGCTACACCCCCGCGCATCTCGCGGAGAAGATTCTCCATTCCAAGTCCGCGCTTGAGGGCGAGCGCAAATTGGTCACCGTGCTGTTCGCGGACCTCAAGGGCTCGATGGAGCTGCTCGCCGACCGCGATCCCGAGGAGGCGCGCAAGCTCCTCGATCCAGTGCTCGAGCGCATGATGGAGGCCGTCCACCGTTACGAGGGGACAGTGAACCAGGTCATGGGCGACGGGATCATGGCCCTCTTCGGCGCCCCCCTCGCCCACGAGGATCACGCCGTCCGCGCGTGTTACGCCGCGCTCCGGATGCAGGCGTCGGTCAAGCAGTACGCCGATGAGATCCACCGGGCCGAAGGCGTCCCCATCCAGATCCGCGTCGGTCTGAACTCGGGCGAGGTCGTCGTGCGCTCCATTGGCAACGATCTGCACATGGACTACACCGCGGTCGGCCAGACGACCCACGTCGCGGCCCGCCTGGAGCAGATGTCCATGCCGGGCTCCGTGCTCATCTCGCCGGAGACCCTCGCGCTGGTTGAGGGGTACGTCAGCGTGAAACCTCTCGGACCGCGCCCGATCAAGGGCCTCGAGCGGCCGCTCGATGTCTACGAACTGGTCGGCGCCGCCACCGTCCGCTCGCGCTTCCAGGCCGCGGCTGTCCGCGGCCTCACCCGCTTCGTCGGCCGCGAGAGCGAAATGGATCAGCTCCGCCAGCCGCTCGAGCGCGCGCGGGCCGGACACGGGCAGGTGGTGGCCGTCGTGGGCGAGCCCGGCGTCGGCAAGTCCCGGCTCTACTGGGAGTTCACCCACTCCCATCGCGCTCAGGGCTGGCTGATCCTCGAGTCCGGCTCCGTCTCCTACGGCAAGGCTATGAACTACATGCCCATCATCGAGCTCCTCCGGGCGTACTTTTCGATCGAGCACGCCGACGATCCCCGCAAGATCCGAGAGAAGGTGACGGGCAAGCTGCTGTCCCTCGAGCGGCAGCTCGAGCCTTGCGTCTTGCCGATCCATGGTGGTGGACACCCAGGCCTCACCCGATCCCGTCAAGGCCGCCGCGTTCAACCGCATGGAGCGGCTACGCGACCCTTCGCACACGCGCGCTCTGCCCCTGGCCGAACACCGCGCACTGTTGCGCCGGGCGGGGCTGCGG
>JBKPAK010000140.1:0-12521 GCA_046726415.1 Candidatus Methylomirabilota bacterium
ACTGCCAAGCCGAGCAAGCGCCGTCGTCCCATCGGCGCACAGAATGAACTCATACCCCGCCGCCAGTAGGAAGGTGGCGAGGATGTCCCGGATGTGGGGATGGTCGTCGATGACCAGAATTTTGCCAGGCATGTCCGGGGAATGGTCGCACTAAACGGCGGTTGACTTGTTGAATTTTGTGCCACGCCCCACATTCAGGGGCGTTCGGCCCCGAGGCCACTGCACGTAGTAGGGCGTCAGTAGCTCTTCGGTAGGCCGAGGACGTGTTCCGAGAGGTAGTTGAGGGCCATCTGCTGCGAGACGGGGGCAATCTTGTACAAGCGCACCTCGCGCCACAGCCGCTCGACATAGAACTCCTTGGCGTAGCCGTATCCGCCATGGGTTTGAAGCGCGGCATCGCAGGCCTCGAAGCCGGCCTCGGCGGACAGGAGCTTGGCTGCGTTGGCCTCCGCCCCGCAGGGACGGCCCGAGTCGCAGAGCCATGCGGCCTTCATGCAAAGGAGCTCGGCGGTCTCGAGCTTGGCCCAGGCCATGGCCAGCGGATGCGCGATCGCCTGGTTCTGCCCGATGGGTCGGTCGAAGACGACGCGCTCCTTGGCATACTGCACCGCTCGCTCCAGGGCGGCCCGGCCGATGCCCACCGCCTCGATGCCCGTGAAGATCCTCTCGGGATTGAGCGAGTCCAGGAGGTGATAGAAGCCCCGGCCCACGTCTCCGACCACGTCGGCGGCGGGGACCTCCAAGCCGTCGATGAAGATTTCGTTCGAATCGACCGCGGCTCGGCCGAGCTTCTCAATCTCCCTCACCGTGATGCGCGAGCGGTCGAACGCCGTGAAGAAGAGCGTCATTCCCCCATACGGTCGGGTCGGATCCGCATCGCGGGGGGCCGTGCGGGCCAGCAGCAGCATGTGGGTCGCCTGCCGCGCGTTGGTGTTCCACACCTTGCGGCCGTTCACGATGAAGCGATCGCCTTCTCGCCGGGCCACGGTCTGGATGCGCGAAGTGTCGGTGCCCGCGTTGGGTTCGGTGACCCCGAACGACATCGCGATCTCACCGGTCGCGATGCGAGGCAGATAGCGTTCCTTGAGGGCGGCCGATCCGTGCTTGATGAGCGGCAGCGGGGGGAACATGTAAAAGTGGATCGGTGAGGCTCCCGTCGTTCCGGCCCCCGCCGCGCAAATTTCGTGCAGGAGGATGGCGGCCTCGGTCACCCCGAGTCCAGAACCGCCGTACTCCTCTGGCACGATCATGCCGAGCCAGCCCCCCGCCGCGAAGGCCTTGACGAACTCCCACGGATACTCGGCGGTGCGATCGCGCTCCAGCCAGTACTCGGCGGAGAAGCTCCGGGCGAGGGTGCTCACTTCCTTGCGGATCAGCTCCTGCTGCTCGGTCAGCGTGAAATCCATGCCCCGATTCTACTCGACATGCCAGGCTGGCGCGGGGTGATCGCCTCGCTCGCCGGCGTGAAGGCATCCAGGACGGGCGTGCTAGCATACCGACCCATGGCTGTGCAGGCGCTCCATGCCCTCCACAATGGATTCCTGGGATTCCAGCGCTCCGGTCTCTTCTACGGCGAGTACTCCGAAGAGCGGGTCCAGATTCCCATCACCTGTTACCTCGCGCGCACGACGGACGCCGTCGTGCTGTTCGACACCGGGTTGTCGCCACGGGCCATCCCCGGGCTGCTCCGGAACGACTCGATGGCTCGCTTCACCGACGACGATCTCCTCGTGCATCGCCTGGACGCGCTCGGGCTCGCGCCGAACGACGTGGATCTCGTCGTCATCTCCCATCTGCACTACGACCACGCTGGGGGCGCGGAGCTGCTCGCGAAATCGGAGCTGATCGTCCAGCGCGACGAGTACGCCGCCGCGCAGTACCCCCCGCCCTTCTTCGCTTCGTTCTACTATCGCAAGAACTTCGATCTGCCGGGCTACCGCTGGCGGCTGCTCGACGGAGACACCGAGCTGGCCCCAGGACTCACCGTGCTCCGCTCAGATGGCCACACCCCCGGCCACCAGTCTCTGCTCGTCGAGCTGCCTCAGACGGGGCCGGTGATCCTGTCGGGCGACGCATGCTACTGGCAGGAGCACGTCGAGGCCGAACGCGTTCCGGGTGTGGTCTGGAACCCCGCGGCCGCGCTGCACTCGATCAAGCGGCTCAAGACGTTGGCCCGTCTGGTCGGGGGACGGATCTTCCCCGCGCACGATCCGGTCTTCTGGAAAACGGTCAAACAGGCCCCGGACGCCTACCGCTGATGCCGCGGGGGCGCTTGCCACCGCTCAGGCTACGCCCTCAGCATCGTCTTCCGCGACGCGACCCCGCTCCTGGCCGCTTCCTCGGCTCGGTCGTCGACCCCACTCTTTGCCGCTCCTCGGCTCGGTCGTGCTATTTTCGGGGCCATGTCGCGCATCCGGCCCACCGCCTTCACCGCGTCGCGCGCGACCGGCCGGTCGGGTGCGGATGGGACGCGAGTTCCGCCGGCTGAAGTCATGGAGAACTTGCGATGACAGCCAGCACGCGGTTGGCGAAGTTCACCGTCGAAACTGAGGCCACCGACTGTCCGCCGGCGGCGCTGGTCGCGGTGCGTCGCGCCATTCTCGATACCCTCGGCGTGGCGCTCGCCGGCGCAGGTGAGTCAGTGGCGCGCATCGTGCGCCGCGTGTTGCGCGCCGAAGGGACGACCCCGCTCTGCACGGTCTTCGGCACGCGCATGCGCGCCAGCGCGCCGGCGGCGGCCCTCGCCAATGGCGCGGCCGGCCACGCGCACGACTTCGACGACACGAACTTCGCGTTGCTGGGGCATCCGAGCGTCCCCCTCCTCGCGGCGGCTCTGGCCGCCGCCGAAACGGAGGGGGCCGATGGAGCTCGGGTGGCTCTCGCGTACATCATCGGGTTCGAGGTCAACGCCGCCGTGGGTGCCGCGGTCAACCCCGCGCACTACGAGCGCGGCTGGCACGCAACCTCGTCCATCGGCAGCCTGGGCTGCGCGACCGTCGCCGCTCGGATCTTGGGGCTCGACGTCGAAGCCTCGCGAACCGCCCTCGGTATCGCGGCCTCGCTGGCCTCCGGCATCAAAGAGAACTTCGGCTCGATGGCGAAGCCGTTCCATGCCGGCCATGCCGCGCGCAACGGGGTGTGGGCCGCCATGCTGGCCCGCGAGGGGCTTTCGGCGTCCCCCACGGCGCTCGATGGACCTCAGGGGTACCTGGCCGCCTTCGGTGGGTCAGACAGTCTGGAGGTCGGGTTGTGCGGGCTGGGTCAACGCTGGCAACTCGTGGAATCCGGGATCGCGGTCAAGCCCTATCCGTCATGCGCGATGACCCATTCGGCGATCGACGCCCTCATCGATCTGCGAGAGCGCCATCGCCTCGATCCCGATCAGATCAGCCAGGTCGAGGTAGGGGTCACGCGGGTGGTGCCCAACATCTTGCGCCATGCCCAGCCCGCCACCGCGCTGGAACGGAAGTTCTCCATGCAGTTCTGCGCGGCGGCGGCCCTGGCAGATGGCCAGCTGACCCTCGACAGCTTCGACGAGGGACCGCCGTCGCCGGCCATCGAGAAGCTCATGTCGCGTGTCTCGATGGTCGTCGACGAAGCGCTGCCCGCCGAGCGCGAGCAGCACGCCTGGAGTCGCGTGACCCTCCGCCTCTGGGACGGTCGAACGCTCACCTCGCCGCCGCGTGGTGCGCAGGGACACCCCGACCAGCCGCTCTCGGAGGCGGCGCTGCACGCCAAGTTCCTGGCGTGCGCCACTCGGGTCCTGCCCCGGGGCGAGGCCGAGGCCGTGGCCGAACAGATCGCCGGCTTCGAGAACATCCCCGACATCCGCGCGCTGACCTCGCGTCTGGTCGGCGACATCGACGAGCCTCGGCGGCTCGCCTGAAGGGAGATCTTCGATGGGAGTGCTGGACGGGATCAAGATCCTCGAGATGGCGCGCGTGGCGCCGGCGGAAATGCCGGGCATGATGCTGGCCGACATGGGCGCCGACGTAGTGAAGATCGAGACGCCGGGCCACACCGGGCCCGGCGATGCAGAGGCGGAACGGCGGGACGCCTTTGCCTTCGTGAACCGCAACAAGCGCAGCATGACTCTCAACATGAAAGAGCGCGAGGGGCAGGAGATCTTCCGAACCTTGGCCACCGCCGCCGATGTCGTCGTCGAGGGCTTCCGGCCCGGCGTCATGAAGCGGCTCGGCGCAGACTACGAGACCATCCGTGCCCTCAATCCCCGGATCGTCTACTGCTCACTCTCCGGGTACGGACAGGACGGACCCTACCGCGACTATCCGGCTCACGATCTGAACTATCTGTCGCTGGCCGGCGTCCTCGGCCTCATCGGCGAGGCCGACCGCAAGCCGGTCATCCCGCTCAATCTCGTCGCCGACTACGCGGGGGCGAGCTTGCACGGGGCCCTCGGCATCATGCTCGCTCTCTTCGCCCGCGAGCGGACCGGGCGCGGCCAGCACGTCGACGTCTCCTATCTCGACACCACGCTGTCGTTGCTGGCCGCCACCCCGAACATGCGCTTTCTCTTCAGCGATGGCTTGGCCCCCCGGCGGGGCGCCGGCTTCCTCGGCGGCTCCTATCCCTACTACGCGATCTACGAGACTCGCGATGGCAAGCTCCTCACCATCGGCTGCACCGAGCCCTGGCTGTGGGAGAACTTCTGCAAGGCCATCGGCCATCCGGACTACGCTCGCTTTGCCCGCAGCGCCGACCAGTTCGTGCGCGCGGCCAATGCCGAGGAGGATGCGGTCCGGCGCGACATCGAGGCCATTATCCGGACCCGTGACCGCGACGACTGGTACGAATATCTGGTGAAGGCCGACGTCTGCGTGGGCAAGGTGTACGACCCGGAGGAGGTCATTCAGGATCCTCAAGTCTTGCACCGCCAGATGGTCGTGGACATCGACCATCCTCGGCACGGCCGCGTGCGACAGTTCGGGACCGCCATCAAGCTTTCCGACACCCCCGGCGGCGCCCGCACCGCGGGGCCGACGACTGGGGAACACACGGAGGAGGTGCTGCGCGAGCTGGGCTACGGCGAGACCCACATCGCCGGCCTGCGCCGAACCGGCGTCATCTGATGCGGCGAGCCGGCCGGGCACGGTGGCTCGTCGCCGCCATCTCATGGGCGCTGGTCCTGGTGGCGGTGGCGCCGGCTCCGAGCGGCGCACAGGACTCTGACCGGCTTCGCGGCTACTTCGACATCCGCGGCGGGGAGAGCAATCCCCTGGTCAAGGCCGACGATCACGTCGGCTTCTCCCTGGGCGCGAACCTCGGTCTCCACCTCGGAGCCGAGCTGTCCGCCGACTTCTACGATCTGCCGCTCAACGCGTCCGGCTTCGGCAAGATCGGCGAGTACGGCGTCGGGGTCATCGCCCCTCTGGTTCGTTTCCGCTATCCGCTGTTTGGCAACCGGCTCGTTCCCTACGTCCTCGGCGGAGCTGGTGTCGCCATCGGCCAGTTCAACGACCGCAAGCCACGGGGCTTCGGTCTCTCGGTGGATGCCGACACCAGCGTCCCCGTCGGCGTGGTCGGTGGGGGTATCGAGTATTTCGTGGCCGACAACATTGCCGTGGGGCTCGAGGGACGGTACATCGCCGCGGGGGACCAGAGCTTCGAGGTCCAGGGCACGCGCCAGAAGCAGAACATCAGCACGGGCCTGTTCACCTTGGGGCTGCGCATGTTCTACCCCGAGCTGATGCCCGCGCCGCTGGCGGAGTCCGACTCATCGCCCCCGGTGCGCTTCTACTTCGGCGTGAAAGCGGGCGGCGCCGTGCTGACCGACAGTCAAATCTTTCCCGGCACGGGGACGACGCCCGAGCCGGCCGCCTACGGGGGCACCATCAATCAGATGTTCGGCGTTGCCGGGGGCGTCAACTGGGGCCGCTACTTCGGCGTCGAGCTGTCCCTGGAGGGATTCGAGACCAACCTCACCCTGTCGGGGCTGCCCGCCATCGGCGAGTACGCCGTGTATGCCGCCATCCCACAGTTCCGCCTGCGGTATCCCCTCATGGACGGAAAGCTCCAGCCCTACGTGCTCGGTGGCGTCGGGGTCGGCTACGCCGAATTCAACGACGCGAAGCCACCGAGTGCCAACGTGCGGGTAACGGGTACCGATAACTACACCCTCGCCGCCTCCCTGGGAGCCGGGGTGGACTACTTCGTGATGCGGAACATCGCGGTAGCCCTCGAGACCAAGTTCCTGACCGTCCGCGACCAGTCGATCGCGTTCAACGACGGCCCGACGCAAAAGGGCAACATCAACGCGTTCCTGTTCTCCCTGGGGCTGCGCGTCTTCCTCGGCCAGCTCTGACGCGCGCCACGCCAGCCAGACCGCCGTCGGCTAAGCGGTATCAGGCCCCGGCTGAACCGCCTGAGGGTGGCGCCAGCGACGGCCGCGTCATCAGTTCGGGGCGCACGAGCGCGTCGAACTCCTCACCGGTGAGGTACCCCAGCTTCAGGCACGCCTCGCGCAGCGTGAGGCCCTCGGCGGCCGCCAGGTGGGCCACTTCGGCGGCCCGGTCGTAGCCGATTCGGGGGCTTAGCGCAGTCACCAGCATCAGCGAGTTCTGCACGTGGGCGTCGATCCGTGCCCGGTCAATGTCCAACCCCGCCAGCAGATGGTCGACGAAACTGCGGCACGCGTCGGTCAGGAGCCGCACCGACCGCAAGAAATCGTGGACCATGAGCGGCCGGTAGGTGTTCAGCTCCAGATGCCCCTGGGAGCCAGCGATGGTGATGGCCGAATGATGCCCTAGCACCTCCACGGCCACCATGGTCATCGCCTCGCACTGCGTCGGATTCACCTTCCCCGGCATGATCGACGATCCCGGCTCGTTGACGGGGAGCACCAGTTCTCCTAGGCCGGCGCGCGGACCGGAGGCGAGTAGTCGCACGTCGTTGGCGATCTTCATCAAGGACCCCGCGAGCGTGGCCAGGGCGCCGCTCGCGAACACCAGCTCGTCGGAGGCTGACAGCGCGGCGAAGAGGTTGGGATGCTGGCGAAAGGGCAACCCCGTCAGCTCGGCGATCATGGCCGCAGTGCGGACACCGAACTCCGGCGGCGCGTTGAGGCCCGTTCCTACTGCGGTGCCGCCGATGGCGAGGTCGTAGAGGCCATCCAGCGCCGCGAGGAGCCGATCGAGGTCGCGAGCCACCAGGCCGGCCCAGCCCGACAATTCCTGTCCCACCGTCAATGGCACGGCGTCTTGAAGGTGCGTGCGCCCGATCTTCACCACCGAGGAGAAACCGCCGCCCTTGGCAGCGATGGCGTCATGGAGCCGTCGCAGGGCGGGGATGAGGTCCAAGGTGAGCGCCGTAGCCGCGGCGATCGAGCTGGCCGTCGGGAACGCGTCGTTCGACGAGTGGGAGCGATTCACATCGTCGTTGGGGTGGATCGGCTGCTTGCTTCCGCGCACGCCGCCCGCCAGCTCGATGGCGCGGTTGGCGATGACCTCGTTGACGTTCATGTTCGTCTGGGTCCCGCTGCCCGTCTGCCAGACCCGCAGCGGGAACTGATCGTCGAGCTGGCCGGCCACGACCTCGTCGGCGGCCTGGACGATGAGGCGGGCTTTCGCCAGTGGCAGCATGCCCAGCTCGGCGTTCACGAGGGCGGCCGCCTTTTTGAGGACTCCGAGCGCGCGGATGACCTCGATCGGCATCCGGTCCTCGCCGATGTCGAAGTAGGTCAGCGAGCGCTGGGTCTGCGCCCCCCAGTACGCGTCGGCCGGAACTTCGATCTCGCCGAGGCTGTCGGACTCGACGCGGGTGGTGCCGGCGGCACGCTTGGGGTTCATGACTCCTCTCTTCACGGCGATTGGGGCGATGCGTTTTCAGGCCATCGCCGGCGACGCGGTCAGGGCAGCTTCAGGAGGATGCGGAACTGCTCCAGCTCGCGCTGGGGCACATCGGGACGCTCGAGCAGGCTGGCGTAGAGCGCGGCGGGCCTTTCCTCGATGGCCCGCAGGACACGCGCGAACAGACGCATCAGCCGCTGAGATTCCTTCTCGGCTTTCTCGGTGGCCAGGGAACTGGCGAGCTTGACCACCAGGGTGCCGAAAGGCCCATCGATCTTGAGCTGGCTCGAGATATCGGCGACGAGGCGATCCCGCCCATCGCTGGTCGGCTGCGCGTCGTAGTTGATGGTCACCACGGCCTCGCCCGGGATCGGAGGCAGGAGCTTGTGCTGGAACTCCCCCTTGGCGTAGAGCACGCGCGTGCCGCTGGTGGCGTGGACCACGAAGACCTGTCCGGTCGCACCCCAGCCGTCGTCGACGAACAGCCCTTCGTCGGTCCGCCACATGCGATAACGCGCCAGCCGGAGGGCCCGGGTGATGTGGGTGGCAAAGTCCGGATGGTCGAGCAGGAACTCGAACACGTCTCGTCGGCCCACGAACGGCTCTCCCGCAGTGCGCGCCGACACCGATGGATTGCGCGTCACGGCATCGAGGCGGCTCAAGCTGACCCGGCGATCCGCGGCCTGTCCGCCGGGATCATCGCCGGCGATTGCCTGATCGGGCGCGGCCTTGGGCTCATCATCGGACGCCGCTCGACCGGCGATGAGATCGGCACTCGCGGCGGGATCGGTCGACTGAGCGATGCTATTCGCGGCCGACGGCGCGGCGCTCGACTCGGCGATCGCCGGAACCGAATTCGCATCCTGGCTCGCTTCCGGGCCGATGTTGGACGGGGGCGCGACCGCGGTCGATGGCGACACCATCTCGGCGACCGCGTGGGGCTCCGCAGACGGCGACACTTCCGGGTGGGGCTCCGCGGACGGCGACAGCTCCGCGTGGGCTTCCGGAGGCGGCGACACCTCCTCGCCCGTGAGCGGCGAGACGGGAGGAAGGGCCACCGGGGAGGCCGCCGTCCGAGATGGACGAGCCGCAGGGGAGGCGGCCACCGCCCGCGGCGCTACTGTTGCATCCGCAGCCACGACCTCGACGATCAGGAGATCGCCTCCGATCGTGTCGACGAGGGCACCGAAGGGAAACGCGCCGCCGAGGAATATGACGGCGAGATGGAACGCGAGCGACACCCCCAGCGCCGCGGCCCCGCGCTGAATCGGCACTACACGCTTCTCCGCATTACGCGAATTATACGGCGCCCGCGGCTCCCGCGTCGTGTTCTGCGCGTTCCGCGTGGGGTCCGCGCGGAGATGCGCGGAGGAAGTCGAAGTCGCAGCCTGCGTCGGCCTGGAGCACGTGCTCCGCGTAAAGGCGCCGATAACCTCGGGGAGGCGCCGTCGGTCCGGCCGTGGCGGCCACCCGGCGCTTCACCTCGCGCTCTTCGACCAGGAGGTCGAGCCGGCGATCCTTCACGCTCAACCTGATCCGGTCGCCCTGCCGCACCGCGGCCAGCGGTCCGCCCGCCGCCGCCTCGGGCGTCACGTGAAGCACGATGGTGCCGTACGCGGTGCCGCTCATCCGCGCGTCGGAGATGCGCACCAGATCGGTGATGCCGGCCCCGCTGAGCTTCTGGGGGATCGGCAGATAGCCGGCCTCCGGCATGCCGGGACCGCCCAGCGGTCCCGCGTTCTTGAGGACCATGTAGTCCGCCGGCGTCACGTCGAGCGCGGGGTCATCGACGCGCGCAGCAAGATCGTCGAGGGATTCGAAGACCACCGCCCGACCCTCGCCCTCGAATAGCCGCGGGTCAGCGGCCGAGCGCTTGAGGATGGCGCCACGCGGCGCCAGCGATCCGAAGAGCGCGACGAGTCCCCCCACGCCCTGGAACGGATCGGTCGCGCTCCTGATCACGCCGCGGTCGACGTAGGGGTCGGCGGCATCGATGCGCGCGCCTATGGTCTCTCCGGTCACCGTGAGGCAGTCGAGATCCAGCATGGAGCGCAGCTCGCGGAGGACGGCGGGCATTCCCCCCGCGGCGAAGAAGTCCTCCATGTAGTGCTGCCCCGATGGCTTCAGATCCACCAGCACCGGAGTTGCGTCGCTGATGCGGTTCAGCTTCTCCAGCGAGAGGTCGATCCCGCACCGTCCGGCGATCGCCGTGAGATGCACGATAGCGTTCGTGGACCCGCCGATGGCCAGGAGCACCCGCAGGGCGTTGTCGAAGGCCGCGGATGTCATGATCCGCGCCGGCTCGAGGCGCGAGCGAGCCAGGGCGACCGCGGCGGCACCCGAGGCTTCCGCCACCCGCAGGCGATCGGCGTGGACGGCGGGAACGGCGGCGGCGCCTGGGACCGTCATCCCCAGCGCCTCAGCCAGACAGGCCATGGTGCTGGCCGTGCCCATGACCGCGCAGGTCCCCGTCGTGGTGGCCAAGCGCCCTTCCACGCCGTCGACCTCCTCGGCCGAGAGCTGCCCCGCGCGGTACTTGCCCCAGAAGCGCCGGCAGTCCGTGCAGGCGCCGAGCCGCTCGTCCTGCCAGCGGCCGGTCATCATCGGGCCCGCGGGAACCTGGATGGCGGGAACACCAGCCGACGCGGCTCCCATGAGCTGGGCGGGGAGGGTCTTGTCGCAGCCCCCGACGAGCACCACTGCGTCCATGGGCTGGGCGCGGACCATCTCCTCAACGTCCATCGACATGAGGTTGCGGTAGAGCATGCTGGTGGGCTCGAGGAAGACCTCACCCAACGAGATGGTGGGAAAGTCGAGGGGCAGGCCGCCGGCCGCCGTCACCCCTCGCTTCACCGCCTCCACCAGTTCGGGCAGATGGCGATGGCAGTTGTTGAATCCGCTGCGAGAATCGGCGACACCGACGATCGGGCGCCCCAGGGCCGCGGTGGAATAGCCCATCGAACGGGCGAAGGAGCGCCGGAGGTAGAGCGCGAAGTCCCGGTCGCCGTAGTTCGTCAGGCCACGTCGCAGTCCCTCGCTCATGCCGGCACTATGGCGTCGACGCGCGCTTCGGTCAACCGCGTCAGCGGTCGCAGGCAGGCCACCCGGCCGAGGGTGGTAGTCAGCCGCCGCCGCTCAGGACGAAGGAGGGACGGGATCGCCAGCGCGAATCGGCAGCCGGATCAGACCGGCAGCGCGGATGGGCAAAGCGGTGATGGATACGCCGGCCTGACGGACGGCATCGGCCACGGCGTTGGCGATGGCGGCCGGAGCGCCGATCGTTCCCCCCTCGCCCATACCCTTGATGCCACCCGGTGTGAGCGGTGACGGCGTCTCCAGGTGGCCGATCTCAAAGGAAGGCACGTCACATGCGCGCGGAAGGGCGTAGTCCATCAGCGTGGCGGTCAGGAGCTGGCCGGTCTCGTCGTGGATCAGCTCTTCGAGGAGTGCCTCGCCAATGCCCTGGGTGACGGCCCCATGGATCTGTCCATCCACGGCGAGCGGGTTGACGAGGGGACCGCAATCCTCCACCAGCGCATAGCGAAGCACGCGGACCCGACCGGTGTCGGGATCGACCTCGACGACGCTCAGGTGCACAGCGCCCGAGTAGGTGGGGCCCGGCGGATCGAAGTACACGGTCGACTCCAAGCCCGGCTCGAGACCCTGCGGCCATGTGGCGGGAGCCGGCGCGTAGGCGCGCCGGGCAATCTCGGCGACGCTGAGCCCGGAGCCTGGCGCCCCGCGCACGCGGGCGCGACCATCGGCGAGCGCGATGTCGTCCACGGCGGCCTCCAGGAAATGCGCGGCCAGGCGCACGATCTTGATGCGCAGGAGGTCGGCGGCCACACCCACGGTCCCGCCGAGGGCAATCGCGCCTCGGCTTCCGAAAGTTCCGCTGCCGCCCGCCACTCCCTGCGTGTCGATCGGCAGGAGGCGCACCTGCTCGAGGCGAACGCCAAGTCGATCAGCGACGATCTGGGCCACGGTGGTCGCGTGCCCCTGCCCTTGCGACGGGAAGCTGACCGCGCAGCAGACGGTGCCATCCGGCTGCACGGTCACCCGGCCCGCCTCGACGCCGGATACCTCCCGCATGCCGCGGCGCCGGAATACCGCCGATCCCATGCCGGTGTATTCCGTGTAGCACGCCAGACCGATGCCAATCCACCGCCCCTGCTCACGAGCTTCCTCCTGTTCGCGTCGGAGTCGCGCGTAGTCGGCCTGGGCGAGCAGTTGCTCCAGCGCTTTGGGATAGTCGCCGCTGTCGTAGGCCTGGTCGGTCGCGGACGTGAACGGATACGCGTCTCTCGGGATGAGGTTGCGCCGTCGGATCTCGGCCGGATCCAGATCGAGCCGGTTCGCGAGCTGATCGAGCATGCGTTCCATGACGAAGGCGGCCATCGTCATGCCCACCCCGCGGTAGGCGCCCAACGGGGCTTTGTGGGTCCGCACCGCGATGGCCTCCCACGCGTACGCCGGCAGCACGTAGGGGCCCGGAAGGATCATCGCCGTACCCAGGGGCTCGAGCGCCTGGGTCAGCGGATACGCGTGATAGGCGCCCGCATCGGAGCGCACGCGGGCCCGCACGGCGAGCAGCCGCCCGCTGGCGTCCGCCGCCATCTCGACCGCGGTCTCCTGCTCCCGCGCCTGCGAGGCGGCCGTGAGATTCTCCCGGCGCTCTTCCATCCACTTCACGGGCCGCCGGAGCAGACGCGCCGC
>JBKPAK010000141.1:0-17304 GCA_046726415.1 Candidatus Methylomirabilota bacterium
GGGGCCGCCGAGGCGGACGAGCCCTTGCGGGAAATACCGGGAACGAGCGCGATGCGGCCGCCGGGCGCGAGTGATCACGCGGGGCGTCGCGATGATGTAGCCTAGTGGGAACCATGTTTCCGTACCGCGACGAGAACGAGACTCAACGCACCCCGTACATCACGCTGGCGTTCATCGCGCTCAACGTCCTCATGTGGTTGTTCGTGCAGGGAGCGGGCGCGTCGCTACCGCTAGCCAGGTCCGTGTGCAACCTCGGTCTCATTCCGGGAGAGTTGACGGGGACCGTGCCGCCGGGCACGCGCTTCCCGATTGGCGATGGCCTCGTCTGTCTCACCGACCCCGGGCCGCAGGTTTCCCACCTCATCACCTCGATGTTCCTTCACGGCTCGTGGATGCACCTGATCGGCAACATGTGGTTCCTCTGGCTGTTCGGCAACAACGTGGAAGACTCGATGGGACGGCTGCGGTTCGCGATCTTCTACCTGCTCTGCGGGCTGGCGGCGGCCTTGGCGCAGGTGGCCACCAACCCCGCCTCCGCGATTCCCATGGTCGGGGCGTCCGGCGCGATCAGCGGCGTCATGGGCGGCTACCTCGTCCTCTACCCCCACGTGCGCGTGTTTTGCCTGGTGGTGCTGGGCTTCTTCGTCACCTCGGTGGCGCTGCCCGCGTGGGCGATGCTCATCTACTGGTTCCTCATCCAGTTCGTCAGCGGCCTGGCCGCGTTCGGTGGCGACGTCGGCGGTGTCGCGTTCTGGGCGCACACCGGCGGCTTCGTGGCCGGTTTGATCCTGGTGAAGCTGTTCACGCAGCCGGAGTACGTTGTCGCCCACCGCGCCCACCACTGGCGGCCCCGCCGTCTCATCCGGGGTTGACATCGCACGTGTCGCCGATCTGCGAGAGGCCCCTCTCAGAGTTGATGGAGGTCGCGACCCTTCGATAAAGGGCTGTCCCTGGTCAATCCCGGGCTGCCCCCCTGAGCGCGTCCTGCTTGGTGGTCAGCGGGCCGAAGTAGCCGGCGCGGTGGAACATGCGCACGGGTCCGCGGTCCGCGGCGCGCCGCCGCCCGGTAGCGGCGCCATCGACCACGCCGATCTCATCGATCACCACGCCGTAGTCCTCCCGCGCCGATTTCGTCGAGACGAAGCCTCCGACGACATCGCGGCGCACGCGCTCGAGCGGCCGGTCGAACGGATGGCCCCAGCCGCCCCCGCCACTCGTGTAGAGACGGAGGATATCCCCCCGGTGGAGGACGTTGCCATCAGACATGGAGGCCAGGTCCCGCTGGTCGGGACGCCCTGGGTTCACCATAGCCCGGCCCGGGCGTCCGGCGTGGCCGCCATTCACACCGGCGGGGGGGAAGAGCACGTTGTCCTGGCGCAGCGCGACCACCGCCTCGTCGGCCAGCAGTTCGACCTCGCGCACGACGCCCACGCCGCCGCGCCAGAGACCCGGCCCGCCGGAGTCCTGGTGGAGGGCATACTGTCTGAGGCGCATCGGGAACACCATCTCGAGGAATTCGGCGGGGTAGTTCTTCTGAGCCACGTAATAGATGGCGTCGAGCCCGTCGGCGAACGGCCGCGCCCCGTAACCTACCGCCACCCCATCGCTGCACAGGAAGAACTCTCGCGTGGCCGGATCGACGCCGCGCAGGAAGTAGATGTTGTAGACGGAATTCGCCGCGGGGACGTCGCCCCCCGTGGCCAGCGCGAGCAGGGCGAGGACGTTGGACTGTACGCGCGCCAGCGTGTGGGCGCGGTTGCCCAGGGCGGCGGGCCAGTTCGGCTGCAGGATGCTACCGGGACGCACCAGAACTTCGTCGATGGCTTCCTGGGCACCGTGGTTGAGCAGCTGCGTGGGGTGCCCCGAGAGCACATAGATGCCGACGATGAGCTTCGGCACGCTCTCATGCATGATGAAGTTGATGGGGCCGCGGGCTTGGTCGTCGCTGGCCCGCGTGTCGATGCTGATGCGGTCGCCACGCTTCTCCATTCGCATCCGCACGTAGTACGGGCGACCCGTCATCCCGTCGCCGTCCACCGCGTCCTCGCTCTCGTAGGTGCCGTCGGGGATGCGTGCGCGCAAGGTCTTCCTGATCGTTTCGCCACCTTGCTCCGCGAAGAGCGCCCAGGTCTCCCGCACGGTAGCCGCCCCGAAGCGGGCGAACAGTTCCTGGATGCGGCGCTCGCCGAGCCGGCAACCCGCCAGCACCGCGCGGATGTCGCCGCGCAGGATATCGGGGAAGCGCGAGTTGCGGAGGAAGATGCGGAAGGCCTCGTCGTTGAGCCGTCCCTGGCGATAGATGCGGATGGCGGGGACGATGATGCCCTCGTGGAAGATCTCGGTAGCGTCGGGCGAGATGCTGCCGGCGCGCAGGCCGCCGATGTCCCAGAAGTGCCCCCACGTCTGGGAAAAGGCCACCAGCTCACCGTCGTGGAACACCGGGGCCGCGAACACCATGTCGGGGGAGTGCGACACGCCGCCCCGTGAGCCGTGACAGTCGTTGTACCAGTAGAGATCGCCTGGCCGCATGGTCGCCGGCGGGTACTGCTCGAAAATGACCCAGGTCAGGTTGCCGAAGAGGGGAATGGCCGTCCCGCACACCACGTGCCCCTCGCGGTCGAGGATGCCAGCAAAGTAATCCTTTTTCTCGCGGATGAAGGGAGACATGGCGGTGCGCTCGATGGCCGCCTCCATCTCCGCCTGCGCCGCCCGCAGCGCCCCTTTGATGATCTCGCGGGTCACCGGATCGGGAAGAGCCAGCGGCCGCCGGCGAGCTCCACGGCGGCGCGATCCTCGCTGACCTCGGGAGTCGGCCGGACGCCTCACCGCGCCCCTCGCAGTCTGACGACGAGGTTTCCGAAGTGGTCCACCGTCGCGCGCTGTCCCGGGAAAATCACCGTGGTGGCGTCGAGCTGCTCGATCACGCTGGGGCCCCGAAGCGTGGCACCCATCGGGAGGGCGTCGCGGTCGTACGTGGCGCAGTCCATCCAACCGCCGCCCTCCGCGAAATACACGCGCCGGCCTCCCGACCGCGCCCGGCCCGCCGGCCCGCGCGCCGGGGTGAGCCGCGGGAGCGTGAAGTGACGGAGTCCACCCGTCGCGCGCACGCGAAGGGTCACGATCTCCACCGGCGCGTCCTCCAGAGCGTAGGTGTAGAGCCGGCGGTGGCGGTCGTGGAAGCGCTGGAGGAGGCGGTCGACCGAGAGATCGGGCTCGTCCCAGGGGACGGTGATCTCGAATCCCTGATGCCGGTAGCGCAGGTCGGCGAGCCGCCGAAGGCGCCGCTGGCGCGGGGAGACGCCTTCGGCAGTGAGCCAGGCGCGGGCCTGGTCTTCGAGGTCCGCGTAGACGGCTTCAATGGCTGCGCGATCGTGGTCGGGCGGCTTCTGGAGACTGGTGCGGGCGTAGTCGTTGCGCACGTCGGTAGCGAGGAGCCCCAGGGCCGAGAGGACGCCGGGATGACGCGGGACCACGATGGTGCGCATGCCCAGCAGGGCCGCGAGGGCACCGCCGTGCAGGGGTCCGGCGCCTCCAAAGGGCACGAGCGCGAAGTCGCGCGGGTCGTGGCCGCGCTCGACGGAGACCAGCCGGATGGCCCCCACCATGTTGTTGTCGACGATCGCGAGAATTCCACTGGCCGCCGCCTCGAGCGACAGACCCAACGGACGGGCGATTTTGTCTTGAATCATCCGGCGCGCGGCCTCGACATCCAGGCGGATTTCGCCTCCCACAAGGGAGGACGGGACGCGGCCGAGCACGAGGTGAGCGTCGGTGACCGTTGGGTCCTCGCCGCCAGCGCCATAGCAGGCCGGTCCCGGAACGGCACCCGCGCTCTGAGGACCCACGGTGATGGTGCCGTCCTCGGCGACGCGAGCCACCGAGCCGCCGCCGGCCCCGATGGTGTGCACGTCGATCATGGGGACGTGCAGCGGCCAGATGCCTACGTTCCCCTCCGAGGTTACTTCGGCCTCACCGTCGCGGATCAGGCACACGTCAGCGCTCGTCCCGCCGACGTCCACGGAGATCACGTTGCGGAAGCCGGAGGCCTCGCCGATCAGACGGGCTCCCACGACGCCCGCGGCCGGCCCCGACAGCGCGGTATAGATCGCCTGGCGGCGCACCACGTCGGCGCCGATGACTCCGCCGTTGGACTTCATGATGCGCAACGGGGCGTGGATGCCCCGCGCCTGCAGATCCGTCTCCAGGCGCCCTACGTAGCCGCCCACGAGGGGCAACACGTAGGCATTGAGGACGGTGGCCATGGCGCGTTCGTACTCGCGAAAGACGGGGAGGACCTCGCTGGACAGCGCGACGGCGCACTCGGGCAACTCGGCTAGGACGATCTCTCGCGCGCGGCGTTCGTGCGCGCTCTCGGCGTAGCTGTGCAGGAAGCAGATGGCGGCCGCGGCCACCCCGCTCTCGCGAAGCCGCCGCGCCGCCTGGCGCACGGCCGCCTCGTCCACCGGCTCCAGCTCGGCGCCGGTCACCGCGAGGCGCTCCGGAATCTCGAAGATCAGCTCGGGTGGCACCGGCCGAGGCGGCTTCTGCCAGGCGAACATGTTGGCGTGTCGCGGAATATCGTGGCGCCCGATCTCGAGGACGTAGCGGAATCCGGCCGTGGTCAAGAGGCCCGTGGCCACGCCCTTGCCTTCGAGCACGGCGTTGGTGGCGATGGTAGTGCCGTGAAGGATCTGAGCGATGTCGGCGGGAGCGAAGGCGGCCAGGCTGAGGGCCTTGGTCATGCCCGCGAGAAAGCCCCGCGCCGGATCGGCCGGCGTCGTCGGGGTTTTGGCGATGACGAGCCGCCCGGTGCGAGCGTTGAGGAGGGTGATGTCGGTGAACGTCCCGCCGACATCGAGCGCGATGGCGTGCGGCAGGGCGACTCTGGGCCGAACGCCGATGGCGTGCGGCAGGGCGGTCCCGGGCCTGCGGCGCGACCGCGGGCGCACTACGCTTCGCGCAGATGTATGAGCCGGAAGGTCTCGGCGGCGGTGAGACCGCGCGCCTTTCCTTGGTCGCGAGCCCATTGCGTGACCATGTCGGTCGGGTCCCAGGTGCCCATCTGGCTGCGATGCTCCCTCAGCGCCGCCAGCTTGATGGGGAGCGTGTCCGAGATGTCGATGTACGTGTCGGGGCGGCGGACGCCGTGGATGAACACGCTCTGCACCTGGTGCGGCTCGAGCCCCTCGACGAGCAGCTCGGGGAAGATCAGACGGGTCTCCGCCGATGGATAGGTGGCGTCCAGGGCGGCGTCGGCCGCCGCGCGGTGGTCCGGATGATTGATGTAGCCGTTGCCGTAGAAGCGCATCGTGGGGTCGCCACACACGACGGCCTCCGGGCGATAGCGGCGGATGACGCGCGTGAGGTCCCGGCGCAAGGCGATGGAGGGTTCCAGGATGCCGTCCTCGTAACGCAGGAACACAACCTCGTGAATCCCCAAGACCTGGCACGCCTGGCGCTGCTCGTCCTCGCGGACGGACACCAGGGCGTCGCGTGTCATATCGAGAGGCGTAAATTCGTTGGAGCCGGCGCCCCCGCTGGTGATGCAGACGCTGACGACGATGCTGCCGGCGCCCGCCCACTTGGCCAAGGTCCCGGCGACGGTGAACTCCTGGTCGTCGGGGTGGGCGTGGATGCTGACGACTCGCGCGGGGACGGGAGGCTCGGATGCGGCCACAGAATTGTTTGTACGATTCCCTGGCGCCGCAAGCAAGTCAGCACCGGGGGGCGACATCGGGGCGTCGTTGCCGTCGGTGAGCCCGGCCGGGCCCCTGTTCCTGGCGGTCAGGGAGCGGCCCCCGCGTCGCGCCAGGTCCGCACGCGCGCGAAGACCACGCGCAGCCCCACCGGCGCCAGTAAGGTCGTCACCAGCACGACGAGAACGATGGCGGAGAAGAGATCCCGCCCCAGGATCGGCGCCCCGTCGAGCGTCAAGCCCGCGCCGATACCTGCGAAGATCAGCCCGACCTCACCGCGGGCAAGCATGCCCAGTCTGGTCTTGCCCAGCTCTTCCATCCCCGGCACGAGGAACGCCAGGTTGCCCAGACCAATCCCGGCGACGAGCTCGCCCAGGACCGCGGGCTGGCCCGTCCGCTCCGCGAGGATTCCTCCCACCTTGGCGGCGAGGACCAGCATGGCCACGGCAAACAGCAGCGGGCCGAAATGCTGATGGCCGGCGCCCTCGGCGGACTCACCAACGCCAGGAAGGACGAGCGCCAGAGCGATGCCGAGCGCCAAACGCCGGAGTGAAGCCATGGCTTGAGGCGACGCTGGGGCCCGAAAGGGACAGGGACGCCGGACTCATGCTATTCGTAGTTCCGTGGCCGTGTCCAGCCCTACGGGCCGAGGCTGGGAGCTCAATCTCGACCGTCCTGCCCCCGACATGCTGCGGATCCGCTTCGCCGGGACGTGGCGACTCCAAGATCGACTCCCTCCACCAGACGAGGTCGAGCGCGCCCTTGCCGACAGTACCGGCCTGCGGCGAGTCGTGCTCGACGCCAGCGACGTGGTCGCCTGGGACACCGGGTTCGTCGCCTTCGCCATGAAAGTCCTCCAGCGCTGCGAGGCTCGTGGAATCGTGGTGGACCGCGAGGGCCTTCCCCCCGGCGGGGTCAATCGGCTCATCGCGCTCGCCACCGCCGTGCCCGAAACCAAGGCGGAGACGGACTCAAGTCCCCCCGGATGGCTGGCCCGGCTCGGCCTCACCTATCTCGTCGTCTGGGCGAGCGCCGTCGGTTTCGTGCGGTTCGTCGGCGAGGTGGTGCTAGCGTTGGTGCGCCTGTTTCGCGGCAAGGCGAACTTCCGCTGGGTGGATTTCTTCGCGGTCATCCAGGAGTGCGGCCCTCGCGCCTTGCCCATCGTGACCCTCATCAGCTTTCTGGTGGGTCTCATCCTGGCCTTCATGGGCGCGGTGCAGCTGCGCACCTTCGGCGCCCAGATTCTCGTAGCCGACCTCGTGGCCGTCGCGGTCACCCGCGAGATGGGATGTCTGATGACGGGAATCATCATGGCTGGTCGTACCGGCGCGGCCTTTGCGGCCCAACTGGGCACCATGCGCGTCAACGAGGAGATCGACGCGCTCACCACCATGGGCATCCCGCCGATGGATTTTCTCGTCCTGCCGCGGATGCTGGCCCTCATCGCCATGATGCCGATTCTGACGGTCTATTCCGACGTCCTGGCCATCTTGGGTGGCGCCTTCGTCGGCGTGACGATGCTCGATCTCGAGTTCAGTCAATACCTGAATCGCACCTCCCACGCCTTGAATCCCCTGACGAACTTCTTTCTGGGTATCATCAAGGGCTCGGTGTTCGGCGTCCTGGTGGCGCTCTCGGGCTGCTTACGCGGTATGCAAAGCGGCCGCAGCGCCGCCGACGTGGGTCTGGCCACCACCTCGGCCGTGGTGACGGCCATCGTCCTGATCGTGGTGGCGGAGGGGATCTTCGCGGTGGTGCTCAATGCGCTCGGAATCTGAATCGCCGAACTCGCCGGTCGCCATTGCCGTGCGGGACCTGGACGTGGGGTATGGCACCTTCGTCGTCCAGCACGACCTCGACTTCGAGGTCGAGCGCGGCAAGATCTTTATCGTCATGGGGGGCAGTGGCTGCGGAAAGAGCACGGTCCTTCGCGTGATGATCGGACTGATAGCGCCCCTCCGAGGCGACGTCTTCTTCGGCGGCGTCAGCCTGTGGCGGGCCGACGACACCGACCGCGAGCGGCTCACTCGGCGCTTCGGTGTGCTCTATCAAAGCGGGGCGTTGTGGAGCTCCATGACGCTGTCCGAGAACGTGGGATTGCCGCTTGACGAGTTCACCGATCTGACCCCGGCCCAGGTCGACGAGGTGGCCGCGCTGAAGCTCGCCTTGGTGGGCCTGGCCGGCTTCGAGGAGTTCTATCCCTCGCAGATCAGCGGCGGCATGCAGAAGCGGGCGGGGCTGGCGCGGGCCATGGCGCTCGACCCCGATATCCTGTTCCTGGACGAACCGTCGGCGGGCCTGGATCCCATCAGCTCGCGGCTGCTGGACGATCTGATTCTGGAGCTGCGAGACAGTCTGGGCTGCACGGTGGTGGTGGTGACCCACGAGCTGGCGAGCATCTTCGCCATCGGCGACGACGCGGTCTTCCTGGATGCCGAGACGCGCACCATGATCGCCCGCGGAAATCCCAGGCGCCTGCTGGCCGAATCGACCGATCCCAAGGTGCGCGCCTTCCTCACCCGCGGACAGCCGGCGGCCGCGGCGCGCTGAGGAGAGAGGACGGACGAGGGATGGCGAAGCGCGCGAGCCCGACCTTGATCGGGGTGTTCGTGCTGGGCGGCATCGCCCTCGCGGTGTGCGTGGTCCTCGTCGTCGGCGGCCGTGCATGGTTCAAGCGACCCGTGACGTGCGTCATGGCGTTCGACGGCAGCGTGGCGGGGCTGACGGTGGGCTCTCCAGTGAGCTTCCGCGGTGTCCAGCTCGGCACGGTCTCCAGCATCCAGCTCCGCAGCAACACCACGCTCATCGTCGTCTTCGTTCAGATCGATCCCTCGCGCATCCAGGGCCTGCCCCGGGACGTCACCCGGGCTGGCGTCGAGGGCTCGATCCACGATGCCGTCCAGAACGGGCTCCGGGGCCAGCTCCAGCTGCAGAGCTTGATCACGGGACAGCTCTACGTGGGGCTCGACTACTATCCGGACACCCCCGTGAAGCTGACCGGCGTCGACCCCGACTACTGCGAGATCCCCACCATTCCCACCGCCCTCGCTCAGGTGCAGGACCAGATGAAGAAGATCATGACCGAGCTGGAGCAACTGCCCCTCAAGCAGATCGTCGAGTCGGCGGCGCGAACGATCGACGGCGTCGACAAGCTCGTCAGCTCGCCCGAGATCCGCCGCGCTCTCACATCCGCCGATGTCACCTTGAAGCAGGCTCGGACGCTCATCACGAACCTGAACTCCAAGATCGACCCCGCGGTGACGTCCCTGGTGCGGACGCTCGACCAGGCCCAGCAGACGATGGACGGGGTCGGGCGAGACGTCCGCCGGCTGGTCCAGGACGTCGATACCCAGGTGGGGCCGCTGGCCACGAACCTCGGCGCCACGTCGGACTCCGCCCGGGTCCTGATGCAGGATGCGCAGCGCACTCTGCAGCGGCTCGACGAGCAGATCGGTCCCACGATGGTGGCCCTCCGCCACGCCGCCGATACGGCCCAGGGCGCCATGCGAAAGGCCGAGACGGCACTCGGTCAGGTCGACGGAGTTCTCGACGGCAACTCCCCGCTCGGCTATCAACTCGCCGAGGCCCTCGAGCAGCTGGCCCGGACGGCTGGCTCTCTGCGAATCCTCAGCGAGGAGATCGACCGCCAGCCGAACCTGCTGCTGTTCGGCCGGGGAGGGCCGAGGAACTGATGGCGCCATCTTTCGTTGCGCGCACGGTCGCGGTCGCGCTTCTCGTCGTCGTGGGGGCAGGAGCGTGCTTGTCCGCATCGCCGCCACCGAAATCCTACTTGCTCTCGGCGGCCTCGCCGCTCGTCTCCTCCGGCCCGGCGGCGGGACCCGTGGTCGGCGTGGGACCGGTGGCCATTCCCGCCTACCTCGATCGGTCGCCGATCGTCTTGCGCACGGGGAGCGACGAGGTCAGGCTCTCCGGCGATCACCATTGGGCGGAGCCGCTGCGGGATGGCGTGCCGCGGGTGCTCGCCGAGAATCTCTCCACCATGATCCCCACCGACGCGGTGGCGATCTTCCCGTGGCGCACGCCCTGGACGGTTCAATACCGGGTCACCGTGGAGATCCTCCGCTTCGATGGACCGCTCGGCGGCCCCGCCGTCCTCAACGCCCGCTGGCGGCTGCTCGACCCAAGCGGCAAGGAGCTGGTCTTGCGCGCGGTCAACCTCAGCGAGGCGGTCACCGGGCCCAGCCACGTCGCGCTGGTGGCCGCGCAGAGTCGGCTTCTCGCCGCGGTCAGCCGCGACATCGCCTCGGAGATCAAGACCCGCCGTTGACGGACGAAAGGTGGGACCGCGGTCGCGCCGCGGGCCAACGAGGGGACCTGGCGGGGCACGCGGCCCCTCCACTACACCGACTGGTCGATCTTGGCCCAGGAGTCTCGCAGGGAGACTGTGCGGTTAAACACGAGGTGGGCGGCGGTCGCATCGGAGTCCACGCAGAAGTAGCCGTTGCGCTCGAACTGATAGCGACTCCCCGGGGCGGCGCCAGCCAGGCTCGCTTCCAGCTTGCAGCCGGTGAGCCGCTCCAGCGAACCGAGATTGAGCGCAGCCTGCCAGTCCTCCTCCTCGTCCGGCCGCGGCGCGGTGAACAGGTGGTCGTAGAGCCGCACCTCGGCATCCACGGCGTGAGCGGCCGACACCCAGTGAAGCGTGCCCTTGACCCGGCGGCCGTCGGGCGCATCGCCACCACGCGTGGCGGGATCGTAGGTGGCGTGAACCTCCGCGATGTCGCCCGTGGCCGGGTCCTTGACGACGCTCGTGCAGCGGACCAGGTAGGCGTAGCGGAGCCGAACCTCGGTGCCAGGGGAGAGGCGGAAGTATTTCTTGGGCGGATGCTCGCGGAAGTCGTCCCGCTCGATATCGACGACGCGTGAGAAGGCCACGCGGCGCGTGCCGGCGGCCCGGTCCTCGGGGTTGTTGATGGCCTCGAGTTCCTCCACCTGCCCTTCGGGATAGTTGTCGATGACCAGCCGCAGCGGACGCAGCACGGCCATCGCGCGGGGAGCGCGCCGGTTCAGGTCCTCACGCAGGCAGTGCTCGAGCAGGCCGACGTCTACCAGACTGTCGGCCTTGGCCACTCCGATGCGCTCGCAGAAATCGCGGATGGCCTCCGGCGTGTAGCCGCGCCGCCGAAGGCCGGCGATGGTTGGCATGCGCGGGTCGTCCCACCCGGACACGTGGCGGGCCTCCACCAGTTCCAGGAGCTTCCGCTTGCTCATCACCGTGTGGCTCAGCTTTAGCCGGGCGAACTCGATCTGCTGAGGGTGATAGATGCCGAGGGCGTCGAGGTACCAGTCGTAGAGCGGGCGGTGATCCTCGTACTCCAGGGTGCAGATGGAGTGGGTGATGCCCTCGAGGGAGTCGCTCTGCCCGTGCGCCCAGTCGTACATCGGATAGATGCACCAGGTGTCGCCCGTCCGATGGTGCGAGGTGCGGCGAATGCGGTACATCACGGGATCGCGCAGGTTCAGGTTCGGCGCGGCCATGTCGATCCGGGCCCGCAAGGTCTTCGTCCCGTCCTCGAACTCACCGGCCCGCATGCGGGCGAAGAGGTCGAGATTCTCCGCCACCGAGCGATTCCGGTACGGGCTATCCCGGCCAGGCTCGGTGAGGGTGCCGCGGTATTCCCGCATCTGGTCGGGGCTCAGATCGTCGACGTAGGCCTTGCCCGCCTCGATGAGCTGGATGGCCCACTGGTAGAGCTGCTCGAAGTAGTCCGAGGCGTAGTAGAGGTGGACCCCCCAATCGAAGCCGAGCCAGCGCACGTCTTCCTTGATCGACTCGACGTACTCCACGCTCTCCTTGGTGGGGTTGGTGTCGTCGAAGCGCAGATGGCAGCGGCCCCCGAACTCGTCAGCGAGGCCAAAATTCAGGCAGATGGCCTTGGCGTGGCCGATGTGCAGGTAGCCATTGGGTTCGGGAGGAAACCGCGTCACCACCCGGCCTCCCCAGCGATTGACCCGCACGTCCTCGGCCACTAGGGTGCGGATGAAGTTCGCGCTCCGCGTCGGCTCGCTCATCGGGTCGATCGTACCATGCGGTCTTTGTGGGAGAACCGTCGGTCACTCGCGGATCCAGCTGCCGTGAAAGCCGAAGGGCACCCGCTGGGGAAGACGCACAAGGGCCGCCGGCGGTGCGGTGAAGCGCGACGCCTCCAGGAGGACGAGGTCACTCCTGTCGCGGGCCACGTCGTAGACGTAGCTGAGCACCCAGCCGTCGTCCTCACCCTTCCCCTCGGGCACCGACACGAACACCAGCTCGCCGGGAACGCGCCCTGGACCGAACTCGTGGACCTCGGCGATGCCGCGCTGCAGGTTGTACTTGACGATCGACGTGCCGGTGTGATCGCCGGTCCCTCGCTCCGTGTAGACGGCGTAGCCATACCGGTTGGGGAGGATTCGGACCGTTCCGCACGTAGCGACCGCGCAGCCCGATGGGGAGCGTCCCCTCGACGGGCAGGTCAAGGGCGGTGACCTCCTCGAGGACGGGCGCATAGTTGCCTTGCAGATGGAACGGACGCTGCTCGATCGCGCTCACGTCGGGCGCTGCCCGGCTCGCAGCACCACGGCGAGCCAGGCGGCGAGGTCACGGATCTCGTCGGCGCACACCGCGTGTGGAATGGGGTACTCGCGCCAGTGCACGCGATAGCCGAGCTGCCGGAGAAGATCGCGCGCCTGGCCGCCTCGGGCGAGCGGGATGAGAGGGTCCTCCGTGCCGTGGGCCATGAAGATCGGGACGTTGCGGTTGGCCGGGCTCGCCTCAGCGGCCAGGCTCTCAGCGAGCGGCAGGGCGCACGACAGCGCCATGATGCCGGCGAGGGGCTCGGGGTGGCGCAGCCCCGTATGGAGGGCCATGGCCCCGCCTTGCGAGAAGCCGGCGAGAACGATCCGATCGGAAGCCACGCCGCGCGCCCGCTCGCGCGCGATGAGAGCCTCGATCCGCCCTTGCGAGGCGCGCACCCCGGGGCCGTCCTCGCGGCGTACCCCGCCGTCGTCGCGGATGTCGTACCAGGCCCGCATCACCCAGCCACCGTTGATGGTGACGGGTTGCATGGGCGCGTGGGGGAAGACGAAGCGCACCGCCAGCGCTGGCGGGAGAGCCAGCTCGGGAACGATCGGCTCGAAGTCGTGCCCATCGGCGCCGAGACCGTGGAGCCAGATGACCGCGGCCTCAGGGGCCAACGCCGTGGCGACTTCGACGGCCTCGAGCAATTCGCTCACGACGCGACAGCGTAGTGAGAACCGAGGCGGGCCGTCAAGGCGGGGCCCCGTCGAGGTCCAAGGATCTCCCCGCTCACTCTACCGACGCCGTCGTCGGCTCCTCGCGGGTCGGGCGCTGACGCGCGCGCTCGTTCTGCTCCGTCCGCACGCGCCGCATGAACGGAATGAGGGGCAGGATCGCCAGGGAGATGATGGAGAGCAGCCAGAATTCGTCCATGTAGGCCAGCACCTGGGCCTGCTGAACGAGGCTGCGATAGAGCATGGCCATGGCGCGCCGGGTTGCCGTGAACGAATCCGCTCCGTGACTCATGAAGTGTTCCGTCAAGTCCTGCAACCGACCCGTAGTGTCCAGGCTCCAGGCGTGCAGGTGACTCGCCAGCTGTGACTGGTGCTGCTGGCTGCGCCGGGCGAGCAGGGTGGTGGCCAGGGCCACCCCGGTACTGCCGCCGATGTTGCGGACCACGTTGTAGGCCGCGGTGGCGTTGCCCAGGCGCTCGATGCGGATGGTGGCGAGGGCCAAGGTCTGCAGCGGAGGGAAGGTAAAGCCCATGGAAAAGCCCTGGAGGAATCGCGGGAAGGCCAGGCTCCAGTAGTCCATGGTCAGCGTGAGATTCGTCATCATGGTGAGGGCGATGGCGTTCAGGACACAGCCGAAAACCAGCATCAGCCGTTGGTCCATACGCGCCACCAGTCGCCCGGAAATCAGGAGCGCGATCATCGTGCCCAATCCTCCGGGGGCGAGGACAAGGCCTGAAGTCCAGGCGTCGTACCCGAGCATCTTCTGGGTGTACAGGGCCACCAGGAGCATGCCCGAATTCATGCCCAGTCCGACGAGGGCAATGGTCGCCGTGCCCAGCGCGAAGTTGCGGTCCCAGAACACGGTGAGGTCCAGGATCGGCTCGGCCGCCGTCAACTCGCGGATGATGAATGCGACCAGGGCGACGGTCCCGAAGATGGTGAGGGCGACGATGAGGCCGGAGTCGAACCAGTCCTCCTTCTCGCCGAGATCGAGCATGAGCTGGAGGAAGCCGAAGCCCAGGATCATGAAGGCGAGGCCGAGGGCATCGACGCGCCCCGGGCGCTTCACGAAGGAGGCGTCGAAGAGAAAGGTGCTGGCCATCAGGAAACCCGCGACGCCGATGGGCAGATTGATGTAGAAGATCCAGCGCCAAGACCAGTTGTCGGCGATCCATCCGCCGACCGTCGGGCCCAAGATGGGGGCCATCATGATGCCCACGCCCCACACGGCCATGGCCGTCCCGCGCTGCCGCAGGGGGAAGATCTCCCACATGATCGCCTGCGCCATCGGAATGACCGGTCCGCCGCCGAGCCCCTGGAGGATCCGCATGGCCACGAGGAACTCGAGGGTCGGCGCGATGCCGGAGAGGAACGAGCTCGTGGTGAAGAGCACCGTGCAGATCAGGAAGAAGCGCCGCCGCCCGAAGCGGGCGGAGAGCCAGCCGGTGGCTGGAATGACGACCGCGTTGGCCGCCAGATACGAGGTGATGACCCAGGACATCTCCTCCACCCCGGCCGAGAGGGATCCCTGCATGTGGGGCAGCGCCACGTTCGTGATGCTGGTGTCGAGGACCTGCATGACGGTGACCATCATCACGGAGAGGGTGATGGCCCACCGTCGAGCAGGGGACAGGGGCGCGTCGGAGACCGTGCCAGCGGTCACGCCGGCATGGTACCGCGGGGCGGCGGCTTCTGTTTTACATCGGGCCGACGACGCCCCGCCTGTCCCCACTGTACCGGGACGCCGCGCGCCCGCGCACCCGTGGCGCCCGCATCGCGGTGATGCGCTCCGCGAAGGGCACCTCGAGCCGTTCGGCCGGCCTCGTCGCGTAGTCAAACCCCGGAAGCATCACCCGTTCGAGACGGAGTCGGAGCGCACGTTCGATGGCGCGCAGCGCTGCTTCCTCGTCGGGCGAGACGAGGGTCCAGGCGTCGCCCAGGGCCTCGGCCCGCGCCGTCCGTCCCACGCGGTGGACGTAGTCTTCGGCACTCCCCGGGACGTCGAAGTTCAGCACGTGACTAAGCGCGCTGATGTCGATGCCGCGCGCGGCGATGTCGGTGGCGACGAGGACCCGTAGGCGGCGCGTCTTGAACTGCCACAGAGCCCGCGTGCGCTGAGCCTGGCTGCGGTTGCTGTGGATCCGGTCCGAGGTGATCCCGTGCCGCAGGAGGAACTCGGCCAGCCGGTTGGCGCGGTGCTTCGTGCGCGTGAATGCGAGCACGCTGCGCACCTCGGGACGCTTGAGCAGCTCCAGGAGCAGCCTCGATTTCAGCTCGCGCGGTGCGGGATAGGCGGTCTGGGTGATGCCGACGGCGGGAGCGGCGGAGCGTCCCACGTTGACGGCCACCGGATTGCGGAGCATCTCGCGGGCGAGGGCTACGATCGGCGGCGGCATGGTGGCGGAGAAGAGCAGCGTCTGCCGGCGCGCCGGGAGCTGTGTCAGGATCCGATGCACGTCCGGCAAGAAGCCCATGTCGAGCATCCGGTCTGCCTCATCGAGGACGAGGATGTCGAGTCCGGTCAGCCGTGCGTAGGGGAAGCGCACGTGGTCCAGCAAACGTCCGGGGGTCGCGACGAGAACGTCGACGCCCTGCCGGAACGCCCGCTTCTGGGGCTCCATGCTCACACCCCCGAAGACGGCGGCTCCGGCGATGCTGGCGCGCCTCGCGAGCTGGCGCCGATGGGCGTCGATCTGCGCGGCCAGCTCCCGCGTCGGAACCACGATGAGCGCGCGGGTGGTGCCACGGGGGCGCCCGATGGCCCGGTGGAGGATCGGCAGCAGGAACGCGGCCGTCTTGCCGCTGCCGGTGGGCGCCGAGGCCATGACGTCGCGGCCGGCCAGCGCCGGAGGAATGGCTTCCTTCTGGATCGGCGTCGGCACCGCAAACGACAGATCGTCGAGGGCGCGCAGGAGATCCGGGTGGAGGTCGAACGATGTGAACGACATAGTGAGGCGTGTCCTTGTCCGAGGCGCATCTGGGCCCGTTCAGTCTTCCGCGGGAGAGTGCAACACGGCCCGCGATGCGGAAGATGCGGCGGGGACACGCGGTCTGGGAGAAGCGGCAGGCTCGCGATGAACCGACGATCGGACCAGACGCCACCCAGGATACGCGACAACCAGCGCGAGCGCCACTGCCGTCAGCGGTTCTTCGGCGGGTGCGCGCGCACGGCCTCCTCGTCGACTTCCGTGCCCCAGCCCGGCCGCGCGGAGAGGATGAGGTGGCCATCCTTGATCTCGGGCTTGTGGGTGACGAGATCGTCGTGCCAGGGCACGACGTCGGGATCGATCTCCATGATCCGGAAATTCGGGACCAGCGCCGAAAAATGCGCATTCATCATGGTGGCGAGGTGACCGTAGAAGTTGTGTGGGGCCACGTTGATTTCGTAGGCGTCGGCCATGGCCGCGATCTTCACGGACTCCGCCACGCCGTTCCAGGGGGTGTCGATGATGGCCACGTCCACCGAATAGTTCTCGAGGTACGGCCGATAGTCCCGCCGGCCGAAGAGGCATTCGCAGGAGGCCACCGGAATGGCCGTGTGGCTGCGGATGTAGTGCAGGGCCTTGGGATCGCGCGTGTCAATCTCCACCCAGAAGATGTCGAAGGGCTCCATGGCCCGGGCCATCTTGAGAAAGCCCTCCGTCTTGAAGTTGAAGTTGAGGTCGACCAGGATGTCCACGTCCGGTCCCGCGCCCTCGCGAAAGGCGGCCAGCTCCTCGCGCATCGCCCGGAGGATATGGCGTTCCGCGTTCAGCTCCGGGAAGCTCTGGCCACGCGCGAAGCCCGGCGAGTGGAGCTGCGGATCGGCGCCCAGGAGGAAGACGTTGGTCTTGAGCGCGGTGAAGCCACGCGCCACCACGTCGCGACCAGCCTGCCTCACGTCGTCGAGCGTGCGCAACGGCGGGAGCTGCATGTCCTGGTGCCAGGCCAGCCGATAGGTGCCGCAGTGCGACCAGTAGAGCCGGATGCGATCGCGCACGGGGCCTCCCAGCAGCGCGTACACGGGGATGCCGAGCGCTCGGGCCTTGATGTCGAGGAGCGCGTTCTCGATGGCCCCGATGGCCTGCTGGATGACGCCACCGCTCGCCTGCCGGCGCACTGCGTACATGAGGGCCACCAGCGACTCATACGCGCGGGGATCCTTGCCGATGATGCTCGGAGCGAGGCGGTCGATGACCGTGGCCACCCCGGGTCCCCCGAACGACTCGTTGTACTCGCTCCAGCCCACGAGTCCGTCGTCGGTGGTGATCTTCAGGAAATCGAAGTTGCGCCGTCCGGCGTCGGCGTGCAGCGACTCGACCTTGGCGATCTTCATCGATCCTCCCTACCTCAGGCGGGGATGACCCGCATCGCTCGG
>JBKPAK010000142.1:0-45413 GCA_046726415.1 Candidatus Methylomirabilota bacterium
ATGACAAGTCTCCCAACCTGGTTTGAGGTTCAGGTCGTCGAACGAACGCCGAGTCCTATCCCCCGCCGCCCGCAGCCGCCGCGCGCCGCGCCGGACCCTCTGCGACAGCGTGTCCAGCCGGTTCGGCGGCCGGTGATTCCAGCACCAGCGGGCGCCCGCCGAGTTGCCGCAGCTTGGGGTCGAGGTGGTCGCGCAACCAGTCGCCCATGAGGTTGACCGCCAGCACGGTCAAGAGCATCGCCAGGCCGGGAAAGAGCGAGATCCACCAGGCGGTGGCGAGGAACCCGCGGCCGTCGGCGATCATCAGCCCCCAGGCCGGGCTGGGTGGCGGCACCCCCACGCCCAGGAAGCTCAGCGTCCCCTCCAGGAGAATCACGTAGCCCACCTGCAGGGTGGCGATTACCAGCAGGGTAGGTACCACGTTGGGGAAGATGTGGCGCCGGATGATCCAGGCTTTCGAGCGCCCGGCCACCACGGCCAGCGCCACGAAATCGAGCTCCTTGATGGCCAGGGTTTCCCCCCGCATCTGCCGCGCGAAGCGCGGCCAGAGCAAGAGCGCGATGACCAGGACGACGTTGCGGAAGCTGGGCTCGGAGACCGCGACCAGCACCACCGCGATCAGGATCGTCGGCAACGACAGTCCGATGTCGGTCAGCCGCATGAGCACGGTGTCGGTCAGGCCGCCGCGATACCCAGAGACCAGGCCGAGCACCGTACCCACGGTGCCCGCCACGAAGATGGCGATCAGGGATACGGCGAGGGAAATCTGACTGCCATAGATGATGCGGCTCAACACATCGCGCCCGAAGCGATCCGTCCCCAGCGGATGGGCCCAGTCGCCTCGTTCCATCCAGACGGGCGGGATCAATCTCTGGGTGATGTCGCCCTCCGTCGGGCTGTGTGGGGCAAGGACGGGCGCAAACGCCGCGGTCAGGACCAACGCGGAGAGGATCACGCCCGCGAACCAGGGGAGCTGTCGTCGACCCGCCACCGAGGGCGTATCCGTCATGGTCTCGTCTCCTTGGCGGCGTTCGTCAATCAGCCCGCAGCGGTGGAATGGCGGATTCTCGGGTTGAGGTAGCTATACAGCAGGTCTACGAAGAGATTCCCACCCAGATAGAGGGCACTCAGCACCAGCACCCCCGCCTGTACGATGGGGTAGTCGCGCGTGGTGATGGACTCCAGGATCAGCCGTCCCAGCCCCGGCCAGGCGAACACCGTCTCGGTGACCACGGCGCCGCCCAGGAATTGCACGAAGAGCATGACGGCGAAGGTGATGACCGGAAGCAGGGCGTTCTTCAGACCGTGCTTCCAGAGCACCACCTGCTCGTGCAGTCCCTTCAGCCGGGCGAACTTGATGTAGTCGGATCCGAGCACCTCCAGCATGGCCGAGCGGGTCAATCTCAGGATGGCGGCGGAGGTGAAGTAACCCAAGGTGAAGGCCGGGAGGATGAGGTGCGGAAGGCCTCCTCGGCCGCCGGCGGGCAGCACTCCCAGCACGACGGCGAAGAAGAGGATCAGCATGAGACCCAGCCAGAACGCGGGCATGGATTGTCCGAGCACGGCGAACACCCGCGCCCCGCTGTCCAGGGGCCTGCCTCGGCGCACGGCGGAGTACATGCCCAGGGGGACACCGATGAGGACGCTGAGAAACATGGCCACGAAGCCCAGCTCGACGGTGGCGGGCAGGCGTTCCCAGATGTGCTCCGCAACCGGCCTCCGGGTGAGCACGGACTTCCCGAAATCACCCAGGAGGATGTTCTTCACATAAATCCCGTATTGGACGGGCAGCGGCTGGTCGAGACCCAGGTGGCGCATCAGGATCTCCTGATCGCGCTCGGTGGCATTCACGTCCAGCAGCAGATGGACGGGGTTGCCCGAGAGGCGGGTCAAGACGAAGACGATGCTGATCACCACCAGCATGCTCAGCACCGTCTGCAGCAACCGTCCCGTCAGATATCGCCACATATCGTCACCTGCGGGTCGTCACTTGCTGGCCCGGGTCACGTATTCCCAGTTGTGGATCCCCATGTGACCCGGGATCAAGGGCCATTCCCCCACCTTCGGCCCCACGCCGGCAATCGAGTGCGTCGCCCCGATGCTGACCGCCGGCATGTACTCATAGAGCCACGGCCCCATCTCCTCGCGCATGATCCGGGTTCGCTCGGCGGCGTTCGGTTCCGCCCCCAGGCGCTCGATGAACGCGTCGAGCTTGGGATGCTCCACCAGCAGATGCACCGCCGACTTCGTCTGGGCGATGCGCGCGAACAGCTCCCAGGGCTCCGGGGCGATGATCGGCCCGGCGTAGGCCAGCGTCACTCCCGCATACGACCGCGCCCGGAAATCCGCCGAGAACACCGCCCGGTCCACGGGCCGCCGTTTGACCTTGAGGCCCACTTTCTCCCAGTAGGTCGCCACCGCCTCGCCCACATCGGGCAGATATCCTCTGCCCGGCCAGGCGGTCAGGTTCATGGTGACCTCGAAGCCATTGGGATAGCCCGCCTCCGCGAGCAGCGCCTTCGCTTTCGGGGGGTCGTAGGGAACCGGTTTCAGCAGGGCGTCCGAGATCCAGGGGTCCGAGGGGTAGTAGTTCACCGTCCCGACGGGCGTTCCCACCCCGCCGAGCACCCGCTCGATGATCGCTTTCTTGTCCACGGCAAGGTTAAGGGCCAGGCGCACCTTCTTCGCACGCTCGGCGTCGGGCTGCGCCCAGGGCACCTTTGGGTCGTAGCTCGGTTTGGTCGGCCACTGCCCGCCGAGGATCACCCACACGGCGGCGACGTTGGGCATGACGAGCGTCCGCATTCCGACCTTCTTCAGCTCGTCCAAGTACTCGCCGCCGATCTCGATGACGTCGGCGCTGCCTGCGCGCAACATGGCCATGCGGGTGGCGGGCTCGGGCACCTTCACGAACACCAGCCGCTTGAAGTGAGGCACCGCTCGCCAGTGGTTGTCCATCGCCTCGTAGACGATGCGATCGCCGCGGACGTGCTCCACGAATTTCCAGGGCCCGGTGCCGACGGGCTGACGCTCCGCCCCTTGCTCGCCGGCGGTCTCGATATGTTTCTTGGACTGGATATAGGCGACGGAGGCGAACAATCCTTGCGTGACCCGGTTGCCCAAGGTCACGAACGGCTTGTCGAAGCGCAGGGTGATCGTGTACGGCCCCTCGACCTCCATGCTCTTGATCGTGCGGAACTCGGGCGCCATGGAATTGGCGGAGCCTTCCTTGGCGATTGAGGCGAAGGTGAATTTGACGTCCTCGGCCGTCACTTCCGACCCGTTGTGGAAGCGCACCCCTTTGCGGAGGTGGAATTTCCAGGTCCGTGCCCCGTCCGCGACCTCCCACCGCTCGGCCAGCATGGGGATCAGGTTGCCCTTGGCGTCGCGAGACAACAGGTTTTCCCATAGGGGCTTGAGCACGATGTCCTCGGCCCCGACGTAGAGACTGGGCAACCAGCGCTCGTTGCCGAAGGTGGCCACCGCCACCGTCAGCGTCCCCTCTGGCCGGGCAGCTGCCC
Source organism: Candidatus Methylomirabilota bacterium (assembly GCA_046726415.1). Classification (GTDB taxonomy): domain Bacteria; phylum Methylomirabilota; class Methylomirabilia; order Rokubacteriales; family CSP1-6; genus CAVWFS01. The sequence goes on from JBKPAK010000142.1 coordinate 3,522, forward strand.
AGGGCGCCGCGATGGCAACCCACAGGGAGGCCGCCACGATCAACGCGGTGATCCAGAACCGCTGCCTCATAACTCCCTCCTTGCGGGCAGGCCCGAGCGGCGCATGCCGCCACAATCCTTCCGGGGGGGACTCGGAAGGGGCCGTCGAAGCCCCTTCGACGGCCTAGCGGGCGCGCGTCACATACTCCCAGTTGTGAAACCCCATGTGGCCGGGGATCAGCGGCCATTCCCCCACCTTCGGCCCCACCCCGGCGATGGCATGGGCGGCCCCGATGGCGACGCCGGGGACGTACTCGTAGAGCCAGGGTCCCAGTTCCTCGCGCATGATGCGCACGCGCTCCGCGTGGTTGGGCTGGATGGCGAGACGGTCGATCAACTCGTCCAGCCTGGGATGCTCCATGAAGAGATTCAGGGCAGCCTTGCTATGGCCCCCTCGGATCATGACCTCCCAGGGTTCGGGAGCGACCAGCGGAGCGGCATACGCCAGCGTAACTCCCGCGTAGGCTCGCGCCCGGAAGTCCGCCGAGAACACCGCCCGGTCAACCGGCCGCCGCTTGACCTTGATGCCCACCTTCTCCCAGTACGTCGCTACCGCCTCGCCGACGTCCGGGAGATAGCCTCGCCCCGGCCACGCGGTGAGGTTCATGGTCACCTCGAAGCCGCTTGGATAGCCGCCGTCCGCCAGCAGCGCCTTTGCCTTGGCTGGGTCGTAGGGCAACGGTTTCTTCAAGGCTTCAGTGGCCCACGGGTCGTTGGGGTACGTCATCCAGGAGCCCACCACGGTTCCCAGCCCGCCGAGCACCCGCTGCATGATGGCCTGCTTGTCCACCGCCAGGTTGAGCGCCAGGCGCACCTTGCGGGCTCGTTCCGCGTCGGGCTGCGCCCACGGCACCTTGGGATCATAGGTGGGCTTGGTGGGCCATTGCCCGCCCAGGATGACGTAGACCCACGACACGTTGGGCATGAGGAGCGTCCGTACGCCGACCTTTTTCAGTTCCTCAACGTATTCGCCGCCGATCTCGATGACGTCGACGCTGCCCGCGCGGAGCATCGCCATGCGGGTGGCCGGCTCGGGCACCTTCAGCATCACCAGGCGCTTGAAGTTGGGCGTGGCCCGCCAGTGGTTCTCCACCGCCTCGTACACGATGCGATCGCCGCGGACGTGCTCCACGAACTTCCAGGGACCGGTGGCCACCGGATTCCGCTCCGCGCCTTGCTCGCCTGCGGTCTCGATGTGGTGCTTGGACTGGATAAAGGCCGACGACGCGAACAGCCCCTGGGTCACCTTGTTGCCGAACACCACCGATGGCTTGTCGAAGCGCACGGTGATGGTGTACCGGTCCTCGACTTCCATGCTCTTGATCTGCCGGAACTCCGGCGCCAGGGAATTGGCCGAGCCTTCCTTGGCGACGGAGGCGAAGGTGAACTTGACGTCTTCCGCCGTGACTTCACCGCGGCCGCCGTGGAAGTGGACACCCTTGCGCAAGTAGAACGTCCAGGTGCGGCCGCCGTCAGCGACCTTCCAGCGCTCCGCGAGCATGGGACTCAATTCGCCGGTCTTGGGGTCGCGAGACAGGAGATTCTCGTACATGGGCTTGAGGACTACATCCTCGGCCCCGACGTAGAGATAGGGTAACCAGCGCTCGTTGCCGAACGTGGCGACGGCCACCGTCAGCGTCCCCTCCGGCTTGGCCGCTTCCCCCGAGGCACCGGCGAGAGCCCACAGAGCGGCCGTGGCGATCATCGTGGCGATCCAGAGCGGTCGACTCATGGGTCTCCTCCTGGTGCGCGATATGCGCGATATGGTAGGGATCCTGCGCAAACGGGGGAGGAATTGCCCAACGATGACCAGGCCGTTTCGCGACCGCGCCCCGAGGTGGGAACGACGCGCAAGCCGGGGAGGAATCGGAGGGAGCGCGCCGTCCCTTCCAACGCAATCATCCGGAAGCCCTGTGTGCTCATGAGGATCTCCTCTTCGAGAACCCTCGAAGCTTGGCCGGGGTGCCGATATCCTACTCCAAGAGTTCGCCGGCTTCCCGCGCTTTCCCGGGCGCTTAAGCTCTTGCTTGTCCAGCCCACCACGGGCGGCTGGCACCTGCCCGAGACGGTGGCCTCGGCCCGCCGGCCTTCCGCGGCCGCGAGGTAGATGATGGCGCCGAGGGCCAGCGCCGGCCGTGCTAGCATCCCGAGGATTCTGACGACACGCACGGGAGGCAGGGATGGGGACGTTCCGACTCTACGCAGGCGGCGATGGACAGGCCCACATCGAGCCGATCGACGTCGGCGCGATGCCTGACTGGACCAAAGGTCTCGCAGCGACCCAGATCTCGTTCAGCATCTGGCCGGTCGGCCGGTTCCTCGACTGGCACCCGGCCCCTCGCCGTCAGTTCGTGATCGTCCTCTCGGGCCAGCTCGAGATCGGTCTGGGCGACGGCTCCAAGCACACCTTCGGACCCGGCGACGCTCGGCTCGTCGAGGACACCACGGGCAAAGGCCACACGACACGCGTCCTCGGCAACCAGCCCTGCGTGACGGCAACTGTCCCGCTAGCGCAACAGTGAGAATCTAGTAGCACCCCGGCCCAGCGATGTGGGGCCTAGTGGGCCGTCGGGTCCTCAGAACCTGGCGGAGATCGAGGAGCGCCCCGGCAAAGCCGTGGCGCTCCGAGTGCTGGGGGCTTGGGGGGTCATTCGGGGGCCCCCATCTTCTTAGTCCACTCGAAACACCAGGTCGGGGGTGAGGTCGGCGATCCTGGTGCGGCCGCAGAGGCCCATCGTGGTGCGAACTTCCTCTCGGAGGATCTCCATCGCCCGGGCTACACCATCAGCGCCATCGGCAGCGAGTCCCCACAGGGCCGTCCGACCCACGGCAACCACGGTCGCCCCGCGCGCCAGCGCCTTCACCACGTCGGTCCCACGCGAGAAGCCACCGTCCACCACGATCTCGGCGGCACCGGCGACAGCATCGACGATGAGCGGCAGAGCCTCAATGGCCGACTGGGTCTGGTCGAGCTGACGGCCTCCGTGGTTGGAGACCCAGATCAGGCGCACCCCCATCGCCACCGCGCGGCGGGCATCGGGCACCGTCATGATCCCCTTGAGCCCTACCGGCAGCTTCGTGGTCTTCACCAGCCACTCGACGTCGTCCCACGTGAGGCGCGCCTGGTACTCGGGGTTCGGCCCGCGCGGATTGGGAGCAATCTCCATGGCCTTGCGCGGGCTCCAGCGAGCCAGAATGTCGCGCTCGCGCCGGCTGTAGAGCTGGGTGTCGACGGTGAGCGCGACCGACTGATACCCGGAGGTCTCCACCCGCGCCAGCAGTTCACTCACCCAGCCGCGGTCGCCGTGATGGTAGAGCTGGAACATCTGAGCCGCCGTGCCGACCTTGGCGACGTCCTCCACTGGCCATCCGGTGGCGCCGCTCAGCCACTGGAGCGTCCCGCCCTTCCCCGCCCCGCGCGCCATTTCGACGTCGCCCTCCGGATGAAAGAGGACGAGACCGCCCATGGGCGCGACGGCGACCGGCCACTCGAGCGGCACGCCGAGAAAGGTCGTGCGGAGATCGATCTCGCGAACGTCGACGAGCACGTTCTGGTAGATTGCCAGACGGTCGAGGTGGCGGCGGTTGCGACGGAGCGTGGTCTCCGTCTCCGTGCCGCCGGCCCCGAAGTTCCAGGCCTCGCGAGGCAGGCGCTTTCGGGCAGCGCGGCGAATCTCAGGCAGCGTGACGAAGCGTGGACCGGCAAATGGTTGGCTCATAGCGCCGTACTATAACCCTCCTTGTTCGTCGACAGAGACGGTGTTCTGGTACGTGCAGCCCATGATTCGCCAGTAGCCGTTGGTTTCGCCACCGACGACCACGATGTGGATATCCTCGCGCCGGAACATCGGAATCAGCTCGTCTGGGGCGGCACGGAGCTTCGACGCCCACGGCTCCTCGCCGAACGTGGCCCGCGGGTAGATGTAGTTCTGGACGAGCTGGTAGTCCCAGTACTCGCCGGCCGGCATGCGGGCGGTGTCGTAGAGCCAGTCCACCAGGGCCTCTTTCTTGGTGAAACCGCCCCGGTCGATGAACTGGCGCGCCGCGATGGGGTCGAGCAGCAGGGTCGGCGGCCCGTGAGGGTCCATGCCGCGCAGGAGATTGCGGACGTGCTCTCGCCAGTGTTTCTCCCGCAGTCCCAGCGTGAACGCGGTCGAACGGCAGCCGGTGAAAACACTCACCGTGCTGACGTCCGGCCTGAAGCCCCGCTGCACGTGGAAGGGCTCCCACGGGCTCCGCTCCTCGTTCTCCGCGAAGGTGAGGCTGTTGTACGCGTAGTTGTTGCCCTGGTTGCCCATGTAGCTGAGCCCGGGGACGGACCCGCCCTGGAGGTTCTGGGACAGAAGGCCGTAGGCGCGGCCGATGGTGGCGTTGGCGTGGTTGTATGGCCCCATGGCGCCGGTGCCCGAATTCATGCCGATGGCGTGGCGGATCGGACCGTTCACCACGGCCATGGTGGCCACGGCACTGGAACTGCTACCGCGCGCCGTCACCCCGGTCGCGGCCAAGGCCAGAATCACGGGGAAGTACTCGGGCCGCGCCCCCGCCATCACCGCATTCACCGCCACCTTCTCGACGGTGTATTGCCAGTATTCGCGGAAGTGGGTCGAGCGCATCCGGCCGACGACCTCGTCGGGCTTGCGACGCGTCGCTGCCAGCATGGCCGCCACGCGCTCCTCCGTGGGGAGCACGATCGGCAACCCATCCGTCCAGTGATTGTCGAGGAACAGCCGCTCGAGATTCTCCGCGGTGTCGGGCACGACGAGCCGCGGCGTCGAGCGGTCGAACTCGAGCGGGCCGAGGTCCGCCTCGGTGAGAGGCCGGGTGAGGCCCCCCACCACTTCCTGCATCACCGGCCGCCCCGTGATGGGGTCCTGGCCGTCGACGTAGCTGCGCAGCTCGGCCGGCGTCTTGCCCATGATCGGCTGGGGGACGAACACCTGCCGCAGCCCGGGCATCCCACTGACCTCCGCCACCGACCGGACCACGCGGTCGAACTTGTCGGTATGCATGGCCACGGTGGGGACGCCGTACTTCGCCTCGATTGTCATCGCGTGCGCGGCGACCGCCGGCGCGCAGGTGCTTCAGTGACCGACGCCGAGGATGGCGGCATGCCCCCTCGCCTTGATTTCCTCCCAGGTCGTCGGATCGTCGTTGAGGTAGACGCTCGAGATCGGCTTCACCACGGTCCGCACGCCTGCCATGTGCTCGGCGAACCACGCCTGCATCTGCCGCAGGAAGACATCCGAGTCGTCGAACCGGCAATCCACCAGATAGATCGTCTTGCCATCGAGCGCCGACAACCGCGGCGCGAGCGAATTCCGCGTGACCTTCGGCGCAAACCCCACCGGGTTCAGAACCGTGAGCGTGTCCCCCATCGCCGAGCCTCCCCTGAAACGATCCGTTCCTTGGAGCTGCCATCGCGCCAGCGCATCGGACCCAGCTTCTCACGCCTCGCGGACGAGCCCCGGTACGATAGCACGCCGGTCCGCACGAGAGCGGCGACCCGGAGCGTTGCGCTCGCCTGCCGGCGCGACTTCCCTCTGCCGATGGTCGTTGGCCAATGATCCGCGCTAGACTCGCGGCGCGAAGCCGCCGCCGCGCCGCGCGTGCAGATGCGACGGACGCGAAGGCCGGATGAAAGGAGAGCACTCCCATGGAGCTGAAAGCACAGGTCGCGATCGTCACCGGCGCGGGCCGCGGCATCGGACGCGCCACGGCCCTCGAGCTGGCGCGCATGGGCGCCGATGTCGTCATCGCCGAGGTGGACCGCGCCGGCGCGGAGCGCACAGCCGCCGACGTCAAGGCGCTGGGGCAGCGGGTCAGCGTGGTGCCGACGGACGTCACGTCGCGCGAGGCCCTTCGGGCGATGGCCGAGCGCACGCGCGCCGAGTTCGGACGCATCGACATCCTCGTCAACAACGCCGGGATCTACCGCGCGGCGCTGCCCCTCGACATCACCGAGGAGCACTGGGACGCGGTGATGAACGTCAACGCAAGGGCGGTGTTCTTCGCCAGCCAGGCCGTGCTGCCGGCGATGGTCGCGCAAAAGAGCGGGGCCATCGTCAGTCTCGCCTCCATGGCCGGTAAGATCGGCAGCCGCGGCAATCTGCCCTACAACGCGAGCAAGGCCGCCGTGATCAGCATCACCAAGAGTCTGGCCCTCGCCCATGCCGCGGACGGCATCCGGGTGAACTGCGTCTGCCCCGGCTTCGTGGAGACCGACATGTGGTCGGCGGTCTCCCGTGAGCTGGGTGCGGCGATGGGCCTGTCGCCCGAGGACTTTACCAAGCAGCGCCTCTCCCAGGTGCCGCTTGGACGGATGGAGCGCCCTGAGGACGTGGCGAATGTCATTGGCTTTCTCGCCTCGCCCCGGGCGGGTTACATGACCGGCCAGGCCATCAGCGTCGACGGCGGCCTCGTCATGCATTGAGCATTCCCGACGTCCGGGCAAAGTAGCGGCTCGGCGGCGCGCCGAGGGTGCGCTTGAACATCGCGGCGAAGGCAGACGGCGAGTCGTAGCCGACTTCGAGGATGATGGGATGACCGGCGGCGAGCAAGGCCATCGCGGCGAGCAGCCGCGCCTGCTGTCGCCCATCGGCAAAGGTCAGACCGGTCTCCTCCGCGCAACCGTGGCTTCCCGATTCGGGGATAAATCCGAAGTCCCGCCGAAGGCGGTGGCACTCCTATTGCGGCAGGGTAGGCTCAATCCTGTCAATCCCACTCTGCCGAGAGGACACCAGTATGTCAGACACGTGGCTGCGACCGTTCGAGACCTTGACGCCTTGGCTGACCGCCTTTGCCCTCTCGGTGGGGGCGAGCGCTCTGCGTCTGGTGATCGTCATCGTGATCGGCCATATCGCCATCAGGTTCGTGCGGATTGGGTTGCAGCGTTTGGAGGGCGTGCTCATCCGGGCCGCCCGGCCCACGGAGGCGACACCCGGGGCCACGCAGAAGCGGGTCGTCACGCTCGTCGGGATGATCCAGACCCTTGCCGTCGTGATCGTGTGGTCGATCGTCGTGGTGGTCGGCCTGAGCCAGGTCGGCCTCGACATCACGCCGATCCTCGCCGGGGCCGGGATCGCCGGGTTGGCGGTGGGCTTCGGCGCTCAAAATCTCGTGCGCGACCTCATCACCGGATTCTTCGTGGTCCTCGAGAACCATGTGCGGGTCGGCGACATAGCCGTCATCAACGGGACGGGCGGTCTGGTGGAGATGATCAGCTTCAGGACGATCGTGCTCCGCGACGAGGCTGGCATCGTCCACGTGTTCCCGCACGGCACCGTCAACACGCTCGCCAACATGACGAAGGACTGGTCGGGTTACGTGCTGGATATCGGCGTCGCTTACCAGGAGGACACCGACCGCGTGGTCGGCATCATGCGGCAGGTGGCCGATGAGCTGCAGCGGGATGCCGCCCTCGGTCCGGCCATGCTCGGGCCAATCGAGATCTTCGGCGTCGACAACTTCGGCGACTCCGGCGTGCGGATCAAGGCCAGGCTCAAGACCCACCCCCTCCGCCAGTGGGACGTCGGCCGCGAATACCGCCGGCGGCTGAAGAGGGTCTTCGATGCCGAGCGGATCCAAATGCCCTTCGCGCACCACTCCCTCTCGTTCAGTGAGGCGAGCCACCCCCTCGCCTTGCGGATCAGCGAGCCGCCGCCAGCTCGCTGACCGGGAATGTGCCCTTGCCTTGTCCTGCCGTGCGGCCTATGCTGCGTCGGCATCCGGGCCGATCCCGTACTCGACGACGAGGAGATCTATGCGAAGCATCGATGTCCATGCCCACGTGACGCCCCAGTGCTTCTGGCGAGCCACCGAGAACGGCGGCGACTGGCACACGATCCGACGCGAGCGGGATACGCGCGGTCAGGAGTGCGCTCTCGTCGGCAGCGGCCGGCAGCTCCTCCCGCCGCGCGCCCGCTGGACTCCGGAGGAGCGCTTGGCCGACATGGACTCGCTCGGGGTCGACGTTCACGTCGCCTCCCCCTACGTGGGGTTCTACAACTATCACCTTCCCCTCGAGGTCGCCCGAGCGACGGCGCAGGCCACCAATGACGAGATCGCTGGCATGGTCAAGACTTGGCCGGCGCGCTTCGCGGGGCTCGGGACCCTGCCCATGCAGGACGTGAAGGCGGCCATCGCCGAGTTGGAGCGTTGCATGACCCAGCTGGGCCTCAAGGGAGCGGAAATCAACGATCACGTCAACGGCCGCACCCTCGACGAGCCGGAGTTCCGTCCCTTCTGGAAGGCCGCCGAGCAGATGGGCGCCCTCGTGTTCTTCCACCAGGGCGGCGAGACCTTAGTCAGCCCGCGAACCAAGCGCTATCACCTCCCGAACACCATTGGCAACCTCGTCGATCGCGCTGTCACCTTCGCCACCCTGGTATCGGGCGGCGTCATGGACGAGTACCCGAACCTCAAGATCGTGCTCGGTCATGGCGGCGGATACACCTGTTACGGGATCGGACGCATGGACCACGGATGGCAGGTGCGCTCGGAGGCGCGTGTCAACATCTCGAAGCCGCCCAGCGCATATCTTCGTCACTTCTACTACGACTGCATCGTCTACACGGAGTCGGCGCTCCGCTTCCTCATCGATACGGTGGGCGCCGACCGCGTGGTGTTCGGCACCGACTGGCCGTACGACATGGCGCTCGACTGGCCCGTCTCCTGGATCCTCGGCATGAAATCGCTCGCCCAGGAGGAAAAGGACGCCATCCTCTGGAAGAACCTCGAGAAGCTCCTGGGTCTTTAGACATGGGGGGCCCCGAACTGGCCCTCCATACCCCCCAGCGCTCGGCGCGCCCCGGCGGCCGCCCCCTCGATCAGGTGCGGACGCCTCAGTCGTCCAGCAGGAGCGCGGCGCGGCCGACCAGCGCGTTCTTTCGCAGCAGCTCGTGAGCCTCTTCGGCGCCATCGAGAGGGAACGTCCTGCTCACGATGGCCCTGATGCGCCTCTGCCGAAGCAGCTCGAGCGTCTGCTGGATCTCGGCCAGGGTAACGTAGCGGGAGCCATGGATCTCCAGCATGTCGGCGAGCATCCGGCCCGGATCCACCGTGAATTTTGCCTCCACGCCAAACGCCTCGCGCGGCCGGCTGCCGATGATGACGAGTCGCCCGGCCCGGGCGAGCGATGCCACCGAGCCCTCCAGCGTTTCTCGCGACGCCACGAAGTCGATCGCCGCATCCACGCCTCGACCGTCGGTCAGCGCGCGCACCTGGTCGGCGAGACCGCCGCGTCGGACGTCGATGAGGGCATCGGCCCCGCAGTCTTTCGCCGCCGCCAGCTTTTCGTCGCCGACGTCGGCCGCCACTACCCAGCCGCCGCTGAGCTTGGCCATCTGCACGCCGTGAATGCCCACCCCACCCCCGGCGCCGACGATCAGGACCGTATCTCCGGGGCCCACCCGCGCCTCCTCGCGGCAGGCGTGGTAGGGCGTACAGACCGCATCGGCAGCGATCGCCGCCTCGAGGTCGCTCACTTCGGTCGGGATCGGCGCGACATTGGCGGCCGGGATGGCCATGTACTGAGCGTACGCGCCGTCGCAGGCCATCCCCACGTAGCCGCGGAACGCCGTGCAGAGCGTTTCCCGCCCGCTCCGGCAGAACCGGCATGTTCTGCAGGTGAGGTAGAAGTGGCATGTCACGCGGTCGCCGACCTTCACGTGAGTGACCTCGGACCCCACTTCGGCGATCTCGCCAGCGACCTCGTGTCCGGGGATGCGGGGGAAAGACGTCACCCGGCCCGGGACGGCGGTCATGATGACCACGGTGAGCCCGACGCCGGCGGCTCGCACGCGGAGCAGCACGTCGGTGGGGCCGATCTTCGGGACGGGCACAGTCTCGAGCCGAAGCGGGGCGCGCAATTCGGGGAGGACCATCGCCTTCATCGTGTCCTTCCGCGCTCTCATCGATCTCCATCCGTCGGCAGCGTTTGCGGGCGCCTACCCTACCACGAGCAGCTCGCGACCGTCGGCATCTCTGCCCTCCGCCATCGATCGGGGATCGCGGATCACTGGATTCAGCAAGCCGGCCGTCCAACGTGTCGCGGAGCACGCGGGCCCGGCACTGACGAGGGGGAGCGATGATCTTCCAGCAATATCGCGGTCATCTTCTGGTCGTCAGGCAGCCGGACCACGGCGTGCAGACGGGCTTCTTCGCCAGGCACTGGGGCAACGAGGACACGCCGGCCTTCAGCCCCCGTGAGCCGGTGATCGCGGCTGGCACCCGCCACGACGATGGCTGGAAAGAGTGGGAGGCGTGCCCCTCGCTGGATCCGTCCACGGGCCAGCCCTGGCAGTTCTACCGGCTGACACCGCATGAGCACGTCCCCCTGTACCGACGCGGTATCGAGATGGCGGCCCAGCATGACCCAACCACCGGGGTCCTGGTGAGCATGCACGGGGCCGGGCTCTACAACGACCGCTATGGAACATTCCGTCTCGCCGAACAGAAGTTCACCGCCTCCGAACGGGAGTTGGTGGATGAATTCCTGGCCGAGCAGGCTCTTTTTCAGCAATCGCTCGCGGAGCGCGTCCGGGGCCGCATCCTGCACACTCACGTCACCACCGATCCGCAGGTCTGGTACAACTACTTGCTGCTTCAGACCTGGGATCGGCTGTCGCTGCAGTACGTCTTCCGTCTGGCGGCCGACGGCGAGATCGCACCCCTCCCTCGCCCTGACGGCTCTACCTCGGCCCTTCGATGCAAAAACCGCGGCGACCTGACCCTCAGTCTCGAACCCTACCCCTTCGACGAGTCCCCGCGCACGCTCCCCGTCGAGGCTCGCCTGTTGCGAGACCAGCCCTATCGGGACGCAGAGGAGTTCCTGGCCGAGATGGCGAAGGTCACGGTGACAATCCTAGAGTGTCGTGCGAGTCGCGACTGACGGGTCGTTCCCGGACGCTAGCCGGTTTGGCCGCCGCCCTTCATCACGACCGGTCCTTCCGGCGAGCGTGCCCCCCCGGTCCGTTCCACGGTCACCGCGAAGGCCTGCGGATGCTCAGGGTCAACGGTGACCACGAGCGCGGCGTGACCGATGGTGTCCACATCGAAGATGCCGGCCGACATGGGCTCCGCACCCGCTCTCACCCACAGCTGGTACTGCTTGCCGGGGGCCAGCTGCGGTAGATGGTGAACGACCAGGTAGCCGCGCTTCCGGGCGGGGCTCCACACGACCCACCCATCGGCGCGCTCGGCCAAACCGATCCCCCGCAAGGCGGCCACGCTCGTATCGGTGTTCGACACGAGGGACGTCAGCGCCTTCTGCTGAGCAAGCTCCTGCTGGAGCTGTTCGATCGAGGCTTGCTGTCGCTCGACGGTAGATCTCGTGTCGTAGATGCCCCAGACGACGAGGCCGGCGAGCCCAGCCGCGATGAGTCCGCCCACCAACGGCCTGAGACGGCGCGTGACCCTTGGTGGCGGCGGCGGTGGCGCAGCAATCGATGGCTGCTGGTCGCGGGCAGCGCGTGCCATGACCCGGCCCCGGAGGCTTGGGGGCACCGGGACGTCGGGGAGCGCCCGTGGCAGGGTAGTCGCGACCTCCAGATGATCCCGCAGTTCCTCCTCGCATCGCTGGCAACCCGCGGTCAGGTGTGCGTCGAAGCGGGCGCGCTCCTCGTCGTCGAGCGCTCCGATGGCGGCGAGCGCCGGCCATTCCTCGAATGGCTCGTGGGACATCGGCCGCGTCGTCTCGCGGCTCATGGCACGACCCATTCCTTGCCCCGGAGCGCCACTCTCAGGCGTTCGAGACCGGTCCGGATCCGGGTCTTCACCGTCCCCAGCGGCAGCCCGGTGCGAGCGGCGATCTCTGTCTGTGTCAATCCCTCGTAGTACGCAAGCTCCAGCATCTCGCGCTGTGCCGACGACAGCTCACCCAGCGCGCCAGTCACTTCCTGTCGCTCGGGCAACCTAGCCGCATCTCCCTTTCCGGGATCGGCGATCTCGTTGGTCACGCTGCTCTCGATGCGCTGGCCCCCGCGTCGCGCGGCGCGGAGCGCGTCGATGGCCCGGGTTCGCGCGAGGGTGACCAGCCACGCTTGCGGCGTTCCACGGGAAGGATCGTACCGGTCGGCACCGCGCCATGCCTGGAGAAATACCTCCTGCACGACCTCCTCAGCGTCGGCGCGATTCCTCACGATGCGCAGGACCAGGTTGTATACCAGCTGGATGTGCCGGTCGTAAAATCGCTCGAGAGCGGCCAGTTGGCCTTGAGCCATTTCGCGGATCAGCGCGCTGGCCGGCGGCAAGCTGGATGCCATCTTCAGACCCGGCTGGGCCCGAACTCCGAGCCCAGGTACCGAGGCTTCGCGCCCACCACCAGTGACCGCCTTGTTGCCATGCACGGAGTACACGCGTCAGCTTACCCCGCCTGTTCGCGGCGCATGACCATCTCGCACCAGGAAGGGCCGAGACCGCCTTATGACGTTAGCATGCCGGCCATTCGCCCATCTCTTATCTACGCTCCGCCGGCGCCCATCGGATTGAGTCGGCGGAAAGCGCCAACGGAGAGGGCCTGGCCTCCCCTGCCTTTCGGCGACGCCCGGCCGGAACATCGTTCAGTCGTTCGGCGTTAGAGCCCTGCACCCCTCCGGGTTCGCGGGATGGCGATGATCTCGTTGAGGACCCCGGTGACGCCGGGAATCTTCGCGACTGCCTCCTGGGCAAGCTTCCGCCCGTCTTCCGCATCGACGGTCCCGCTGAGCGAGACGTAGCCGCCGTTGGCGGAAACGAACACGCGATGAGGGTCGATCAGAGAGCTCGCCAGGAAGGCGGCCTTCGCCCCGGCCACGATGCTGAGATCGATGAGCAACCGATGGGAGACCGCCGACGTTTGGAATCGCGGCTCCTGCAACGCCTCTTGAACGAGCCGGGCGCCCTCGTCCGCCGTCAGTCGTTCTGTGTTGAGCACCACGTCGTAGAGCAGTGGATCTTCGACGTTTACGTGATACAGGAACTTCACGCGGGCGGCGCGCTCGTGGTCGGTCTGGCGGACGTAGTCGAGCGCCGCGTCGCGGGTGAGCCCCTGCTGCTGCTCCACGCGCTCGGCTCGGGTCCGTTCGGGGGCATTGGATCGAATGCGCACGGCGTGCGCGACAGGGCGTAGGACGATCGTCGAGGCGAGGCCCGCGAGCACGACATTGTCGCCGCTGGCCATCTCCAGAATGATCGCCTCCACGTAGGCCTTGTACCGGTGCTGGGTGTCGGTCAGCCGCTCCCACAGCGTCGGTTTCTCCTCGGCCCCATGCCGCAGATCCTTGACGTTCTCACCGAACTGTTCGGCTGCCTTCGCAATGATCTCTCGATCGGCGAATCGATAGCCCAGGCGCTCGGCCAGCCGGCGGCCGATCTCGTTGCCCAAGCTTCCTGCCGTCTCGGAAATGGCGACGATGCTCATCCCGCACCTCCTGTCAGAGCAAGGCACTGCGCCAGGGGCGCACGGCCGGCCAGCGGAGAGAAGCACGCGGCTTGCTGCTGCGGTGGGCGGCACCCCTGTGAGTCGAGTGGACACGCGCCGGGGAGTACCCGCCTGCGCGGGCGCTTCGCGACGTTCCGATCTGGGCGGCGAGGTCCGCCTGGCTCCCGGCACACTGCATACGCGAGCCTCCAACGAGCCGAGCCGGTCTACATGGGGAACGTAGGGCGAGCGTAGCCCCGGGGCTTTGCGCCGGTCAAGGGCGACGGCTGGTAGGCCGCTGACGCGCGAACGCCGCTGGTCAGACTATCGAGATGGGCCTCGACAGGGCCCCATTTCCCCCGCGCTCGCTCAGCCACCTGAACTGGGCGGGATGACTGGCAGGAGTAGGTACGCCTCCCGTGGGCCGCCCGCGTGCAAGGTCACTCGCCCGCCAAACACGACCGGCGGCCGGCTGTCGAGGTCGTTGTGGGTCATGCCACTCGTACCGCGAGTCCCGTAGTGAAACTTTCTTCCGAACTCGCTCAACGCGCCCTCGTATTCGTAGTCCTTGCCGCGCACAATCAACGCTACCCGCCAACCGGCCGGCACAGCGATGCAGCTCGTCACGATCTCCAGACCCTTCGCGTAGATGCCGTACGTCAAGACCACCGGGTAGCAACCGTCGTCGATGGGCCGGTACACGTCTGCCCGCAGGACGAGGCCATCGTTCATCGCGATCGGCTGGTGCCAGGTGACTCGCATGCCGTCCCGGATTTCGGTGCGCGCGTTGACCTCGGGAGCTCTGCTCATTCCTGGATCTCCTTGTCGATCTCAGTGGCCACGGCTCAGGAGACGAAGCCTTGCGCGACGGGATTCTCGGATGTCGCGGTCGGCTAGGTGTCGTACAAATGGCAGGCCACCCGATGGCCAGGCGCCTGCTCCGCTAGCTGCGGCTCGATCTCGGCGCACCGGGGCAGCGCGTGGGGGCAGCGCGGATGGAACCGACACCCCGTCGGGGGATTGAACGCACTGGGCACTTCGCCGGCGATGACCACCTCTTCTCGCACGTCATCGGGGTGGGCGGGCATGGCATTCGAAAGCAGAATGTGGGTGTAGGGGTGCAGCGGCCGAGCGTAGAGCTCCTCGCTGGTCGCGGTTTCCACGAGCTTGCCGAGATACATCACGCCGATCCGCGTGCTCACATACTTGACCGCCGCGAGATCGTGCGCGATGAAGAGATAGCTCACCCCCAGGCGGTCCTGGATTTCGCACAGGAGATTCATGACCTGGGCGCGGATCGACACGTCGAGCGCGGACACCGCCTCGTCGAGCAGGATGCACTCGGGCTCGGTGGTCAAGGCCCGGGCCAGCGCCACGCGCTGCCGCTGCCCTCCGGACAGTTCGTGCGGGTAGTCGTTGACCACGCGGGGCCGCAGGCCGACGCGCTCCAGCGACGTCGCGATGCGTGCCTCCACTTCCGCCCGGGAGATATCCGGTTGAGTCTGAGCCAGCGGCTCACCGACCGTCGTGCGAATCGGTAGGCGCGGATTGAGCGAGCTGTAGGGATCCTGGAAGACGGCCTGCACCGCCCGGCGATACCGGCTCAGACCATCGCGGTCCAGGGCATGGACGTCCCGCCCCCGGAAGAGAATACTCCCGCTGGTCGGACGCTCCAGCAGCAAGACCAGGCGCGCGGTGCTGGTCTTCCCGCACCCGCTCTCCCCCACCAGGCCCAGCGTCTCCCCACGCCGCAGCGCGAAGTCCACTCCGTCAACGGCCTTGACCGTGCCCACCGTACGGCTGAAAATCGCGCCTCGCGTGACGGGGAAGTGCTTGGTGAGCGCCCGCGCCTCGAGCACGACATCGCCAGGCGCGATCGCGGAACGCGGCGCGCCCGGTGCGCTCGCGATCGAGATCGACCGGCGCACCGGCGGCCCTGCCGTCTCCGCGGCGCGGAAGCACGCCACCAGATGCTGGGGCCCGGTGGCCTCCAGCGACGGAGTGGCGTCCTGGCACCTCGATTCGGCCAGGGGACATCGAGGCGCGAAGCTGCAGCCTGGCGGCAGGGTGGCGAGGTCGGGCGGCTGGCCCTCGATGGCGACCAGCGGTGCACGGCCGCGCGTGAGGGTCGGCAGGCAGCTCAGGAGCCCCGCGGTGTACGGGTGCCGTGGGCGATCGAAGATGTCCCGCGTCCTCCCCGTCTCCACGATCCGGCCTGCGTACATGACCGCCACGCGGTCGCAGAGCTTGGCCACGATGCCGAGATCGTGGGTGACGAAAATCATGGCGAGATTCGTCTCGCGCTGGATGTCTTTCAGCAAGCGCAGGTACTGCGCCTGAATCGTCACGTCCAGCGAGGTCGTCGGCTCGTCGGCGATCAGGAGGCTCGGCTGGCAGGAGATCGCGATGGCGCCGGCCACCCGCTGGCGGATCCCGCCGCTCATCTGATGCGGGTAGGCGTGCGCGCGCCGTTGGGGGTCGCTGATCCGCACCTGGCGCAGCAGTTCGACGACGCGCTCGTCAAGAGCGCGCCGCCGCAGCCCGCGGTGCAGCCGAAGCGTTTCGGCGATCTGCTCTCCGACGGTCAGGGCGGGGTTCAGCGACGCCATGGGGTCCTGCAAGATCATCGCGATCCGCGAGCCGCGCAGCTCGCGCATCTCTTCCCGGCTCTTGGTCAGCAGATCCTCCCCTTCGAAGGTGAGCTGGCCGCCCACGATGCGCCCGCCCGGCTCGGGGACGAGCCGCAGGATTGACAGGCACGTCATCGACTTCCCCGATCCCGACTCGCCCACGATCCCCAGCGTCTCGCCGCGGCGCACGGCGAAGCTCGCGCCATCGACGGCTTTGACGATCCCCCGGCGGGTGTAGATGTACGTGCGCAGGTCGCGGACTTCGAGCAATGCGTCACTCATGGTGGGGGCGATCGCTGCCGTGGGCGTCCACTGGCTCAGGTCAAAGGGGCCCGGGCAGCGCTTGGGCGACATCCTGGCCGGGCACGACCGGGACGGTTTCGAACTCGAGGTCGGACCACGCGGCGACCCAGCGCGGCCATGAAGAGCAGCCGACGCTCCTGCTCACACCTGGCGGAGCTTCGGGTCGAGCCGATCGCGGACCCAGTCGCCGAGAATGTTCAACGACAGCACCGTCACCAGGATCGCGATGCCGGGGAGGATCGAGACCCACCAGGCGCGTTCGATCAGGCCACGGCCGTCCGCCACCATCACGCCCCACGACGGGGTGGGCGGCGGGATGCCGACACCGAGGAAGCTGAGCGCGGCCTCGAGCACGATGACGTAGCCGACGTGCAAGGTGGCCAGCACGAGGATCGACGGGAGCAGGTTGGGCACGATGTGGCGGAACATGATGGTCAGGCTGGAGCAACCGGCCACGCGGGCCAGGGCCACGAAATCCTGCTGCTTCAGTCCCAGTGTCTCCCCCCGGACGAGCCGCGCGTAGCTGGGCCACAAGAGGAACACGACGACGATGATCACGTTCTGGAACGAGGGCTCGAACACCACCGAGAGCAAGACCGCGATCAGGATGCCGGGGAGGGAGAGCGAGATGTCCACCAACCGCATGAGCAGCGTATCCGTCCAGCCCCCGACGAAACCGGCCAGCAGACCGACGAAGCTTCCCATCGTCCCCGTTAAGAGGATGCCCACGATCGACACCGAGAGGGAGATCCGTGCGCCGTACACCAGCCGGCTCAGCACGTCGCGGCCGTGCCGGTCGGTCCCGAGCGGGTGGTCGAGCTTCCCACCCTCCATCCCGAGCGGAGGGATGAGCCGCTCGCCGAGCGAGCCCTCCACCGGCGAACGGGGGGCGAGCCAGGGCGCGAACACCGCGCAGACTACGAGGGCGATGACGATGGCCAGGGGAACGGTGGGCGGCCAGCGTCGCTCACCTCGCTGCGGAGCGGCGATGGTCACGGGGGGCGCCGCGGCCGGGGGCGCGACCGCGGTGGGCGTGCTCATGCCGAATACCTGATCTTCGGGTTGAGATAGGCGTACAGGACGTCGACGAGCAGGTTCACGCCGATGTACATCGCGCTGAGGCACAGGACCACCGCCTGCACGATCGGATAGTCCCGCGAGTCGACGGCCTCGATGACGAGCAGTCCCAAGCCCGGCCAGCTGAACACCGTCTCCGTGATGATCGAGCCGTTCATGAGCGCCACGAAGAGGAGAGCGGCAAACGTCACCACCGGCAGCGCCGCGTTCTTGAACGCGTGCTTCCAGATCACCTGCCGCTCGGGCAACCCCTTGATGCGCGCCAGCTTGACGTATTCGCTGCCGAGCACGTCCAGCATCGAGGAGCGGGTGAGACGCATGAGCCCGGCCACCGCGAACCAGCCGAGGGTGATTCCGGGTAGCACGATGTGCAGGGGAGAACCGCGCCCGGAGGTCGGCAAGACATGCAGGAGCACGCCAAAGACGAGGACGAGGAGCAGCCCGAGCCAGAAGGGTGGCACGGCCTGGCCCAGCGCCGCGAACGCCCGGGCGACGTAGTCGAGCGGTCGGCCACGTCGGACGGCCGCGTATACCCCCACGGGGATGGCGACCCCGATCACGATGAGGACGGCCAGCCCGCCCAGTTCCAGCGTGGCCCCGTAGCGCTCCAAGACCAAATCCATCGCGGGGCGCCGGAAGCGGATGGACTGGCCGAAATCACCCTGGACCGCGCGTGACACGAACCACCAGTACTGCACGGGCCACGGGCGATCGAGACCGAGGTGCGCACGCATGGTCGCGATATCCGCCTGCGATGCCTCCGGGGGCGCCATGATCTGGATGGGGTCCCCGGAAAGCCGGACGAGGGCGAAGACCACAACCGACACCACGAATAGCGACACGAGCGCCTGCGCGAGCCGACCGACGATATACCGTTGCACGCCTGTCTTACATGGAGGGGCCGGGGGGACCCCTCCGATTGAGCTCCTGAGATGTATTCGTAGTTCGCCTCTATGCGCGGACGCATTCTAGCCGAGCATCACTCGCCGTCAAAGGCGCCCCTCGCCGCGGCCGGGCTTGCTATTGCAAGCGAGACACGATACGAAGAGCGGCGGAGGAGAGACATGACCGGTCGACGACGACTGACCCCCGCGTGTGTCGCGATGAAGCAGGCGCTGGAGACCGACCGCAAGAAGCGCGAGAGGCGATTTGCACCAGATCCAGCAGCTGCTCTACGAGCGGGTCAGGTTCGGACCCATTTATGAGTACATTTGGCCGAGCGGCCTGGGGCCGCGGGTAGCCGAGCCGCCGCTGATGCTGATCAATCCCTACCCCTGGTCGGCGCCTTTGGAGGAGGTCCGTCTCAAGAAGAACTGAGGCGCCGGGTGAGATGAGGGCCTCGAACCGGCCCTCCGAACCCCGACGCTCGGGCACCCCGGCACAGCCGGGGTACCTCTCGATACTTCGACGAGGAGGTCTGTCATGAGCGAGCGTTCGACCGGCCGGATCACCTGGTTCAACGGCCGCTTCGTGTCCGAGCGTCAGGTGCTGATTCCGTATCGCGACCGGAGCTTCAATCGCGGGGACGGCTGCTTCGACATGACCCGGACCTTCGACGGAAGGATCTTCCGGCTCGGCGAGCACATCGAGCGCCTTTACCGCTCGCTCAAATATCTCCGGATCGATCCGGGCCTCGAGGCCAAGGAGATGATCGCCATCACCGAGCAAGTGGTGGAACGCAACGAGCCGTTGCGGGCGGCGGCCGGGGACTGGTGGGTGGGGCAGCGCATCAGCCGCGGCGTGGATGCCGTCGGCGACGAGGGGTGGGCGGACACCGGCCCTCAGATCATCGTCGACTGCACGCCGCTGCCGCTGCGGGCGCGGGCCCGGCTGTTCCGAGACGGCATCGACGTGATCGTGCCGTCCATCCGTCGGACACCGCCCCACATGCAGAGCCCACGGGCCAAGACGCACAACTATCTGAACCTCATTCTGGCCGACAAGGAGGTCAAGGCGCGGCAGCCGGAGGCCTGGTCACTGCTGCTCGACGAGCACGGCAACCTGTGCGAGGGCATCGGCAGCAACATCTTCGTGGTGCGCGAGGGCCGCCTCTTCACTCCCCGAGAACGCTACGTCCTTCCCGGGGTCAGCCGGCAGACCGTGATGGAGCTCGCCGGGGAACTGGGCGTACCGTGCGAGGAGTGCGACATCGACCTCTACGACGCGGTGACTGCGGCCGAGGTCTTTCTGACCTCCACCAGCCTCTGCATCTGCCCGGTGCGCTCAGTCAATGGACACCTGATCGGCGAGGGGCGCGTACCGGGGCCGATCACACACCGTCTCACCCAGGCCTACATCGCGCATGTCGGGGCGGACTTCGTGGCGCAGTACCTGAGGCATCTGCCGGCCTCCGGGTGAGTGCGGACGCTCTCGGCGGTGAGGTTCGCCACAGCGAGCGTCATCCACTGGTGGCCGAGGGCGATGTCAACCGTCGGGAGGCTCGCTGACGCCCTGGGCGACGAGGTCGTCCAGTTCACGGTAGTCGGGGAGGTGCCGCGCGATGGGTCGGCCGTTCCGCAGCACCACCCGGTCCGCCTGCGGCCGCGAGAGTAGCTCACTGAAGTCTCGGCCCTTGAAGAGAACGAGGTCAGCGGGCAGGCCAGGCCCGATCCGGCCGGCGTCGGGCAAGCGCATCAGGTCGGCAGGAGTGGTAGTCACCGCGCGGGGCCAGTCGGCGTACGGTCGATCGAGGTGGCAGATGCGGGTAGCCTCGCGGAAGACCTCGAGCATGTCGTGATCACCGAAGCCGTAGAATGCATCGCGACAGTTGTCGCTGGCCACGGCGATCGGGATACCCCGCGACTTCATCTCGTGTAGCAGCGTGGCACCTCGCCAGCGGGGCGTGCGGCCGGGCACCCGATCCTGTAGGTAAAGGTTACACATCGGCAGGCTGACCACGGCGATCCCGGCCTTCACAACCAGGTCCAGGGTCTCGGCAACGGCGTCGGGCGGCTGGATGGCCAGACTGCAGCAGTGGCCACACACCACGCGACCGGCGAAGCGACGGCGGAGCACCGCCCGCGCGATATGCGGCAGCGCCCGGGCGCCCACATCACCGCTCTCGTCGCAGTGGAAGTCCACGTCGAGCCGGCGCTGCGCAGCGAGGTCGAGCAACCGCTCGAGAAGGGTGTCGATGTCCGGCACCATGTAGGCAACCGCGCCGAGGACCCCGCCGGCGGCCGCCACGCGGTCGGCAAGAGCCTCGCCGGCCGCGCTGCCGAACAGATCGAGGCTGACTAGGGACACGCCTTGCAGTTCGATCCGGCCTGCCCACGCCCGGCGCAGCTCTTCCATCACCCCCCAGCTGATCTCGGCCTGTGGCGAGAACGAGTCGAGGTGTGTGCGCACCGCCTTCGAGCCGTGCGCGTAGCTGCACGCCAGGCCGAACTCCATGCGACGTCGGACGTCCTCTGCCGACCAGTGCCGCGCGCGGTCCGCCGCTACCGTCTGCACCGCGGCGGCGAAGGTACCGTCAGGGTTCGGAGCCCGCCGCCAGATGTGCCCCTTGTCGAGATGGGTGTGGACGTCGATCAAGCACGGCCACACCAGGCCCCGGCCCAGGTCGAGGCTCGCATCGCAAACGATCCCCGCCGGCCCCTCGACGGGGCGGGCCGAAGGCATCGCCGCCTCCACGGCGATGATGCGACCGTCGCCAATGGTCAGGTCGACGAGGGCAAGTCCGTCAGAGGAGACGGCCGAGGGCGCCCGCTCGGTGAGCAGGGCGACCGGGACCGTGGCGTTGCGCAGCCGGTACGCGTCACGCTCCGGGACCGCGACGAAGCCGGGGATCACGTCAGCCCTCGCGCTGGACGGCGCTCTCGTGCCACTTCTTGAGGATGACGTACGAGAGGCCGGTCAAAGTCAGAAAAATCAGGATGCCGGTGCCGGTGATCATGAGCAGCGCCGCGAACATGCGTGGGATCTGCAGCGTGTAGCCAGACTCGAGAATGCGATAGGCGAGCCCTGACTGCGAGCCGCCGGTGCCGGCCACGAACTCCGCCACCACCGCGCCGATCAGCGCCAATCCCCCGCTGATGCGAAGACCCCCGAGGAAATAGGGCATCGCGCTGGGAAGCCGGAGGTACCAGAGAGTCTGGCGGCGTGTCGCACCGTAGAGCTGGAACAGATTGAGGAGGTTGTGGTCGGTGCTGTTGAGCCCCAACGTCGTGTTGGAGACGATGGGGAAGAACGCCACGATCCAGGCGCAGATCAGGAGCGCGAGGGGGATGTTCTTGACCCAGATGATGATGAGCGGTGCGATGGCGACGACAGGCGTCACCTGCAAGACGACCGCGTAGGGGAAAAAGCTCATCTCCACCCACCGCGACTGCGTGAACAGGATCGCGATCAGCACGCCCGCGATGGTGGCCACGAGCAAGGCCGCCCCGGTGATGGCCAAGGTCACCAGCAGGGACGGGAACAGCGTGTCCCAGTCCCGAACCAGGGTCTGCAGCACGAGCCACGGGCTGGGAAGGATGTAGTAAGGGATCGCGTTCAGCCGTACCACCAGTTCCCAGGCCACGAGGCCGGCGGCGCCGATGACGACGGGGGGGACGATCCGGCGTGCGTTCAGAACCTGATCGCCTCGGCCAGACGCCCGGACACCTGCCCGCAGTACTGGTTGTAGAGGACCGACGTTCGGAACGCGTCGTCGCGCGGGCTGGGCGCTTCGATGGCGATCTCGCTGGCCACCCGGCCCGGCCGCGCCGTCATCACCGCAATCCGCGTGGACAGATACACGGACTCGTACACGCTGTGCGTCACGAACACCACCGTCCAGCGCTGGCTGGTCCAGAGCTGGAGCAAATCGTTGTCGAGCTTGAAGCGCGTGATCTCATCGAGAGACGCAAAGGGCTCGTCCATCAGGAGGATGCGCGGGTGCGTGACCAGGGCGCGGGCGATGGACACCCGCATCTTCATGCCGCCGGACAGTTCCCGGGGATACGCGCGCTCGAAGCCCGGGAGCCCGACCATGGCGATGGCTTCCTCCACCCTGGCCGTGGCCTCCCCGGGCGGCGTGCTCCGCAGCGTCAGCGGGAGGAGCACGTTCTTGAACACGGTGGCCCAGGGCATCAACGTGGGGTCCTGGAACACGAAGCCGATGTCGCGCTGGGGTACGCCTCCGCCGGCCCCCTGCCAGTCGATGGTGCCGCCGGAGAGATCGCCGAGTCCGGCCACGAGCCGCAGCACCGTGCTCTTGCCGCAGCCGGACGGGCCGAGAAGGCTCAGGAACTCCCCCTCGACGACGTCGAGGTTCAGGTCCCGCAGGGCCACGACTCCATTGGAGTACACCTTATCGACGTTCCGGATCCTGACCATCGGCGAGGCCGCCTCCGGCCGCCCAACCTCGACCCGCCGAGGAGGAACGAGCGAAGTGGTACCGCCACTCACGACGCGCCAGTCGCCGGCGAGATGGTGTGGCCGGTCACGACTTGCCGGTCTTCAGCTGCATACCGAATTTCTTGTTCACAAACTGAACAGTGTACGCGCGCTTCAGGTCGAGGTCGGGGGTGTAGAGGCCGGCCTCCACCATGACCGCAAGGAAATCCTTCCAGCGAGCGTCGCTCATGGCGCCGATACCGAGCGTCTCGGCCTCACCCGACTCGACGAGTCCGTTCTTCTTCATGGCCGCCATGCTGTAGGCGATCTGATCGTCGTTCATGTCGGCGTTGTCTTTCTTGATGAGCGCGTTGGCAGGCCCCGGATCGCCGTAGAGGTAGCCGTACCAGCCCTCGATCGTGGCGTGCACGAACCGCCGGACGACGTCGGGTTTCTCCTGCACGAGCTTCCAAGATGTCTCGATGGTGTTGGAGTAGCTCGAATAGCCACCGTCGGCGAGGAGCATGACGACGATGTTGGCCCCGGCCTTCTGCAGCTTGTACGGCTCGCTGGTGAGATAGCCCTGCTGGATGGCCGTCTTGTCGGCGAGGAACGGCGCCATGTTGAACGTGTAGGTGCGAATCTGCTCGTCCGAGTAGCCGAACTTCACCTTGAGGAACTGCCAGTAGCCGGCCCTGGCCGGCGGCGCGATCATGATGGGTTTGCCCTTCAGCGCAGCGAGGTTGTCGTGGCCCTGGCCGGCGTGGGCGATGAGGACCTGAGGATCCTTCTGGAAGATGCTCCCGACGGTGACCATGGGGATGCTGCTCTTGACGTAGTTCAGGGCGCTGAAGGAATTGCTTCCCATGTTGAAATCGATCACGCCCGAGGCCAGCAGCTGCGGGTGGTTGATCTGCGGACCACCCATCCGGATCGTCACATCCAGGTTGTACTTCTTGTAGGTTCCCGCGCCGACCGCTTGGTAGTAGCCGCCGTGCTCGGCCTGTGCCTTCCAGTTCGTGCCGAAGGTGAGCTTGTCGACCGTAGACGCCCGCCCCGGGGCCGCTCCCCACGGGCTGAGTGCCCCGGCCGCCACCAGGGCCGAGGTCGTGAGAAATGACCGACGGGTCGCCGTCCGCGAGGCCTGAGGCATGTCGCTCATGGGTTTCCTCCTGCGTGAGTCACCTTGCGATCGCCACGCGCCGTCAGGCGCGACGTCAGCACGAGCCGTGCCAGTCCCATGTGCGGGATGCACAGGCCACGACGCTCGACCGGCTCGCGACTTCGTGCGCACATGACGACGAGCCGTGCGAACGGAGTCGGAGCTTGCTCAGAAACGAGGCGCAACCGATCGAGGAATGGGCACCTCGACCGATCGCCGCTTGGCCTGACCCGACCTGGGCGTTGGACAATGGTGTCCGTGCGAGGGTATCCACGATGGACTCGCTCCCGACTTTCGATCGACGAGGGCATCGACCCCTGCCCGAGAATGTTCCGGTAACGGTACTCTGGCTGCTGCCCGTGGGCAAGATCACTGGCCGTGGGCGGGGAGTCCGGAGCAGTCGGTATATCCCAAGACGCGTGACCGAATCCCCCCGGCCCTCGTCATCGGAAAGGAGAGAGCACGTGAAACGAGAACTTCAGAACCCGCCCGGCGTGCACAAGCCTCAGGCCCACTATTCGCACGTGGCGCAGGCCGGGCCGACGCTCTACATTGCCGGCCAGCTGGCCATGGATCCCTCGGGTACCGTCGTCGGCGTCGGCGACGCCGCCGCTCAGACGCGCCAGTGCTACCGAAACCTGGCCGCGATCCTCACCCACTATGGCGGGAACCTGCGCCACCTGGTGAAGACCACCACCTTCATCACTCACTGGGCGTATCGCCCGCTGGTGGCGGTCGCCCGCGACGAGTTCTTCCCCGCCCC
The DNA here is from genome assembly GCA_046726415.1 of Candidatus Methylomirabilota bacterium. Taxonomy (GTDB): domain Bacteria; phylum Methylomirabilota; class Methylomirabilia; order Rokubacteriales; family CSP1-6; genus CAVWFS01. Next base: position 28,214 of record JBKPAK010000142.1, read on the forward strand.
TCCCTATCCGGCCAACACGCTGGTCGTCGTACAAGGTCTCGCCGAGCCCCATTTCCTGGTCGAGATCGAAGGCATCGCCGTCCTCGACTGACCGGCCACGGATGGGGACGCGCAGGGATTCCTAGGTCGGCTTCTCGGGGCCATGCTCTGGGACGAACTGGTCGCGTCGTGTGCTGAACGTGCGGAGCACGCTCCGGTCTCTTTCGAACGGGAGATTGGCGAGGCCGACGCCCGCGACGTCGTCAGGATCCAGGGGGCCGCAGCATCCTACGACGCGGCCCCGGGTCAGCTCGACCACCCACAATTTTCCGGATACGCGGTCCTTCCAGAGCTCACGCTTCGTCCCGGCCATGGCGAGGCCCTCACGTCTTTGCGGCCATGCCTGACCCTCGTGCGCCGCCTACGTGAGCGCGCGCGCCGCGCGGGCCAGCTCGGCTCGCTGGCCCTCGCTCTCCCAGGGAGCTTCCAGATCGCGCCGGCCGAAGTGACCGTACGAGGCCAGACGCCTGTAAAAGAGTCCATCGTGCTGGGCGGGCAGTTCTCGAAGGCGGAATTGCTTGAGGATTGCCGCCGGCCGCAAGTCCATGGTCTCCTCGACCACCTTGGCCAAGACGTCGTCCGGTGCCATCCCCGTCCCGAACGTCTGCACCGACACGGTGAGCGGCTGGGCCTGGCCGATCGCGTAGGCCAGGTGCACCTCGCATTCCCCGCACAGGCCCGCCGCCACGAGATTGCTCGCCGCGTGGCGCGCCGCATAGGCGCCCAGCCGATCGATGTGGTCCGGATCCTTCCCCGACAGCGCGCCGCCACCGTGCCGGCTATAGCCACCATAGGTGTCCACCGTGTTTTTGCGACCGGTGAGCCCGGCGTCACGTCGCGGTCCGCCGACGACGAACGGACCGCCCGGATTCACGAAGAGACGCGCGGTCCGTTCGAACTCGATCCCCACCTCGCCGAGGACGGGGGCCAGGACGGCCTGCCGGATGTCGTCTTCGAGCTGCCGGCCCGCTCCTGCCGGACCCTTGCGCCCCGCACTCGTCTGGACGCTGATCACCACGGTGTGCAGGCGGACCGGTCGCCGGCCTTCGAACTCCACGGCGACCAGGGTCTTCCCATCGGGTCCGAGATAGGACAGGGCCTTCGTCCGGCGTACCTCGTCGAGCCGGCGGGCGAGCCGGTGGGCCAGGGCAATGGGCAAAGGCATGCGCTCGGGGGTATGCGTGCAGGCATAGCCGAAGACGGAGGCCTGGTCGGATGCCACCATGGCGTCCAGCTCGTCTTGGGCGTCGCCGACCACGCTGCGCGCACCGTGGGGGGCGTGATGCGCCAGACTGGTGATGACGCTGGCGTTCTCCGGGTCGAAGCCTTGCGCCTCGGTGTACCCGATGTCTCGAATGACTTTTCGCGCCACATCAGCGGGATCCACGCCGCCCGATGACGTGGAGGTCACGGCCAGAAAGACGAGCCCAGTCGCCACGGCGCATTCGGCTGAGACTTGCGCCTCGGGGTCGAGGTAGAGAAAAGCGTCCACGACGGCGTCCGAGATCTGATCACAGATCTTGTCCGGATGGCCGCGCGTCACCGACTCCGAGGTGAACACCGTCCGTCTGGTCACGCTCCCTGCCCTCCTTTCACGAGACGCCTCGCGGCCTTCTCGATCTCGCGCACGACCAAGGGGGCCGTGGCGCCCGCGGCCACGGCGATCCAGTCGCCGAGGCCGAGCGGGGTCGTGCCGAGCAACCTCCGCAGCACGGGTACGGTCACGCTTGCCGTCTGCAAGGCCAACGTGCCCCCGAGCGCCCCTATCATGAGGGGATTTTGGCCGAGATCCGCGAGTCCGGAGCGGGTCTCCGAACGACAGCTCAAGGCATGGAGCAGTTGCGACGTCGTCAGTGTGGAAAAGGCCACCGTCGAGGCCTGGGCCCCCAGCCCATGCCGGGCGGCCGCGATCCCGTACGAGGCCAGGGCAGCCGCGGCCAGGAGCGCGGCATCGCGGCTGACGCCGAGCAGGGCCCGCCCGGACAGAATGGATTCGTCGCGCTCGCGTGGCTCCTGGAGCATGACGTCCCGCTCGGGAGGCTCCACGGCCAGGGCGAGCGCGGGCACCACGTCGGACAACAGGTTGATCCAGAGGAGCTGCACCGCGCTGAGCGGACGGGCAACGCCCAGCGCGATGGCGCTGACGGTGACCAGGATCTCGCTGAGGTTTGTGGCGAGGAGGAAGTTCAGCGCCTTGCGGATGTTGGTGTGGGTCGTGCGCCCCTGCTCGATGGCCCCCACCAGGGATGTCAAGTCATCGTCGAGCAGCACGACATCGCCGAGGTCCCGCGCCACGTCGGTGCCGCTCGGCCCCATGGCCACGCCGATGTCCGCCGCCCGGAGCGCCGGGCCATCGTTGATGCCGTCGCCAGTCATGGCCACGACCTCGCCGCTGGTCTGAAGCGCCTTCACGATCTGGTACTTGTGCGCGGGCGACACGCGCGCAAAGATGTCGACCTCGCCGGCCAGCCCGCGCAGCGCCTCCGGGGTCAGCGCGGAGAGCTGCGTGGCCTCGACCACCCGGAGGCTGCCGTTGCGTTCGAGGCCTAGCGTGCGCCCCACCGCGATCGCTGTCCCGCTCTGGTCGCCGGTGAGCATCACGACGCGCATACCGGCGCGTTGGCAGGCCGCGATGGCTTTGCGCACACCAGGTCGGATCGGATCGGCCATGCCGACCAGCCCCGCCCATATCAGGTCCTCGTGCTCGGCCGCGCCGTCCTCCGGTTCTCGGAACGCGAGCCCAAGCACGCGCATCGCCTGGTCGGCCATGCGCGCGTTGGCAGACAGGATCTCTCGTCGCAGCTTGGGCGTCAGACGCCGGGGCGAACCGTTGGAGCCCAAGAGTTGGGTCGATCGCTGCAGGACTTCCTCTGGCGCCCCTTTGACGGCAACCAGCTCGTGGCCATCGGCGTTCCGGTGTCGGGTGGCCATCCAGTTTTGACCCTCGGCGCGGGGTCGGACGGCGGCGAGCGGGAACGCGTTGCGGACCTCTCGATAGTCCAGCCCGTGGCGCCGGGCCGCCTCGAGGAGCGCTCCCTCGGTGGCGCTGCCGCGGATCTGGGGCGCGTCGGCGGCACCCGCCAGCTCCGCCTCATTGCAGAGCACGGCCACCAAGATGGCCCGGGCCAGCCTTGGATCCGTGTCGTTCGGCGCCGAGTCGCCGGATTCGCCGCCGGCATCGGTCCGCTCCGCCCGTCTGCCTGGGTCGGCGACGAAGACGCCGTTCTCGAGCGCCCATGCCTGGACCGTCATGCGGTTCGCGGTGACGGTTCCTGTCTTGTCGACGCAGATGACCGTGGTCGCCCCCAGACTCTCGATCACTTCCAAGCGACGCACGAGAGCCTGCCGCCGCAGCATTCGATGCATACCGAGGGCGAGCGTGGTCGTCGCCACCGCCGGCAGGCCCTCAGGCACCGCAGCCACGCCGAGCGCGATTGCCGTTCGCGCCATCTCGACCAATGACACGCCGCGGAGAAGGCCCAGGCCCAGGGCGAGCCCGCACAGCGCGGTGGTCACGCCGACCAGCGTTCGTCCCATCTGGGTGAGGTGCGCCTCCAGCGGAGTCGGCGGCGACTCCGCCTTGGCGATCAGGGCCTGGATGCGCCCGACCTCCGAGCTCGATCCGGTCTCGGTGACCACAGCCAGGCCGGTGCCGTCGCTCACCACGGTTTTCGCGAAGACCATGTTGGTGCGGTCAGCCAGCGGCGTGTCATCCGCATGCGCGACCGCGGCGCGCTTCGCCACGGGCATGCTTTCGCCGGTCAGCAGCGATTCGTTCACGAGCAGTCCACCGTCCTCGAGGAGGCGACCATCCGCCGACACTTCGTGGCCTGCCCGCAGCAGGACGACATCGCCCGGAACGAGCGTTGCAGCCGGGACGAGGCTGTCTTGCCCGTCGCGGCGCACCAGGGCCGTCGGGACGGCCAGCCGCTGGAGCGACGTCAGGATCCGCTCCACGCGGCTCTCCGTGATGTACCCGACCGCGGCATTCACGACCACGACGCCGACGATCACAAGGGCGTCGAAGATGCCGCCGCTCAGGAGCGAGACGGCTGCCGCTCCCGCGAGAAGCGCCACCGGCAAGGTGGCCACCTGATCCACGAGGATGCTCATCCGCGATTTGGGCTCAGGGGTGGGCAGGAGGTTCGCTCCATACGCGGCCAAACGCCTCTCGGACTCCATCCCCGACAGCCCACGGTCTGGGCCGACCTCAAGGTGTGCTGTGACGGCCTCGGCGTCCATGGCGTGCCAGGGTGTCCGCCGCGCAACCCTGGGCGCACGGACCGGCATCCGCCCACGACGATCGCGCCTGGGGGTGGCCCTCGCCGGGCCGCGACAGCGGGCGATCTCCACGACGAGCTGGTTCACGGTCACCTGCGTGTCGTCGAAGAAGACGAGCACGGAGCCGGTGACGGGATTGACCCGGACGGACCCTACGCAGACGAGGGCCTCCAGACGCTCGCTGATGAGCGTGGCGAGCGCGGCAGATCGCCGGAGGCCCGCGACGCGCACTCGGAGCCGGCCACGTACGGCCACCGACAAGAGCGTGACCTGCAAAGGATCCGCGCGTGCTGTGGCAGTCATAGGCCGGTCAGCCGCCTCCACGGCGCGCATAGCAACGGGCTCCGATGCGATCCTCGTCGCGCGACAACTGGCGTAATCGCGTGTTCAATTTTTGCCCGCGGAGGATAGCGCCGGCATGTGACCGAGCTGCGACGGAAATGTTACGAGTTGTCGACGCGCTGCGCGCTCATCACCGCCGTCCGCTCAGGGGCTTCACATCGAGCCTCCTTCGCGCTCCGGCGATCAGCCAGCTTCACTTAGCTCGTCGCCGCCGCCTTCGGCGCCCGCGCGGATCGCTTCGCTCTCTTCGCGCGGGCGAGCGGACGTCGCTCAGCCTTGGGCACTCGGGCCAACGGAGGTCGCCGAACACCCGCCTCGGCGAGGACCGTCTTGATCCCGGCGACGGTCAGGGCACCACGCAGACTCCGCCCGGCCGCCGACCCCATGCGGCTGGCAGCGAAAGCGGCACCCTCCACCGCATCGACGGCCAGGGATCCGACATCGGTCCCCACCTCTCGAGTCGCCTGGACGGTGGCCTTGGCGGTCCGCCGGGACAGAGCTCCCACATCTCCGCCCACTTCTTCGACGGCATCAACCGTCGCCGCCGCCGACTTCTCGACGGCGTCCGAGAGCTGGCCTCCGATCTCCCTGACGGCCTTGATCGAGCCTTGGACCGTGCCTTTGGCAAATTGGCCAATGTCGCCACCGATGTCGGAGACGGCTCGAGTAACGCTGCGAGCGGTCGCTACGGCCAAGGAGCCTATCCGGCCTCCGACATCCTCGACCGTCTCCACCGCCGCGGTCAGGGTGTTGTGAGCCAGCTGTACGACTCCTACCGTCAGGGCTTCGGCCGCGCCTGCGACGTCCTGAACGACCCGCGTCATGGGGCCACCGTTCAGCGCCTTCATCGTCGTCGGCCTGGCCGGCATTGCCTTTACTGCCATCGTTTCCTCCTGTGAGGCCGCGAGATCATCGCGCAGCCATGTCGTCACCATGATGCAATGCAGTCACCGTACGGTGACGAGCAGAGCGCGTCAAGTTACGTTTTGCCCGAAACCGATGTCAGAGGTCGGCTACGCGCTCGACGTGGCCTTCCATCTGACCGCCTTGGCCGCCGGGGAAGCTGTTTCGCGGTTCTGCGCTCAGCAGGCGCCTGGACGCACCTCGAGTTCCTGCCCAACATCCAGCGAAGCACGTGGGGCTGAAGCTCGCGGTCCTTGCCGCAGGCGCCAAACTCGCCAAGTCTCGGCCTGTCGGCGCGTCCGAGCCCCCGAATTTTCGGAGAGCGGCGCGGCGCTGGCCCGGCCGTCGTCAGTCTCGCCCGGAGGGCACTCACCCGCAACACTGCGGCCACCGGATCGTCACGCGACCGTCGAGCGTGCGAGCCCGCTCCGTTCCGTTCTGGAACACGGGCGTTCGATTCGAAACCGTTGGGAATCGCGAAACTGCGACGGCCGCGCCGTTATCGCAAGAAGGGTGTGGAGCAGAGAGACCGATGCCCCGCGTTCTCGTGACGGTTCGCGGGGCTTCGCGCAAACGACGCGATCGCCGACGGATGTCGTGGTTCGCGGTCCGCCCATTGCACACCACCCCGAAGGAGCGGCGAGCGACATCGAACAGAGAGAGACGCAAACGACATACAAGAGAAATCTGAACCGGCGGTGCTGCGGGCCAGGCCCGCGGCGCTCGACCAACAAAGGAAGGAATGCATGCGAGTCTTTGGACTGGCCGTTGCGCTCGGTGTGTTGGCTCTGTCAGGGTACGCCCTACCGTCGTCCGCCGGCAGTCCCACGTCGCCGGCGAACAGCTCCCGGGCGATCGAAGGTGTCTGGCGGGGAATCATCACAGGGAGGGAGTTGAACACGGGTAGCGGCGCATCAGCCGACACCCTCACCCTGGTCGTCGCGGCCGACGGTACGTGGACGGCCACGAGGGGCAGCGAACGCTGGAAGGGTACGGTGCGGCCGGTTGGAAACGGGTTCGAGTTCGACGGCACGACGAGCGCTGGTGGCCGGCCCGTCTCGTTTATGCTCCATCGATACGGGCGCGATGGTCTGGGTGGAGCGGTGGTGACCGACACTCAGGGGCGGCGCACGTCATTGACCGCCGACTTGCGCGCTGTTCCCAGCGCTGGCAGCACCGCCGGCGGCAGCGATAGCTCGGAAGGGAGCGCGTCGCCCCCGAGTGCTCCGGCCCCGTCGAACTTTGGCCGGACGCCGGGACAGTATCCGGAGATGGGAACCCAGGCGCCGTAGTCAGCGCGACCGCGGCGTGAGGTTAGGGGGCCCCTTTCGAGGGGCCCCCTGGCTAGTCTTCGCGCAACTCGGGAATCACCCAGCGCGGGCGACCGCCGCTGGCGACCCGTTGAATGTTGTCGAAGCCGTTGCGAAAGCGCGCCGTCCAGTTTTCCCACGTGGGCCCGGCCGAGTGCGGAGTGAGGGTGACGTTGGGAAGTGAGAAGAGCGGGTGCGCGGGCGCGGGTGGCTCCTCGACCATCACGTCGAGGCCGGCGCCGGCGATCCTCCCTGCGACGAGCGCGTCGTGAAGCGCCTGCTCGTCCACGACGGGGCCCCGGCAGGTGTTGATGAGGGCTGCGCCCGGCCGCATCAGCGCCAGCTCCCGAGCGCCGATCAGCGTGCGCGTGGTGTCGTTGAGCGGGACGTGCAGGCTCACCACGTCCGAGGTGCGGAGCAGTTCTTCGAAGAGGACGAAGCGGACGCCGAGTCCGTCCTCCTGATCCTCCGTGAGCCGGAGCACATCGTAGTACTGAACCGCCATGTCGAAGGCCGCCGCCCGTCGCGCAACTTTCTTGCCGATGTTGCCGAGGCCCACGATCCCGAGCGTGCGCCCGGCCAGTTCGTAGATCGGCGTCTGGGCGAAGCCCCCCACCAGCCACTTGCCGGCCACCACGTTGTTGTGGTGCCAGACGAGCTTCTTGAGCACGGCCAGGATGAGCATGATGGTGTGCTCGGCTACCGCGATGGCGTTGGCGCCGCCGTTGTTGGCCACGGGGACCTTGGCCTTGCGCGCCGCTTCGATGTCGACCCGGTCATAGCCGGCGCTGGTGAGCTGGACCAGACGCAGCTTGGGTGCAGCCCGGAAGAACTCGCCGCCCATCGCGCGGGGCGAACCGAGGTAGTACTCGGCGTCCGCGGCGGCCTCGTAGAACTGTGCAGTACCCTGATCGGCCACCGCCAATTCGAAGCCGGCGGGCGTCAACGAGCGGGCGATGTCGAGAATCGATTCGGGAAGTTTGGGACCGAGAAGGATCTTGGCCACGCTTACACCCCCATCCTTTCTACCTCCACGCTGGGGTTCACCGCTCTCACGACGACGTCTCCATACGCGTCAATACCTGGCGGCAAGATAATGCGCGGCGGGGCCGGAGCGCAAACCGACGGCATCCGCCGGTCAGGGTGGCGACTGCTCCCCGAGGAACTCGGAGACGATTCGGAGGAACTCCTCCAGGCGGTCATGGTGCAGCCAGTGGCCCGCCCCCTCGAGCCCCACCACCCGCGCGTGGCGAAACAGCGCGGCCCGCCCATCCTCGGCGGGATTGCCAGATCGGCTCTCATTTCCATACAGGAGGAGCGTCGCGCAGCTGATCCGTGACCAGAGAAGCCGGATGTCCCGGCCGCTCATGTCGTAGGGAGGCCAGGCGCGCACGTAGTTGTCGAACTTCCAGCTGTAGGTGCCGTCCTCGTTCTGATTGACGCCGTGGGCCGTCAGGTGCCTCGCCTGCTCCGCGGAGAGGTGCGGGTTCTCCTCCTGCATGCGGTGGAACGCATCCTCGATGGAGGCGTAGCGCCGGGGTAAGCGCCCGGCCAGGGCGCGCTGCTCGCGGATCCATTCGTCCATGCGCTCGACCACGGTGCTGGTGGCCCGTTCGGCCAGCACATCGGGCGGAGGCCCGATCCCTTCGATGGCGGCCAGCTTCGCCACCGCCTCCGGGTAGAGGCCAGCGTACCGGAGCGCGATCTGCCCGCCGAGCGAATGGGCGATGATGGCAACGGGCGCGAGCCGCTGCTGGTGGATCAGCTGCGCCAGATCGTAAATGTAGCCGGCCATCGTGTAGCTGCCGTCAGGCGACCACTGGCTATCGCCATGCCCTCTCAAGTCAGGGGCGATCACGTGCCACGCGTCCCGGAGCGCGGCGGCGGTCCAGTCCCAGTTTCGGCAATGATCGCGCCCTCCGTGGATCAAGAGCAGAGCCGGTCGATCGGGATTCCCCCAGTCCACGTAGTGGAGCCGCAGGCGCTGGGAGAAATAGGTGTGCGAGGTAGGACCCGGCGCCCGATCGATCATCGGCCCGGGCCGATGATACCGCAGGGCATCACCGAGACTCTTGCCCCGCGCCGCCGATGGACCGAACGCGATGCCCGGTCGCCAGGCGCAATCGCGGCGCGCACCCGCGACGACCGCGTCAGGTGCGATACGAGGAATCGATTCGATCGAGCCGGCGGAGCAACCCTGGCCACACCAAGTCGCCCCGTCCCTTTCGGCGCCGGGCCGAAAACGGGGCCTGGGCGTGAGCCGAATCGATGACGTCTTTCGGCACCGGGATCAGCTCGCCGCCGCCCGACTGCGCGCGCACCTGGATCGCGCAGGACGTCTCCAAATAGTACATCGCCATGAACGCGTCGGCGACGGTCTCACCCACCGTCAAGAGTCCGTGGTTGCGCAAGATCAAGTGGGTGTTGTCGCCGAGGTCCGCAACCAGGCGAGGTTTCTCGTCATCGCGCGTGGCCACGCCTTCGAAGTCGTGGTAGCCCAGGCTCGGCAGCACGAAGATCGAGTGCTGCGAGATGGGCTGCAGTCCCGCCCGCTGGGTGGACACGGCCATCCCATTCAAGGTGTGAGTGTGGAAGACACACTTGGCGTCGTGCCGCGCGGCGTGGATGGCACTGTGGATCACGAATCCGGCCGGGTTGACGGGGAACGGAGAATCGTCCAGCGTGGTGCCGTGCAGATCGATCTTGACCAAGTTGGAGGCCGTGATCTCGTCGAACAACACTCCGTAGGGATTGATGAGGAACTGGTCATCGGCGCCGGGCACCCGCATGGTGATGTGCGTGAAGACGAGATCTTCCCAGCCGTAGTGCGCCACGAGCCGGTAGGAGGCCGCGAGGTTCACGCGCTCATCCCACTCTTCCGGCGCAACCCTGTCGCGCAGTGACGAAATCATGGTCGTCCTTTCGCTCGGCGCTCGGGCCACCGCGCGGTCGTCCCTGCATACGACGTGACGATCCCACGCGCCGACAGCAGTCCCGAGCTTTGTCCGTCCGAGCCAACCGCACGTTAGAAGCCGCCGTCGGAGATGTCAAGCGCGCGCCCCGAGAGGAGCGGCGCCCGACGGTCGTTGTCGTTTCGCCGACGCTGCGGTATCCTCGTCCGATCGACAACGCCGTCGGGTCGGTCCGGCCTCGCGCGGCCAATCTGAACGCGTCGTTCATGCGCTCGACATCGCGCCTTCCCTCACCGACGAGTGAAGCGCAGCGCTCCGGACGGAAACGGACGAGTGAGGCGCAGCGCGAGCAAGGAGGAATCTGCACATGGCCTCACATGACAAGGTCGCCATCGTCACCGGCGCGGGCTCGGGCGTGGGTAAGGCCGCCGCCCTCGCCCTCCTGCGCGAGGGCTATGCCGTCGTCTTCTCCGGGCGCCGCAAGGAGATGCTGGAGACGGCCGCCACCGAAGCCCGGGCCTCGGAGGGGCGCACGCTGATCGTGCCGACCGACGTCGGCGACCCGGCCTCGGTGCGGAATCTCTTCGCCAGGGCGAAGGAGACCTTTGGACGGCTCGACTTGCTGTTCAACAACGCGGGCATCGGCGCCCCCGGCGTGCCGCTGGAGGACTTGACCTACGAGCAGTGGAAGGCGGTGGTCGACACCAATCTCACGGGCAGCTTCCTCTGCACCCAGGAAGCCTTCAAGATCATGAAGAGCCAGCAACCCCGCGGCGGGCGCATCATCAACAACGGCTCCATCTCCGCGCACGTCCCCCGGCCCAACTCCTCGCCGTACACATCCACCAAACACGCCATCACCGGCCTCACCAAGGCGACCTCGCTCGACGGCCGCAAGTACGACATCGCTTGCGGCCAGATCGACATCGGCAACGCCGAGACCCCGATGACCGCCCGCATGAAGAAGGGCGTCCCGCAACCGAACGGATCGATCGAGATCGAGCCGACTATGGACGTCGACAACGTGGCGCGCGCGGTGGTGTACATGGCGAGCCTCCCCCTGGACGCCAACGTGCAGTTCATGACCGTCATGGCCACGAAGATGCCCTTCATCGGGCGCGGCTGACGCGGACTTCGACCCGCCCGTCGGCCCACCCAATCATGCGGGGTGGGCCGGGGGACGTGGAGTGGCCACGCTCCATGCCAGCGCGGAGAACACGCGTGGTCGGCCGCGAGCCGAACGTGCAGAGCCAGGATGCTCTCAGCAACAGGACGAGGGCCTGGGGAGCATGCGATGCGACGCGACGCGGTTGTGGAGACGCGATCGCTCGCTCGGGAGATCGCCCGACGGACTGAGTCGCTAGGTCAGCACCATCTGGGTCTGGGTCGTGAGAGACAGCAGGCGGCCGCTCTCATCAGTGACTCGCGTCTGCCACACCATCGTCCGTTTGCCTCGATGCAGCGGTGTGGCCTCCGCGCGCACCACGCCGGCCCGGCCGGCGGCGAGGAAGTTGGTCTTCGATTCCAGGGTGGTGGTGCTGGCTCCGGGCGGAAGGTTCAGCACGGTGGCCGCCGCCCCCACCGTGTCAGCGAGTGCCATCAGCGCGCCTCCGTGGAGGGCGCCGCCCACGGTGGTCAGCGCGTCTCGGTACGCGAGTTCGGCGATGACTCGGTCACGGCTCAACTCGACGAACCGAATGTCCAGCAACTCGACCAAGGTCCCCTTGAAGCGCTCCGAGACGACTGCCGGATCGATGGTCATCGAGATTCCTCCCGTATGGCGCGGGCGTGGCCAGGATGATGCGAATCGGATCGCGCTTCAATTACTTCCCAGATAGCGTCCGTGCGCCGCGGGTACTTCCCAGAGAGTCCCCGTGCTGCGCGGGTACTTCCCAGAGAGTGCCCGTGCTGGGCGGGAGGATGTCCAGGCGCGCGAGGTGGAATGTGGCCAAGCCGCCTGGCAGGAGGTGCGCCGCGACGCGCTCCGACCACTTGCCGCACGGCGACGACCCCCCTCCGTTTGTCGCCGGTCAGACAGGCTGCTGGGCGCGGCGATCGCTCACCAGGTGACCGCCCTTGAACACGAGGTCGAGTTGGCGAACGCCGTCGATGTCGTCGAGCGGATTGTCGCGCACGACGATCAGATCGGCCAGCTTCCCGGCCTCGAGGGTCCCGAGGTCGTGCCCCACACCGCTCACTTCCGCCGCGTGCTTGGTGGCCGCTTGGAGCGTCTGCCACGGCGTGGCGCCACTCTTGACCCAGAGTCCTAGCTCCAACAATGCCCCCTCTCGGACCGGCCGCACATCCGAGCCGAGCGCCATCTTGACGCCAGACTGGAGCGCGCGACGAAACCACATCCGATGCTCTTCGACCGCATTCTCGGCTCGCGTGATGAGCTCGGCCGTCAACCCTCTCTGATCGACCCACTGCTTCTCCCACGGCGTGGTGGCCTGGCTCGGCGTCAAGTGAGTGATACCCAGCGTCGGGACGTACCAGACCTCGCGCTCGCGAAAGAGGGCGAGGCACTCGTCGTCCATGAGGTAGCCGTGCTCCACCGAGTGGGCGCCGAGACGGAGCGCGGTCTTGACGGCATCCGGGCTGGCCGCGTGCGCCATGACCTTGAGGCCCCGTTGATGGCAGATGGCGAACGCCGCCTCCACCTCGGCCCTCGTGAGGAACGAGTGCGAATGGCGGTCCCACGACGGCCCCATGATGCCACCCGTCAGGCTGAGCTTGATGTGATCCACGCCGGCCTGTATGTGCTGGCGAATGGCTCGGACGAACTCCTCGGCGCCGTCGCACGGCAGGGCGAATCCGGTACCCAAGGCGTGGCCAGCCGTCGTGGTGATGAACCAGCCAGCGGCGAGCAGCCGCGGGCCGACGTGTTGCCCGGAGTCGAAGGCGCGCTTGAGCGCCACGTCGATGAAGTGCGGCGTGCCCGCCATGCGCATGCCCGTGATGCCGGAGTCGGTGAGCGCGCGCTGAGCGTTGGCCAGGTACTGCGCGGTGAGTTCGGGCACGCCAGCGTGCGGGATGCGCGGCCACTCGAGATGCACGTGCGCATCCCAGAGACCGGGGAGTACGTATCGCCCCTGGACATCGATGACCCGCGCGCCCTGGGTACCTGGGGACCGGCCGCCGTCCAGCACCTCGACGATGCGATCCTGCTCGATCGTGAGGCTGGCCCCGGCCCTGACTCCAGGCGTGACCGCATCGATGAGGCACGCGTTGGTCAGAATCAGGCGGCTCGCGGAGGCCACCCGTTCTGCTTACCCAGGGATTCCGCTTGGGTCAAGCGATGTGGTGTGCGGCCGGCCGTGTATGGTTCGGGCGCGTCACTGGGCCGGGAGCGCGATGACGCGAACGCGAACGGGGATGACACCGGGAGCGACGGCGCCCAGATCACGCGCCGCTGCATAGGAAAGGTCGAGAACACGGCCGTCGACGACGGGTCCCCGATCGTTGACACGTACTTCCACCGATCGGCCATTTCTGAGATTTGTGACGCGCAGGCGCGTTCCCAAGGGAAGGCTGGGATGCGCGGCGGTCAGCGCATTCATGTTGTAGGCTTCGCCGCTAGCCGTCTCGCGGCCGTGGTGGCGCTTTCCGTACCACGACGCGTAGCCAGTCTGGACGGACGGCACCTGGCCCGCCGGAGGGCGCTGCTCCGGCACAGGCGCCGTGACGGGGCCACGGGGAGTCGCACAGCCGGCCAGGACGGCTGTGAGGACCAACGCGGTCGCTGCACCGATTCTGCCGGCATATCCAAGGACGATCTGTGCACCTCGCGGAAGCGGCTCGAACATCACCGACATTGCGATACTCCGCGTGCATCTCACATGCCACGATATCTGACGCTTGACGGAGGCCCATAAACGGCGCTGTAAGATCTGGCCCGCGTACGTGCAACGGCAGATATTACCCGCGGGGCTTTCTCGTCCTGAAAGTTTGCAACCTCCGGCAACCCACGCAAGGTCGCAGAGTTGCGCTCAGGGCCTGTTGGGTGGCATTTGGGTGGCATGGCGAATGCGAATCCACTCGATGCGCAATTTCGCGGCGCCGAACGACCCGGTCACCAGTTCTCCAAGAAAGGAGCCGTGCCATGGAACGTCGGTGTTCGTGCGGGGGGCGTATCGAGCGGCCGACCGACGCGTTGGGGTGCATCGAGTGTGGGTGGGCGTGCTGCCCGGCCTGTGCGGTGCCGCTCGAATCGGTGGCGTATTGCGCGAGTTGCGCGGGATGGCTTCTCGGCCTCTCTGCGCCTCCGCTGGCCCACCGACGGCGAGTGGACGAAGTTGCCACCGTGTTCTGAAGCGCACACAGCGCCGCGGCGACAGGGTCACGTCGATTCATGGTGGAGGACCTCCGATGAGTGACGTCTTCGCTGTACCTTGGGGCGTCGCGCCCATAGCCAATGAACCGTCAGCGCCCGCAGGAGGGGCGCTGGGCACTGGGGTGTCCAACAACCGAGCGTCAGGCCCGCCGGTTCTCGCGAACGCGCTCGTGTTCGAATAGTTCCCAGCTCGGCACGACCATGAAAGTGTTCAACACCTCGCTGGCCCTGGTCAGTCGTGAACGCACCGAGGTCTCGGACGTCACTGAGCTGGTGCGGGCCGCGGTCCGGCGGGTTCCCGTCGGGGCGGGAATCGCCCTGGTCACGACGCTTCACACCACCTGCGCCCTCTTCGTCAATGAGTTCCAGAGCGCGCTCATCGACGACTTCAAGGCACTCTTCGAGCGGCTGGTCCCCGAGCGCAACGGCTACCGACACGACGATTGCCGGATCTCGGACTGCGAGCGCGGCAACGCCCATGCGCACCTGCGCGCCGCGTTCCTTGGCCAGAGCGTCACCCTGGCGGTGAATGACGGCGAGTTGACGCTCGGTCGCTACCAGTCGGTCATCTTCGCCGAGCTGGACGGACCCCGGAAGCGGGAGATCAGCATCCAGATCATCGGCGAATAGCGCCGGGCGAGCTGACGGGGGACCCGGGCCATCCGCGTCCCCTTCGGTCAGCCGACCTCCGTGGGCCCGCGTTGGCCGACAGTACCGACCATCCGGGCGTGGATAATGGCGGTCATGGGCGCGGGAACATACGAGGCCATCGTCGTCGGCGCGGGCCACAATGGTCTGGTGACCGCGTGCTATCTCGCCCGGGCGGGCCTACGCGTCCTCGTCCTCGAGCGCCGCCATCTGGTGGGCGGAGCCTGCGTGACGGAGGAGACCTTCCCGGGTTTCAAGGTGTCGACCGCCGCCTATGTCAGCAGCCTGTTCCACAAGGAGATCGTCCGCGACCTGCGCCTCCCCGCCTATGGTTTCGAGGTGCTCCCGCGGCAACCTTCGTCGTTCACCCCCTATCCCGACGGGCGCTCTCTGCTCCTGGGTTCCGATCCTGCCCTCAACCACGCGGAGATCTCGAAGTTCAGCGCGCGCGACGCCGAGCGCTATCCCCAGTACGAAGCCATGCTCGAGCGGGTGGCGGCCTTCGTCGAGCCCACGCTGACCAGGACACCCCCTGATGTGCTGCGCCCTGGTCTCCGCGGCCTGCTGCACTTCCTGGCCCTCGGCCGATCATTTGGGCGCCTCGGCGCGGCGGCCTCGGAAGCCGTCGAAGTGCTCACCGGGCCGGCCCGTCGTGTCCTCGACCACTGGTTTGAGTCAGTCGAACTGAAGTCGACGCTCGCCACCGACGCCGTCATCGGCGCCATGGCCAGTCCATCCACTCCAGGCACCGCCTATGTGCTGTTTCACCATGTGATGGGCGAGACCGATGGCAAGCGCGGCGCGTGGGGTTATGTGCGGGGTGGCATGGGAGGTCTCACCCAGGCGCTGGCCCAGGCCGCGCAGGCCCTCGGCGTGGAGATCCGCTGCCAGGCCGAGGTCGCTCGCATCGCGGTACAGGATGGTCGCGTCTCCGGCGTCGCCCTCGCGGGCGGCGAGGAATATCGCGCACCGATCGTGGCCAGCAACGCCGATGCCCGCGTGACCTTCACGCACTTGATCGACCGGCGAGCGCTTCCCCCCGACTTCGCGGCGGCGGTGGACCGGATCAGCTACGAGAGCGCGTCGCTCAAGATCAACGTGGCCCTGGGCGAGCTGCCGAACTTCCGAGCCTGTCCCGGCCTCATGGCCGGTGCTCAGCATCGAGGGACGATTCACATCTGCCCCGACCTCGACTACATCGAGCGCGCCTACGACGACGCCAAGTACGGCTGGCCCTCCGGGCGCCCCGTGCTGGAATGCACAATCCCCTCGGTGGTCGATTCGACCGTTGCTCCACGGGGCCAACATCTCATGTCGATCTTCGTGCAGTACGCGCCCTATGCGCTGCGCGAATCGAACTGGGACGAGCTTGGTGAGCGCTTCGCCGACCGGTGCTTCGCCATCCTGGATGAATATGCGCCGAACTTTCGGAGGGCCGTGCTGGCGCGTCAGATCCTGACACCGCTCGACCTCGAGCGGACATTCAACCTGACCGGTGGCAACATCTTCCAGGGGGCGATGATCCCGAGTCAGCTCTTCTCCCTGCGGCCCGTTCCCGGTTGGGCTGGCTACCGCACACCGGTCAAGGGCCTCTACCTCTGCGGCGCGGCCGCACATCCCGGCGGTGGCGTGATGGGCACGCCCGGTCTGAACGCCGCACGCGAGATTCTCCGCGCGCGGCGTCTGCGGTTCATCACCTGAGGTGGGACCTCGACAGGTCGCCCAGCCCTCGGCGCTCTTCACGCCACAACTCCGCCGGGGCGGGTCGGGTGTGGTCGTCAGCCGGACCGGCGAAGCCGAGGCTTGGCAGGTGGGTGGGCGCGGCGATGCGCTCGCCACCACGCCCTGAGTTCGCTCACATGATCTCGCTCATGAGTCCAGCCTGGCGCAGGGAGCCACTGGACAAGGGTGTATTCGTGAGAGGGATCGCGGAGGGACTCGATTGGCAGACGCTCCAGCATGGCGACGAGAGTCGCGCGGACGTGCGTCATCCGCCGAAGGATGGACCGAAGCCCGAGGCGGCGCGCTCGGGCGACGGACCTCGCGTTGAAGCGATCCGCGTCGGCCATGTCGCGGAACCAACGAATGCGGTCGCCGTGGCCGCGGGCGATGAGCCGGAGTCGGCGCACGGTCTCCTCGTCACAGGTCAGCAGATGGCCCAGGACGTCCTTGACCGACCAGCGGTCCTGCGTGTGGGGCCGCAGGATCTCGCGAGCGGGCAGCCGCGCGACGAACGCCAGCGTGGATTCGCGGGACGCCACGATGCGCCGCACTGCCCCGCGCCGCCACCTCGTGAGCGACGCGGACCGCCGCGTAGTCATGACGGCTCGACGTTAGACGAGAACCCGGCGGTCGGTCAACCCCCCGGCGACAACCCACTGCCCTCCTCGGACACGTGAAAGCGTGGATGGATGAGCACCATCATCCCGATG
>JBKPAK010000143.1:0-38818 GCA_046726415.1 Candidatus Methylomirabilota bacterium
CCACATCACCGACAACGGCATCATCCCGCTGAAGGAGCGCATGGCGGACGAGTTCTTCGACCCGGTCGTGTGGCTCCTGCGAAAGTTCCGCGGCCAGAAGAAGCCCGCCGGCAGGTGACGGGCGGGTGATCGCCCCGTGAAGATCCACGAGTACCAGGCCAAGGCTCTCCTGCGCGAGTTTGGCGTCGCTGTTCCCCGGGGCGATGTGGCGGAGAGCCCGGCGGCGGCGCGGGCGGTGGCGCACCAGCTGGGTGGGCCCGTGGTGGTCAAGGCTCAGGTGCACGCCGGCGGCCGTGGCAAGGCCGGCGGCATCAAGCCGGCCGGCGATCCGGCCAGCGCCGAGCGGGCCGCCGGTCAGATCCTCGGCATGATGCTCAAGACGCCGCAGACCCCGCCCGAGGGCATCAAAGTGCGCACCGTTCTGGTGGAGGAGGCCTCGGCCATTGCGCGGGAGCGATATCTCTCCATCACCCTCGACCGCGGCCGGGGCACTCACGTTGTGATCGCCTCGCCGGCGGGCGGCATGGACATCGAAGAGGTGGCCGCGGCCAGCCCGGAGAAGATCCTGCGAGAGTGGGCGCATCCGGCCCTCGGCCTTCAAGAGTTCCAGGCCCGACACCTGGCCTTCGGGCTAGGCCTGACCGGTGATCAGTTCAAGCAAGGGGTGGCCCTCATCCGGAGCCTTTTTGCGCTGTATCTCGCCAAGGATTGCGCGCTGGTGGAGATCAACCCCCTTGCGGTGACCGTGGATGGGCGGGTCTTCGCCCTCGACGCCAAGCTCAACTTCGACGACAACGCCCTCTACCGGCACCCAGAGATCGCCAAACTCCGCGACGTCAACGAGGAAGATCCACTCGACGTGGAGGCCTCGAAGTACGGCCTCAACTACATCAAGCTCGAGGGCAACGTGGGGTGCATGGTGAACGGGGCCGGCCTGGCCATGGCCACCATGGACATCATCAAGCTGGCCGGAAGTGAACCGGCGAACTTCCTTGACGTCGGGGGCGGCGCCTCACCGGAGCAGATCGAGAACGCCTTCCGCATTCTCGCCTCCGATCCCAAGGTCAAGGCCATCTTCATCAATGTCTTCGGCGGCATCCTGCGCTGTGACCGGCTGGCCGAGGGCGTGATCGCCGCCGTGAGGAAGCTCGGCCTGAGGCTGCCCGTGGTCGTCCGCATGGAGGGCACCAACGTCGAACTGGGCAGGAAGATGCTGGCGGAGTCGGGGCTGGCCCTCACCATCGCCGATGACATGGGCGACGGTGCCCGCAAGGT
Source organism: Candidatus Methylomirabilota bacterium (assembly GCA_046726415.1). Classification (GTDB taxonomy): domain Bacteria; phylum Methylomirabilota; class Methylomirabilia; order Rokubacteriales; family CSP1-6; genus CAVWFS01. The sequence goes on from JBKPAK010000143.1 coordinate 1,276, forward strand.
CGTGGCCCTCGCCCGAGGCGCGGCGTGAGTGTCCTCGCCGGTCGCTCCACGCGCGTGGTCGTTCAGGGGATCACCGGCCGCGAAGGTGCCTTTCACGCGGCGCGATGCCGCGAATACGGGACGACGGTGGTTGGCGGCGTCACCCCGGGTAAGGGGGGCAGCACGCACGAGGGGTTCCCGGTGTGGGACACGGTGGCGGAAGCCGTCCAGAAGGAGGGAGCCGATTGCGCCCTCATCTTCGTGCCGCCTTCGGCTGCGGCGGACGCCATCTCCGAGGCGGCCGCCGCGGGCGTGGGGCTGATCGTCTGCATCACCGAGGGTATCCCGGTGGCGGACATGGTCCGCGCCAAGCACTTCCTGGCCGGCACTACGAGCCGTCTCATCGGGCCCAACTGCCCGGGAGTCATCACGCCGGGGCAGGCCAAGATTGGCATCATGCCGGGACATATCCACAAGGCGGGACCGGTCGGCGTGGTGTCCCGGAGCGGCACCCTTACGTACGAGGTGGTGGGACAGCTCACCGGGCGGGGGATCGGTCAGTCCACCTGCGTGGGGATCGGCGGTGATCCCGTGAACGGCACCAGCTTCGTCGAAATTCTGGCGTTGTTCAACGACGACCCCGATACGCGGGCCATCATGATGATCGGGGAGATCGGCGGGACCGCTGAGGAAGAGGGTGCCGCCTACATCAAGGCCCACGTGCGCAAGCCGGTCGTGGCGTTCATCTGCGGCCAGACGGCCCCTCCCGGCCGCCGCATGGGGCATGCGGGCGCCATCATCGCCGGCGGCAAGGGGACCGCCGCCGAGAAAATGAAGGCACTGGCGGCCGCGGGCGCCACACTCGTCCAGAGCCCTGCCGAGATGGGAGCCACGGTGGCGAAGGTCATAGGCGGATGAGCGGAGGCGTGGTGCAGCGCACCCTGGCCATCATCAAGCCGGACGCGGTGGCCAAGGGGGTGGCGGGCGAGATCATCACGCGCATCGAGCGCGCCGGGTTCACCATCGTCGCCGCCAAGATGATCCGGATGTCCTCCGAGGCGGCCCAGGGCTTCTACATCGTCCACCGAGCGCGGCCTTTCTACGGCGGCCTCTGTGCCTTCATGACGCAGGGGCCGGTGCTGGTGCTGGCGCTGGACGGGGAGAACGCCATCGCGCGCTGGCGCGACCTCATGGGCGCGACCGATCCCGCCAAGGCGGCGCCCGGGACGATCCGCAAGGATTTCGCCTCGTCCATCGAGGCCAACGCCGTGCACGGCTCGGACTCTCCCGAGTCGGCCGCCTTCGAGATTCCGTACTTTTTCAGCGCCCTCGAACTCAGCCTGCGCTAGACCAGCCCCTCGCTTCGCCGGGGCGCGGCTGGGTGGCACTCGGGCCCACGGGTCGGCTACATGCTCCGCCAGTCTCCGCCCTGCTCGAAGGCGTGAGCGGCCCGGTAGATCGCGGCTTCGTCGTAGTGCTTGCCGATCAGCATCAGGCCCACCGGAAGCCCGTCGCTCATACCGCACGGCAGACTCATGGCCGGATGCCCGGTGGCGTCGAACGGCGCGGTGTTAGCGATCATCTCGAAGGCGCGCTGGATGGTGACCTCGCGTGGCGCGTCCGCCGGCGGCAGCGGAGTGGCCTTGATGGGCAAGGTCGGCATCAGCAGGAGATGGCAATCGGCGAGCGCGGCGTCGTAGGCGGCGCGGAGCTTACGGCTGAGATTCTGGGCCTTCGCGTAAAAGTGGCCACGGTAGTGTTTGGTGAAGTAGTGCCCGAGCAGCATCGAGATCTTGAGCGTGTCCGACAGCTCGTCAGCCCGATGATGCCAGGCCGCATGGGCATCGAGGAGGCTGGTGATGAACAGGCCCCGCCAGTTGGTGCCCATGCCATTGCCCTTCATCATCAGCTCGGTGGCTCCCTCGAGGGCGATGGGCGACCAGATCGCCGGTCCTGCCCGGTGCATGGGGAGGGAGATCTCCTCTACGGTGGCTCCGAGCTTGCCGAACAGTTCGGCGCCCTTTCTCACCTTGACATCGACGTCACTCTCCGAGTTCGGATGGCCGAAGCCTTCCTTGACCACGCCGATCTTGAGTCCGTTCGCCCCCTGCCCGAGCGCCTTGCTGTACTCGGCCGTCTGCGGCGCATATTGGCGCGGGTCGAGCCCGTCGGGACCCGCGATGACCTCCAGAAGGAGCGCGTTGTCGGCCACCGTGCGGGTCATCGGCCCCGTGTGGTCGAGGGTCAGCTCGATGGGCATGATGCCGGTGTAGGGGACGAGGCCATGGGTCGGCTTCATCCCGTACGTCCCGCAGAACGAGGATGGAATGCGGATGGAGCCGCCTTGATCGCCCCCGAGCGCCATGTCGACCTCACCGGCCGCCACCACCACCGCCGAGCCCGAAGAGGAACCGCCGGCCGAGTAACCCATGCGGCGGGGATTGTGGACCGGACCGGCGGCGCCGGTGTGACTGCCACCCGAGAAGCAAAAGTACTCGCAGTGGACCTTGCCGACGATCGTGCCCCCCGCGTCGAGAATGCGGGTGACGACGGTGGCATCCACGTCGGGCACGTAGCCTCGCAAGGTCGACGCTCCGTTCATCATCGGCACGCCGGCCAGGCAGATGTTGTCTTTGAGCGCGACCGTCTTCCCCGCCAGCTTGCCGGACGGCGCTCCCTTCACCGTGGTCTTCACGTACCAGGCGTTGTACCGGTTTTCGGCGCCCTCCGGCTGGTAACCGGGAATGCGCGGGTACTTGACCGGCGGGAGGTAGTCAGGCATCGCATCGACGGCGTCGTAGGCGGCGAAGCTGCCCTGCATGAGGGCGAGAAATGATGCCACGTCGTCGTCGGTGAGGGTCATGCCGAGGTCGCGGGCAACGGCCTGGAGCTGCGCGGGGGTTGGTCGCTTGACGGCCATGACAGGTCCTCCTCTGATCCGGGCGCCCTTGACGGTTGCGTCGCGTCCGATGCTAGTGACCCGCCCACCTGCGGGTCAAGGGCGATTCCGGGACGGGGGCGGGTCCGCCCAGCCCGTCGAGTGCCCGATCGTCCGGAGCGCGATCAGACGCAGCTCCGATCGACCGCGTCGCGGCCGATGGCTATGCTACGGTGATCGCCGATGAATTTTCCGCTTCGCTTCAATGCGGCCAGCTTCTTCGTGCATCGCCACGGCGCCGAGGGACGGGGTGATCGCGTCGCCTTCCGCCACGAGGGGCGGTCGGTCACGTATGCCCAGCTGGCGGCCGACGTCGATCGCGTCGCCAGCGCTCTGGCGGGCCTGAGCGTCGAGCCCGAGCACCGCGTCCTGCTCGCCATGAGCGACTCGCCGGCCTTCGCCGCGGCCTTCTGGGGCGCGGTGAAGCTCGGGGCGGTGGCCGTCCCTGTGAACACGCTGATGGCCGCCGAGGACTATGCGTTCATCCTGGACGACAGCCGGGCCCGGGTGGCCCTCGTGGATGAAGACGTCTTGCCGCGCTTTCCGGCCCCGCGTCACGCGTGCCCCTCGCTGCGCGAGGTGATCGTGTTGGGGCGGGCCGCCGGAGGCGCGCGGTCCTGGAATGATCTTCTTGACGTCGCGAGCATGCCGCTCGATCCCGCGCCCACCGGACCCGAGGACGTCATGTACTGGGGGTATACCTCGGGGTCCACCGGTCGGCCGAAGGCCGCCGTGCACACGCATGCCAACCTGGTGGCCGCCGCCGATCTCGTCGGGGTCGGCGTGTTCGGCCTCGGCCCCGGCGACCTCGTCTTTTCCGCTTCGAAGGCGTACTTCCCCTTCGGTCTTGGCAACACGCTCTATTTTCCCGCCCGGGTGGGAGCGGCCTCACTGCTGGTGTCCGAGCGACTCGACGCGGGGCGTCTGCTGGAGGTCATCGAGCGCGAGCGGCCGACGGTCTTCTGCGCCGTGCCCACCCTGTATGCGCGCATGCTCCAGGTCGACAAGGCGTACGACGTCTCGTCCCTCCGTCTCTGCGTTTCCTCGGGCGAGATGCTCCCGCCCGCGGTGTTCGACGCCTGGAAGGCGCGCTTCGGACTCGAGCTGGCCGACGTGATGGGCTCGACCGAGGCCCTGCACGACTTCATCGCCAGCCGGCCCGGCGCCATTCGCCGCGGATCGATCGGGCAGGTGGTCCCGGGCTTCGAGGCCCGCGTCGTCGACGACGACGGCCGCCCCGTCGAGCCGGGGACGATCGGCCACCTGCTCATCAAGGGGCCGACGACGTCCCTCTACTACTGGAAGCGCCGGGATCACACCCAGCGCGCCATGCTCGGCGAGTGGCTGCGGACCGGCGACATGGTTTCGCGAGAGGCCGACGGCTACTTTTACTTTGCCGGGCGCGGCGATGACATGCTCAAGGTCGGTGGCCAGTGGATCTCGCCGGTGGAGATCGAAGCTCGCCTCGCCGAGCATCCGGCGGTCCTGGAGGCCGGGGTGGTGGGTCGCGAGGACCGCGATGGGCTCACGAAGCTCTGCGCGTATGTTGCGCTCACTCCGGGTGGGGCCGTCACCGAGGACGAGTTGCGGGGCTGGGTGCGCGCGGGGCTGGCCGGCTTCAAGACCCCGCGCTGGATCGAGATCGTAGCCGACCTGCCCAAGACCGCCACCGGTAAGATCCAGCGCTTCCGCCTCCGAACACCGCCCTAGCGTGCGCGCCGTCCTCGACTCTCGAACGCGATCGTGGAGCCTCGCACCGCGGCCATCGCCCTGCCAGCCCGCTGTTACAATGCCGTCAGTCGCGTCCTCGAAAGGAGACGGCATGCATCGCGCCGCCGCGATGATGGGTATCATTCAGCTGACGCTCAGCCGGCCAACGCTGGCCCATGACAGGGTCGAGGTAGGGCTGCTAACGCTGACGTCATCCGCGCCCATGGTCGAGACGTCCGTCCGGGAGGCCTTGCTCGAGGACGTCAACCACTGATGCGGAAGGTCCTCGTCGCCAACCGCGGCGAGATCGCCGTCCGCGTCATTCGCGCCTGCCGCGAACGAGGACTCGCCACGGTGGCCGTCTACTCCGAAGCCGACCGCGAGGCGCTCCATGTCCTCATGGCCGACGAGGCGTACGAGATCGGGCCGCCGCCGGCCGGGGACAGCTATCTGCGCATCGAGCGGTTGGTGGAAGTGGCGCGCGGCGCCGGCGCCGACGCCGTACATCCGGGCTACGGCTTCCTCGCCGAGAACGCGGCCTTTGCGGAGGCGTGTCGGAGCGGCGGGTTGATCTTCGTGGGCCCCCCGCCCGCCGCCATCCGTGCCATGGGCGACAAGACGGCCGCCCGCCGGTTGGCTCGCGACCTGGGCGTCCCCATGGTGCCGGGCACGGTCGAGCCGGTCACTTCCGAGGAGGAGGCCCGCGCGGCGGCGCGCCAGATTGGCCTTCCCGTGATGATCAAGGCGGCGCTCGGTGGGGGCGGCAAGGGGATGCGGCTCGTGCAGCACGAGACCCAGTTGGCCGATGCCCTCCGACTGGCGCGTGCCGAGGCGCAGGGGGCTTTCGGCGATGCCGCCGTGTACCTTGAGCGATACGTGGCCGAGCCCCGCCACATCGAGATCCAGATCCTGGCCGATACCCACGGCGCAGTGGTTCACCTGGGCGAGCGCGAATGCTCGATCCAGCGGCGCCACCAGAAGCTCGTCGAGGAGTGCCCATCGCCCTGCGTGGACGCGACCTTGCGCGCGCGCATGGGTGAGGCCGCCTGCCGCCTGGCCCGGGCCGCGGGCTATCAGAACGCCGGGACGGTGGAGTTCCTCGTCGACGCCGAGCGCAATTTCTATTTCCTGGAGATGAACACGCGGCTCCAGGTCGAGCACCCGGTGACGGAGATGGTCACCGGAATCGATCTCGTGCGCGAACAACTGCGCGTTGCCGCCGGCGAGCCACTCGGCTACACGCAGGGAGACATCGCCTGGCGCGGAGCGGCCATCGAGTGTCGCATCAACGCCGAGGATCCCTTCGCGGGCTGGCTGCCGTCGCCGGGAACCATCACCGGACTCCGCTCACCGGCCGGCCCGTGGGTGCGCGAGGACGCCGGTGCCTACGAAGGCTACACGGTACCGCGGTACTACGACACCCTGCTCAGCAAGCTGATCGTGTGGGGTCCCGACCGCCCGGCGGCCATCGCCCGCATGGCGCGCGCCCTGGCCGAGTACAAGGTGGCCGGAGTGCGGACGACGATCCCTGTCCTGAAGCACATCGTCGCCCACGACGACTTCCGGGCTGGACGCCTCTCCACCGCGTTTTTGGAGCGCGTGCTGCCCACCCTGAAAATGGCGGAGGGGCGCTACCGATCCGTTGCCATCATCGCGGCCGTGCTATCCGAATACGAGCGACTCGGCCACGCCACGCTCCCCTCCGCCGCCACGGAGGACGGCACCGCCTCGGCCTGGCGCCTCGGCGCCCGTCCCGGCTGGAGGGGGGTATGACGTTGCGGGCTCCTCGGGCAAGCCACCTGCGGTTCACCCAGTCCGCGCGCGGCCCGCTACAATGACGCCCCAGGCCCCGCGGCTTGGCGGCGGGTCCGCATGAGGTTCGTCGCAACGCTCGGTCGAGAGCGCGAGCAGGTCGAGGTGACTGGCGACGAGGGCCGGTACCGCGTGGTCGTCGGCGATCGCGTGTGGCACGTCGACGCTCGCCTGAACGCTCAGGGCATCTGTTCGCTCCTCATCGACGGTGTGTCCTACGTCGCCGATGTTGCCGATCGCGAAGGGGCGTGCGTGGTGGAGCTGGCAGGCGAGACATACACGATCGACGTCGAGGAGGAGACGCGCCACATCATCCGCACCCGCGGAGGGACGGCGGCCGGCGAAGGCGGCCAGACCGTCCGGGCGCCGATGCCGGGCAAGATCACCGTGGTCAAGGTGGCGCCCGGTGACGCGGTGACGTCGGGTGACACGCTGGTCGTCGTCGAGGCCATGAAGATGGAGAACGAGCTGAAGGCGGGAGGGTCGGGCACGGTGCGCGAGGTGCGCGTGCAGGCCGGCCAGGCGGTCAACCCCGGCGATGTCCTGGTGGTCATCGAGTGAGATGAGCCCGCGTGCGCCGGAACCGGTCATCCGGTTCACTGGTGTCAACAAGCACTTCGGAAAGCTCCACGTGCTTCGCGACATTGACCTGACCGTCTCGGCCGGCGAAGTGGTCGTGGTGTGCGGTCCGTCGGGCTCTGGCAAGAGCACCCTCATCCGCTGCGTGAACGGACTCGAGGGCGTCCAGGAGGGTCAGATCGTCGTCCTCGGCCAGTCCATCACTGGGCCGGGGGTCGATCTCGTGAAGCTCCGGACTCATGTCGGCATGGTCTTCCAGTCCTTCAACCTCTTTCCCCACATGACGGCGCTGGAGAACATCACGCTGGCGCCCATGAGAGTGCGAGGCGCGCCGCGCGCCCAGGCGGAAAAGACGGCCCGCGCCCTCCTCGAACGGGTGGGGATTCCCGAAAAGGCGGCGAACCACCCGGCCAACCTCTCGGGCGGGCAGCAGCAGCGGGTGGCCATCGCACGGGCCCTGGCCATGCAGCCGGCCATCATGCTCTTTGACGAGCCGACGTCCGCCCTGGATCCGGAAATGATCAACGAAGTGCTCGACGTCATGACCTCGCTCGCCCGCGAGGGCATGACGATGATGGTCGTCACCCATGAGATGGGCTTCGCCCGCCGCGTGGCCCACCGAGTGATTTTCATGGACGGCGGGGCCATCGTGGAGCAGAACGCTCCCGCGCCGTTCTTCGCGTCGGCGCAGTCGGAACGCGCCAAGGTCTTTCTGTCGAAGATCCTCACTCATTGATGGAGGTGCTCATGAGACGCCTAGCCGCCCTGCTCTTCACTCTCGCATTCGTCGCCGGCCTGGCCGTCCCGGTCCTGGCCGAGACCACGCTGGAAAAGATCAATCGCACCGGTGTCCTCACCATCGGGACCCGGACCGGCTCGCCGCCCTTCGCGTACATCGACAAGAACAACGAGTGGGTCGGCTTCACCATCGACCTCGTGGAACAGGGGGTGCTCCCAGCTGTCTCCAAGAAGGTCGGCAAGCCGGTCAAGCTGGAGAAAAAGGAATCGACTCCGCCCACGCGGATTCCGCTCCTCACCTCCAACGCCGTCGATCTCATCGCGGGGACGATGACCGATACCCTTCAGCGGCGGGAGAGCGTGGACTTCAGCGTGACCTTCTTCCTGACCGGGGCCCAGTTCATGGTGAAGAAGGGGAACCCCATCAAGGGCATCAGCGACATCGGGGGCAAGCGCATCGCCGCCCAGCAGGGCTCGACGAACGCCAAGATCATCCGCGAGCAGGTGCCCACGGCCATTCTGCGCGAGTTCCCCGATCAGCCGGCCGCCTTCCAGGCGCTGGTGCAGGGACAGGTGGACGCGTACACCAACGACGGCATCCAACTCTATGGCCTCAAGTACAAGGCGCCAGACCCGAACGCCTACGACGTGGTGGGCGGTTTCTACTCCAAGGAGCCGTACGGTATGGCCATGCGCAAGGGGGACAAGGACTTCAAGGACGCCGTGGACGCCGGCCTCCGCACCCTGCTCGAGTCGGGCAAATACTTCGAGATCTACGAGAAATGGTTCGGGCCGAAGAGCGAGGTGCCGTACCCGATGACGCCCGAGATGAAAGAGTTCCTGCTCTCGCAGCTGAAGAAGTAAGGGCCCAGCGCCCTCGTGAGCGCGTCAGGGAGTCCGAAGGACGAGCTTCCGTACCCGATCACACCCGGGGCGACGGCCTCCCCGCTCGCCCCGCTGAAGCAATAGCCGGCGGCGATCCGGCCCAACCGTGAACTACGCGTTCACGTGGAGCGTCCTCTGGACCGGCCAATCAGGCCGCTGGTTGCTCGAGGGCGTGCTCACCACGCTGGCGCTGTCCGCGCTGGCCTGGGTCCTCGCCGCGGTCCTCGGGATCGCGGCGGGGGCGCTCAGGACCCTCCGCGTCCGTCCCCTGCGCGCGCTGGGGACCGGCTACGTCGAGTTTTTTCGCAACGTCCCGCTCATCGTGTGGATGTTCTTCTGGTACTTCGGCGTCCCTCCGCTGTTGCCCCTCGGCGTGCAGGATTGGCTATTCAGCCACGGAGCGGAGTTCTGGGCCGGAATGTTCGCGCTGGGCGTCTACCACGGCGCCCGCATGTCCGAAGTCATTCGCTCCGGCATTCTCTCCATCCCGCGCACCCAGTTCGAGGCGGCGCAGGCCATGGGGCTCAGCACGTGGCAGGCCTACCGACTGGTGATCCTGCCCATCGCTGTCCGGCTCATCGTGCCGCCGGCCACCAGCGAATCGCTGAATCTCCTCAAGAATTCCTCGGTGGCGCTGACCATCAGCGTGCCGGAGCTGACCTTCCAGACCCGCCAGATCGAGACGTACACCGCCAAGGCCATCGAGGCCCTGACGGCAGGGACGCTCATCTATCTGGTGATGTGCCTGTCCATTGCCTGGATCATGGCGCGCGTGGAGCGACGCTTCGCCATTCCCGGCATGATCGCCCGGGTGGGCGGCGAGTGATGGACCTTTCCCTTTCCGTCATCGCCCGGGTCGACGGCGGCTGATGGACCTGTCCGTCATTGGGCAGAACTGGAAGTTCCTGATCCTCCAGGGACTCCTGGGAATCGGCACCTTTGCCGGCGGAACCCTGAGACTGGCTATCCCCGCGATCGTGCTGGGTTTTCTGCTCGGTATCTTCGTCGGGCTGGCCCGCTTGGCCCATTCACCGTGGATGCGGGGCGTGGCCACCGCCTACGTGGAGTTCTTCCGCGGCGTGCCGCTCGTCATGGTGATCTTCTGGATGTGGTTCATCATTCCGCAAGTCTTGGGCCTGCCGATCCCCGAATACGGCGTGGCCCTGGCCGCATTCGTGATCTTCGAGGCCGCCTACTTCGGCGAGATCGTGAGGGCGGGCGTGCAGTCCGTCCCTCGGGGGCAGATCGAGGCCGCCCGCGCGATCGGGCTGACTGGCCCGCAGACCATGCGAATGGTCGTCCTCCCTCAGGCGCTGCGCAACATGGTGCCCTCGCTGGTCACCCAGATGATCGTGCTGTTCAAGGACACGTCGCTGGCGTCCATCATCGGCTACGTCGATCTCACCAAGGCCGCCCAGATCGTCAACAACCGCGAGATCAAGCCGTTCCAGCTCTACCTCTTCATCGCGGTCGTGTACTGGCTGTGCGCGTACTCGATGTCAGTGGTGGCGCGCCGGCTGGAGAAGAAACCGGGGTGAGCCCGGACAGAGCGGCTCGAAGAGCAGGGCATCGGTCGATTTCTCGCCGAGGCGGTAGGTTTAGAGCGTAGCTCCGCCCCTGAACGAGGGACTCACCCGATCTGTTGTAAATGGCCTGGAGAAAAGAAGAACATGATCTCGCCAAACTGGGCGGCATTCTGACCCGCGCGGGAGCCCGGCCGTCATCTCTCAGCCTGATTGTCGCGTGAGCGGTCGCAGCGAGCTTGCTCGCCAGAGTGGCAGGCGGGTGGAAGTTTCGATTCAGGTTCCCGGGCCTAAGTATCTGCGCTGGCGTATATTCTGGGTCGACTGTCACCTTTGGCGAGTCGCACTTTCGCTTGCGGCCGATATGGTTCCTCGATCCTGCTTCGAGGAGGAGCGCATGACAGAACGACGATTGAAGCTCGCCATCGCGACCGTTGCCCTGTTCGCGCTCGTCGCAGGCGGCCGCGACGTTCGCGCGCAGCCAGCGCAGGTCAAACTGGGATTGTCAGCAGCGCTCTCCGGTGGGTCGGCGGCCTCCGGCGAGGCCATCAAACGTGGTCTCCAGATCGCCATCGACGAGATCAACGGCAAGGGCGGCGTCCTCGGCGGGCGCAAGCTCGAGCTGGTGGTCCGCGACGACGAGGGAAATCCGAGCAAGGGCGTGACCATCGCCCGCGAGCTGGTTGAGCGCGAGAAGGTCGCCGCCGTGTTCGGCGGTCTTCACACTACGGTGGCCCTCGCCCAGGTTCCCGTCTGGCAGGAGCTGAAGGCACCCTACCTGGGCACGTGGGCGGCCGGGACGAACATCACGCGCAACGGTCAGAAGCCGAATTTCGTCTTCCGCGTCTCGGCCAACGACGACTACGTCGACAAGTTCCTGGCCCGCTATGCCACCGAGCAGCTCAGGCGAGGCAAGCCCGGCTTCCTCCTGGAGAACACGGCGTGGGGGCAGTCCAACGAGGTGGGCCTCGCGAAGTGGTTCGGCGAGAAGGGGATCAAGGCGGTGGGGATCGAGAAGTTCAACTGGAACGATCCCGACATGAGCCCGCAGCTCCTGCGCCTCAAGCAGGGAGGCGCCGACCTCGTGGTGCTCGTGGCCAATGCGCCCGAGGGCGCGCAGGTGGTCAAGTCGCGCGCGAAAGTCGGGTGGGCGGTACCCATTCTGTCGCACTGGGGCATCTCTGGCGGGCGCTTCGCCGAGCTGACCGGCGATCTCTCCGACGGGGTGATCTTCATCCAGACCTACTCCTTCTTCGGCAAACAGAACGCGCGCGGCCAGTTCGTGCTCAAGCAGCTCGCCGAGAAGTTCGGCGTGAAGGACCGGAAGAGGTCACGGCGCCCGTCGGCACCGCGAACGCGTACGACGCGCTTCATCTGATGGCGATGGCCATCGAGCAGGCGAAGTCGACCGATGGGCCAAAGGTGCGCGATGCGCTCGAGGACCTCAAGAGCGAGTACCCCGGACTCATCAAGACGTACCAGCGGCCGTTCACCGCGGAGCAGCACGACGCGCTCACCGACCAGGACTACATCATGGTCGTCTGGAAGGGCGGCAAGATCGTTCCCGTCCAGTAGCTCGTGACCGTTCAGCTCGTCGTCAGCGGCCTCGCCCTGGGGAGCATGTACGGGCTGGTAGCCCTCGGGTATCACATCACCTGGGTCACCAGCCGGACGATGAACTTCTCGCAGGGCCACGTCGTGATGGCGGGTGCGGTCGTCGCGTACGGCCTCCACGTGGCCGCCGGCTGGCCGTTGGTGCCCGCCCTCGCGCTGGCCCTGGCGGCCTGCGCGATCTTCGGCCTCGTCGTCGAGCGGGTGGCCGTACGTCCCTTCTTCCGCGCGCAGTCACCTCTGTGGCTCTTGACGACGATCGCCTGCGGCATCATCGCCGAGAACGTGGCCATGCTCACCCTGGGCAAAGACGCGCGGGCCTTCCCCTCCGCCCTCGCCACGCGTCCCGTGTTCGTGCTCGGCGCCGGGGTGTACCCGCTGGAGTTGGTGCTGCCCGTGGCGGGACTGATCCTGATGGCTTCGGTCCAGCTCTTCTATCACCGGACGTTCTTCGGCAAGCAACTCAAGGCGGTGGCCTTCAACGCCGAGGCCGCCGGCCTCATGGGGATCTCGATCCCGCGGGCGGTGATGACCGCCTACGCCCTCTCGGCATTCCTCGCCGGCGTGGCGGGCGTCCTGCTCGCACCTCTCTTGAACGTGGCACCCACCATGGGCACGTCGATCGGGCTGAAGGCCTTCGCCGTCGCCATCATCGGCGGTCTGGACTCGGCCGCGGGCATCGTGGTGGCCGGGCTGCTGTACGGGCTCGTGGAATCGTTCGTGGCCGGCTACCTTTCCACGGGGGCCCGCGAGATCGTCGGCTTCGCGCTGGTCATCGCCATGCTGGTGATGCGCCCGTGGGGATTGCTCGGCGGGCGACCGGTTCGACGAGTGTGATGGGCTGGGCCCTGGTGGGTGCGGCGACCCTGGCCGTGCCGCTGGTTACCACCAACACCTACGACCTCTACCTCGTGATGACCATCGCCATCATGGTCATCGCGGCCTCGGGCCTGAACATCCTGGCCGGGCTGGCGGGACAGATCTCGCTGGGCCACGCCGGGCTCTACGCCATCGGCGCCTACACGGGCGCTCTGGTTGCCACCCGCCTCGGACTCGGCCTGTGGTCTGCGCTGCCGCTCGCCGTCGGCCTCACGGCGGTGGTGGGCGCTCTGCTGGCGCTGGCGGCGCTCCGCGTGGCTGGACCTTACCTCGCCATGGTCACGATCGCCTTCGGCATCATCGTCGAAAGCGTGGCGGTGGAGTGGGTCGCGCTGACCGGAGGACCGGGCGGCATCTTCAACATTCCGAAGGCCGCGTTCTTGGGAAGCGGGCTGACCTTCCGCGGCTACTACCTGGTGGTGGCCGCTGGAGCCGCGCTGGCGCTGGTCGCCACTCGCAACCTCATGCGCTCGGCCTGGGGGCGGGCCTTCATCGCCGTCAAGGACAGTGACATCGCCGCTGAGTCGCTGGGACTCAGCACGTACGCGCTGCGCACCAGCGCCTTTACCATCTCGGCGGGCTTCGCGGGCGCCGCCGGATGTCTCTTTGCCTTCTTGCAGGGATACCTGAGCCCCGACAGCTTTGGCCTCCAGACCTCGCTGTTGTTCCTGCTCATCGTCCTCTTCGGAGGCCTGGGCACCCTCGCCGGCCCCGTGGTAGGTGGCATTGTTCTCGTGCTCCTCCCCGAGCTTCTGCGCCAGCTTCTCGATTACCGGCTGATCATTTACGGCACTCTCCTCCTCTGCTCCGTCTACTATTTGCCCAACGGCGTGGTGGGCGCCCTGTACCGAGTCGGGCTTTGGCGCCCCGGCTCCGATGGAGCAGGAGGCCCTCGCGGGTCGTCGTCGCCGCGGACGAGGGTCACCCCGCGGACAGCGGCGTCGACAGACCGGCGGCCTCGGCTCGCCGTCACAGGCGTCTCGGTAGCATTCGGAGGACTCCAGGCGCTGGACAGCGTACGGCTTTCGGTGGCACCGGGGACGATCCACTCCCTCATCGGACCCAATGGCGCCGGGAAGACGACCCTCGTCAACCTGGTCACGGGCTTCTATCGGCCGGATGAGGGCGAGGTCTCGTTCCGGGGTGAGCGCATCGACGGTCGCTCGACGGTGGGCATCGCTCGACGCGGTCTCGTGCGCACGTTCCAGACGCCCGAGCTCTTCGAAAACCTCTCCGTGCTCGAGAACGTCATGGTCAGCGTGGCCGGGCATCGACTCGGCTCGCTGGTCACCGCGCTCGCCGGGGTGACCGGCCGGGAGGGCGACTGGCGGGAGGAAGCCCAACGCCTGCTGGAGAGGGTCAGTCTCGCGGAATGGGCGCGGCAGGCGTCGCGGCGCCTCCCCTTTGGCCTGCGGCGTCGGCTGGAGATCGCCCGGGCCCTCGGCGCCGGCGCCCTCATGCTCCTGCTCGACGAACCAGCCGCCGGACTCGGCCCGACGGAGATGGTCGAGCTGAATGCGCTGCTCCTGCAGCTGCGCGCCGACGGCCTCACCATCCTCCTCGTCGAGCACCACATGGAGCTGGTGATGAGCGTCTCCGATCGGATCACCGTGCTGGACGAAGGACGCGTCATCGCCGACGGCCCTCCCGGCGAGATCCAGCGCGACGCGGCGGTCATCGAGGCCTACCTGGGACCGGCGTGAATCTGTTGCTCCGGGTGTATCCGAGAACTGAATGAACCTCCTCCGCGTGCGCGACTTGACTGTTCGCTACGGCGAGCTGGAAGCCCTGCACCAGATCGTCCTCGACGTGGGTGCCGGCGAGATCGTCGCCGTCATCGGCCCCAACGGTGCCGGGAAGACGACGCTTCTGAAGACCATTGCCGGCGTGCTGCGGCCGCACGGGGGCCGCATCAGCCTGGGAGGCGAACGGATCGAGGGCCGGCGCGCTTACGACGTCGTGAGGCGTGGGCTTGTCCTCGTCCCCGAGGGGCGCGGGATCTTCGCCGACCAGACGGTCGGTGACAATCTACGGCTCGGCGCGGTCAGCCGACGCGACCCCGCGGTGGCCGCCGATCTCGAGCGCCTCCTGGATCGGTTTCCGCCGCTTCGTGCCCATCTGAGGTCGCCGGCGGGCGCTCTCTCCGGTGGGCAGCAGCAGATGCTCGCCATCGCACGCGGCCTCATGGCACGACCCCACCTCCTGCTCCTCGACGAGCCGTCGCTGGGGCTGGCCCCGCGTCTCGTGCGCGAGACCCTCGAGGTGATCGAGCGCGTTCGCGACGAGGGCGTCTCGGTGTTGCTCGTCGAGCAGCTCGCCGCAGCCGCCCTCGGTATCGCCGATCGAGGGTACGTGCTCGACCGCGGCCGGGTGGTGGCCGGCGCCGCCGCCAGCGACCTCGCCACGGACCCTGCGGTCATGACCGCATACCTCGGGACTCACCGTCCATGAAGATCACGCCAACCGACCAAGCGGGATTCGGCACTGATGCGCGTCGCTTGATGGGTCGCGGTCGCCGCCCGGGGTGGAGAAGGTGCCACCGGGCGTTCAGGGCGTGACTGAAGGGGGATAATGGCGGAGACTGAGACGCCGCGTACCGGCGCGCAGAGATCGCTGTGTCCGGCACGTATAGCGCCCCGTGTGAGGACATCGTGTCTCGACCTGATACCAGGTATTATCTGTGCGCTTGACCATGGGCCACCGGCTGATCACGCTCTTCGCCCTGGCAGCCGTGGGCCTCACGGCGGCCGCCTGCAACCGAGACAATCCCGCCACGGCGGCACCCAATCCCAAGGCCGCCTCACCGCCCCGCGCTGTCCGCTTGGTCCCCGCCGCGGAGCAGACCGTTCCGCAAACCGTCCAGACAACAGGGACGCTGGCTGCGGACGACGAGGTCATCCTCGGCACCAAGGTCCCTGGACGACTCGGCGACATTGCGGTGGACCTGGGGAGTCGCGTGCAGAAAGGGCACGTCATCGGCCGCATCGATCCGAACGACTATCAGCTTCGCCTGGACCAATCCGTCGCGGCGCTGCAGCAAGCCCGTGCGCGGCTCGGACTCTCGCCTGACGGTTCGGACGACCGCGTGGACCCCGATCAGACAGCCATCGTGCGCCAGGCGCGAGCCCTGCTCGATGAGGCCAAGCTGACACGAGAGCGGACGGACAAGCTGTGGAACCAGGACCTCGTGGCGCGAGCTCAGCTCGACACGGCGGAGTTTGGACTTCAAGTCGCCGAGGGGCGCTACCAGGACGCCATCGAAGAGGTCCGCAACCGGCAGGCGGTCCTGGTCCAGCGCCGCTCGGAAGTTGCTCTGGCCCGCCAGCAACTGATCGACACCGCCATCGTGTCGCCGATCGACGGCGCGGTCAGCCAGAAGCGGGCGTCGGCGGGTGAGTACCTGGTCGCCGGCGCTCCGGTGGTCACGGTGGTCCGCACGCATCCGCTTCGGCTGCGCCTCTCCGTGCCCGAGCGGGATGCGACCGGTGTGAAGATCGGCCAGACCGTGCGCGTGGGGGTGGACGGTGATCCACACGTATACCAGGGCGTGGTCGCTCGACTCTCTCCGCAGATCGCCGAGCAGAACCGGACTCTGCTCATCGAGGCCGAGGTCCCCAACGAGCGCGGGGCCCTCCGGCCCGGTACCTTCGCCAAAGCCGAAGTGGTTGTCCAGGCCGATCAAAAAGTCGTGACCGTTCCGGCCTCGGCCATCGTCGTCTTCGCGGGCGTGGAGAAGGTCCTCAGCGTCAAGGACGGCAAGAGCGTCGAGATCCGCGTGCAGACGGGACGTCGCCGGGGCGATCTCGTCGAGATCGCGTCCGGTCTCAAGACAGGCGACTTGGTGGTCGCGCAACCCGGCAACCTGGCCGGCGGCCAGGCCGTGACCTCGGAGAAATAGGACCATGTCGAAAAGTCGCGGCGCGCCTCGGCCCGGCCGGGGCGCCTCGAGCGCATGGGGCATAGGGGCCATGTCGGGTCCCCCATCTCGATAGCATGCAAAAACTGGCTGAAGTCTGCATCCGGCGGCCCGTCTTCGCCAGCATGATCGTCATGGCACTGGTGGTCGTCGGTGCGGTCAGCTACTTCCGGCTCGGCGTCGACCGCTTCCCCTCGGTGGAGCTACCCACCGTCATCGTGCGCACGGAGCTGCCCGGCGCCTCGACCGAGGAGATGGAGACGCAGGTTTCGCAGAAGCTCGAGGAAGCGATCAACGCCATCCAGGGGATCTTCGAGCTGCGCTCCATCACCAGTCCGGGCAACTCGATCGTCATCATTACCTTCAACCTCAATCGCCAGATCGACGTGGCGGCCCAGGACGTCCGCGACAAGGTGGCCGGCGCCATCCGCAACTTGCCGCGCGATATCCGGCCTCCGATCATTGCCAAGACCGACAACGACCAGGCCCCGGTGCTTACGGTGGCCGTGTCCGGTAACCGTTCCCTGCGCGAGCTGACGGAGATCGCCGAGCGGACAGTGAAGCTCGACATCGAGCGCGCGGGCGGAGTGGGCGAGGTGCGGCTGATCGGCGGACTGTCCCGCTCCGTCAACGTCTGGATCGACGCCGACCGGCTGGCTGCCTACCAGATACCGATCACCGCCGTGCGCGACGCGGTCGTCCGCCAGAACGCCGACCTGCCCGGCGGCAACGTCACGGCGGGGCTCCTCGAACAGTCGCTGCGCACCATGGGTCGCATCGTCGATCCTCGGTCGTTCAACGACCTGGTGGTGGCCACCGTGCGCGGCGCTTCCGTCCGCATTCGCGACATCGGCGCGGCCGAGGACGGCACCAAGGAGCAGCGCACGGCGGCGCGCATCAACGGGGTGCCCAGCGTGGTCCTGGAGGTCCGGCGGCAGTCCGGCGAGAACACGGTGGCCGTCATCGAGGCAGTCAAGGCCAACCTGGCCCGCCTGGCGCCGCGGCTCCCCGCCGACGTCAGGACCGAGATCATCCGCGACCAGTCGAAGTACATCTATAACGCCCTGCACGAGATCAATCTCCACCTCGTGCTGGGCAGCATCCTGGCCTCGCTGGTCGTGCTCGCGTTCATGCGGAGCCTGCGCTCCACCATCATCGCCGCGGTGGCTATCCCGTGCTCGGTCATTGCCGCCTTCGGGATGATGTGGGCGCTCAACTTCACCCTCAACAGCGTGACCATGCTCGCCCTCGTCCTCATGGTGGGCATCGTCATCGACGACGCCATCGTCGTGCTCGAGAACATCTTCCGCTTCGTAGAGGAGAAGAAGATGCGGCCCTTCGAGGCCGCCCGGGAAGCGACCGCCGACATCGGGCTGGCCGTCATGGCCACCACCCTGTCCCTGGTCGTGATCTTCGTCCCCGTGTCGTTCATGTCGTCGATCTCGGGCCGCTTCCTCTACCAGTTCGGCCTCACCGCCGCGGTCTCGGTGCTGGTGAGCCTCCTCGTGTCGTTCACCCTAACCCCCATGATGAGCGCGCGCATGTTGCGCCCGGGCGACAGCACGGAGGCGCCAGGCCACCCCGCGCACGGGCCGGCGCGGTCGCGGGCCGGGTTCTACGCAATCATCGATGGCGCTTACACCTGGCTCCTCAGGCTTTCCATGACGCAGTGGGGGCGCCCGGTGGTCGTGGTTCTGGCCCTCGCCGTCCTGGCCTCCGCCATCCCCCTCTACCAGTGGGTCAAGAAGGAGTACGTGCCCACCGACGTGGATGAGGCGGAATTCGAGATGCTGGTGGAGGGACCGGAGGGCATGAGCCTGGCCGCCATGGACGAGGCCCTGCAGGCCATCGACCGTGAGGTCCGGGCGGTGCCGGGCGTCGAGCTCGTGCTCCTGGTGACGGGGGCGGGGGGACTGGCCCGGGTCAACCAGGGCAATGGCTACGTACGGGTCGCCTCGCACGGCGAGCGCACCGTCACCCTGCACCGGCTGTGGGAGGGACTTCGGCGCGGGGATCCCCTGGCCGCGTTCCGGGGCAACTACACGCAGCGGGACGTCATGCAGCAGGTCCGGCAGCGGATGCGCAAGTTGAGCGACATGCGCATCTCCATCCGCAACATCCCGGGCTTCAACATCGGCGGGGGCAACTTCGACATCGACTTCGTCCTCCGAGGGCCTGACCTCGAAGCATTGGCCCGATACGGCGACGAGCTGCGCCGCCGGACGCTGCAGATGGGCGGCATGCTCGATGTGAACACCACGCTCAGACTCGATCGACCCGAGCTGCGCGTGCAGATCGATCGCGAGCGGGCCGCCGATCTGCGCGTCGACACCGAGCAGATCGCCACGGCCCTGCGGCTGATGGTGGGGGGCGATCAGGAGGTCTCGCGCTTCCGCGATCCCTCGGTGAACGAGGACTACGACGTGCAACTGCGCCTGCGCGAGGCGGATCGCAAGGATCTGCGGACGATCTCGCGCCTCTACGTGTCGCGGGCAGGGGCCACGGCGAGCGAGGCCATCGGCGCCCCCCCGCAGGTCGGCCTGGCGCCCGGCGGCGGACTGGTACGGCTCGACAACCTCGTGAAGATCGTCACCGCCCAGACGGCGCCGCGCGTTGACCGCTCCGACCGCCAGCGGGAGGTTCGCCTGCGGGCGTCCGTGGCGCCCGGCTACGGGCTGGCCGATCGCATCGAGGCGCTCCGCGGAGCGGTGAGCGCGATGAACCTTCCCCCCGGCTACTCGTCCAGCGCGTCCGGCCGGGCGAGCGAGTTCGAGAAGACCTTCAAGGAATTCCTGTGGGTCTTCCTGCTCGCCGTGATCTTCATGTACATGATCCTGGCCTCTCAGTTCGAGAGCCTCATCCACCCGCTTACCATCTTGCTCGCCTTGCCCCTCTCCGTGCCGTTCGCGCTCTTC
This sequence comes from Candidatus Methylomirabilota bacterium, assembly GCA_046726415.1. Lineage (GTDB taxonomy): Bacteria > Methylomirabilota > Methylomirabilia > Rokubacteriales > CSP1-6 > CAVWFS01. The sequence continues at coordinate 20,761 of JBKPAK010000143.1, forward strand.
GCGCTCTGGTATACCGGCAATACCCTGAACCTCTACTCCGCCCTCGGCATCCTCGTGCTCTTCGGCATCGTGAAGAAGAACTCGATCCTCCAGATCGACCAGATGAACGTGCTGCGCGCGGCCGGCCGCGACCGCGCGGCCGCCATCATCGAGGGCAATCGCAACCGGCTCCGTCCCATCCTCATGACGACCTTGGCTCTGGTGGCGGGCATGCTGCCGCTCTGGCTGGGGACAGGGCCCGGGGCCGAGGAGCGGCGGGCGATCGCCGTGGTGGTCATCGGTGGCCAGTCTCTCTGCCTGCTTCTCACCCTGCTGGTGACGCCGGTGGCGTACTCGCTCTTCGAAGATCTCGCACGAGCCCTGGGCGGGCGGGCGGTGGCCGGGCGCCGTCGTCGCCTCATGGAGCGTCTGATCCCGGAGAACGGCTGGTGGCGTCGATGGCGCACCGCCAACGGGGCCACCCTGGCTCACCCGGTCACCGTGGCACCGTTCGAGGACGACGACCGCGAGGCGGCTGCGCCAAAGGCCGACACGGCCCGAGGTTGAACATCGGGGGAGCGCCGCGCTCCCCCGATACCCCTCGCCGGGATCACGCGGCGTGGTGTTCTTCGATGGTGGCGGCCGAGCCACCGCTCACGTGGGCCATGCCGGGCGCTGTGCCGTTCCGGGGTGGGGCGGTAGGCGTCAGATGCCGATCGCTGCGCCCACGCCGATCAGGGTGCGCGTCAGTTCGATTTCCCCGAAGTGGACGATTCCGTGGGAGAGACAGATCTGGCCGATGGCCCGGATGGCGGGCATTTCGCCGATGGGCTTGACGAGGACGGGCTTGTCGAGTCGCGCGGTATCGGCGCGGACGAACAGCTCGTCGGTGCTGGCCCACACCTTCTGCATGTAGTCCTTAAAGAGTGGAATGTCGCTGATGCGAAGGGCATGGGCTTCGTCGGTAGACATGCCTGTGCCCTGCGCCACCTTGGGGAGGCCCAGCCGCTCCGCGTACCCACCCTCCATCCACACGGTGGGCCGGCGTTGCTGGATGACATAGCGCACCACGTTGTCCTCGGTCCGCGTGTAATGCCACATACCGAAGGCGATGGTGTTGGCCTGGGGATGACCGGTCGGCACCGCGTGAAGCTGATCGGGAGTGAGGTCGGCGAGGGCGCGGTCCAGCGAACGGTGGAGCCGCGTGAGTTCGGCCTGGATGAACTCGGCAGCGGTCATCATCGTCGGGCTATCCTTTCCGGGGCATACACGTCAGGGCCGCCCGCCGTGGGCTTCGGAAGTCTCGGCGGGGAAGCTCACGCTGGTCAAGGGCAAGCCTTTCGGGGATCATGATGCCATGTATCCCCACCAGATCGAGCGATTGACGCATGCGGTGGAGGCGGCTGGCGCCGAGGCCTTGGTGGCCATCTCGGCCGCGAACGTGGCGTACGTAACCGGCTTTCGCAGCCTTGCTCACGCGCTCTTGGGTGCGCCCCACTTCGGTGTCTTCACCCGCCGCGGAACGGCGCTGGTAGTCCCGGCCGTCGAAGTGCCGGCCGTGGTCGCCGACGAGGTCGATGTGAACCACGTGGTCTGCTTCGGAGAGCTGGGCACCGCAGCCATCGAGCCAGCGGGCGCCACCGGTCGCCGGATGCGCGCGGTGGTGGCACGGTGCGCTCCCACCGCGGAGGGCGCGCTGGCCTGCGCCCTCGAGGCGCTGGAGCTTCGCCGCGGGACCATCGGTCTCGACGAGGACCCTCTGACCCACGACCGCCGGAGCCGCCTCACCGAGGCGCTGTCGCCGTTCCGGATCGTCAATGGCTCCGCCCACCTGGCGGCGGCGCGGCGGGTCAAGGCGCCCTTCGAGATCGAATGCCTCAACCGCGCCCTTCGCGTCGCCGAGGAATCGCTGAACGAGGTGATCCAGATCCTCAAACGCGGGGTGACGGAGCGCGAGGCCGCGCTCGCCTACCTGAGCGACGTGGTCAAGCGGGGGGGCGAGGCATGTCCCTCTGTGATTACCATGGGTGAGCGCACCGGCCTTCCGGTAGCGTGGCCGAGCGAGCGCGCGCTGCGTCCGCGTGAGTTGGTGTGCTTCGACGTCGGCTGCGTCTTCCACGGCTATGTGGCGCGCGTCGGACGCACGGCCGTGCTCGGCGAGCCCACTCCGGAGCACGATGCAGCGCATTCCGCAATCCTGGCGGGTCTGGACGCGGCTCTTGACGGCATTGCGCCCGGCCGCGCCGCCAGCGACGTGTTCGCCGCTGCCGTCGAGGCCATGCGTGAGCACGGTCTCCCTGACGCGACGGGTGGGAGCGTGGGCCATGGGATAGGCCTCGAGCGGATCGAACCTCCCACCCTGGCTCCCGGGAAGGCGACGCCACTCGAGGTCGGCGAAGTGTTGACCATCGATCTGGCGCACTACGCGGTGGGCGAGATGGGCTTTCGCACGCGAGAGACCGTGCTGGTCACGATCGGCGGCGCGCGGGTCCTGAACCGCTCCGCCCGCGGTCTGGTCACCCTCGATTGACCGGGCGGGGCGAGTGGCGTCGCTCCCCGTCACGAAAGACTTCCGAGTTGGTACAGCTCGAGCGCATTCTGTGACAGGATCCGGCGGGCGGTCAGCCGGGCCTCCTCGACGCCCCAGTTCTCTCGCGCGCCGAGCCACGCCAGCGCCTCGCCGAGACTCGCCCGTGCCCACTCGGCGGACAGGGTGAACAGCTCTGGCAGCCCACCGAGGTCGGAGCCGTAGAGAAGCTTGCTGGAAGGGGCGAGCGACAGGATTTCGATCAGTGGAACGACCGCCCCTGCGCCAAGGAAGGGGAGGGCGAGCGAAAGGTCCACGTAAACCTGGGGCCACACCGCCGCCAGGAAGCTCGCCTCTCGGACGTACGGGTACGCCTGGTGAAGCACGACCAGCCGCACGCCTGTCCAGCGCGGGTTCTCGAGGAGGGGACGCAGTAGCAAGGGATTGGCCCTGAGGAGATCGATGTCGGGATCGCCGAAGCCGGCGTGGATCTGCAGCGGACGACCGGTGTCACGGGCAACGTCGAGGGCGATCTCGAGGAGCGCGTCGAGCAGCGGCTGGTCAGTCAGACGAACGGTACCGCCCTCTCGGGCCGCGTGGGCGGCGCGACCATAGGCCGCGCCCACTTCCTCCGCCGGCCATGCCCGGATGGCGAGCCCCGAGCGATAGGCGACGATGGTCTTGAAAGCCACACAATGCTGGGCGGACCGGAGCAGTTCCTCCCGGAACGCGCCCAGGAAATCGCCGACGCGCGATGCCGCGACCAGCAGCGCCTCGGCGCAGGTCTCGATGCGAAAGACTTCGTGAACGGCGCACGGCAGGAGGGCCCGCATGTTCGGGAGGCTCATCGCGGCGGGGGGATAGCCGGTGTCGACGAGGAGGACTTCCACCCGCGCCTCCCGCAGTCCGCGCCGCGCCACGTCGCGGCCTCGATCGCGCCGGGCCGCCAGAACGGTCTCCGCTGCCGGAGCCACGCCGAACTGGCGGGCCAGGTCATGAATGACCCGACGGTAGTAGCGCGTGGACGATGCGTGCGCCGGCATCGCACCGGCGCGCGCCTCAGTGAGCAGATCGGGTAAGCGCGCCGGATCGACGATCCAAGGGTCGGCCAGGAGCGGGTGGCAGTGGCCGTCCACGATGGGCAGATCAGACAGCTCGATGCCCGGGGAGAGCGATCCGGTCTCGTCTGGCCGCAGGCCCAGCGGGTACCTCCTCGTCCTGGTGGGACTTTACAGTCGGAGCGTCTCGCGGGATATAGTCGCGGATCCTTATAACACGCATGGAGACGCCCCCGCCGCTCGCCTCGGCTACCGCATTCGCCCGGACGCCGCTGTTCGCGCACCTGGGTCGCATCGATCTGGCCAAGCTGGCCGGCGAGCTGGAGGAGCGGCGCTTCCGGGCAGGCGAGACGCCCTACAGACTGGAGGGAGCTTGGGGCTCCTCGTCTACTCCGGGGTGATCCTCAGCTTAGGCGAGGTCTTCGACGCTCTCCACATCGACGCCTGGCTCGCCTCGTTGGTGCGGGGAGGCATGCCGGCCATGGCGAACGATTACGGCTTCGTGGCCGCCGTAGCCCTGGTCGCCTTCGTCCTCCGGTTCCTGGTTCCGTGGATGACCTTGGCCCCGTGCTTGTCCTGGTGACGATCCCGCTCGCCGAAGGGCTGGGCGTTCATCCGTTCGTGCCGCTGCTGGTCAGCCTGATCGCCAGCGACCATACCTTCCTGCCCTACGTGAACGTGGGGTACTCGATGCTCTACTTCGCGAGCGACGGCGAGCCGTTCAGCCATGCCCAGGCCCGGCGGCCGCTCATGGTGGAGGCGCTGATTCGCCTCCTCGCGCTGGTGGCGAGCGTCCCCGTGTGGCGTCTGATGGGATTGCTGTAGGACGGGGCCCGACCGGGCCCGATACCCGACGCTCGGGCGCCGCGGCGCCTCTCGACGCTTCCTCTGCGCGGCCAATAGCGCCCATTGGCCACCGCCACGTCTGCGACGGCTGAAGTTCCCGAGCTCCATTGCGGGCTAGAATAGCCGCCGTGTTCGAGAAGGATGCTCTCGCTCGCCATCTCCCTTGCGTTGATCGCCATCGCGACGGTCCCGGGCCATCTGCTCAGTATTTATAGAAGTGCTGGTCGATTTCGAAGGCCACGCCCTTCCCCTCGAAGGCTCGCACTTCGGAGCGCTTGACGGCGAGGTACTCGCGGAGGAGGACGTCGCCGATAGCATCGCGCAGTACCTCGTCGCGCTCCAGGGCGTCGAGGGATTCGCCCAGCGAATGCGGCAGGCGCCGGATGCCCCGCTGCGCGCGCTCCGCTTCGGAGAGGGTGTCCGGGTCGACGAGGGTCGGGGCGCCGGGGTCCAGCTTCCGCTCGATCCCGTCGAGGCCGGCGGCCAGGAGGCCGCCGAGGGCGAGGTACGGATTGCTGGAGGCATCGCTTGGCTTCAGCTCGAGATTGGTGGACTCCACCTCGCGGCCCCGCCGCTTGGAGGGAATCCGGATGGCCCCCTCGCGGTTGTCGGGGCCCCACGCCGTGTAGGCACTCGACCAGAACCGCGGCTGGATTCGCCGGTACGAGTTCACGCTGGGCGCGGTCAGCGCAAGCAGCGCTGGCAGGTGCGCCATGACGCCCCCGATAAAGCCGTAGCCCGCCTCGGAAACGCCGTAGCGGTCGTGTGCGTCGTGAAAGTGGTTTCCGCCGTCCTGGAGTCGCCAGAGGCTGAAGTGGATGTGGGCCCCGTTCCCGGCCTGGTCGGGAAAGGGCTTGGGTGCAAATGACGCGACGAGGCCGTGCTTGGACGCCACGCCGCGAGCCGTCTCGCGCAGGGTGATCTGATTGTCGGCGGCGCGGAGCGCCTCGGCGAAGCGCACGGGCAGCTCTTGCTGCCCCGGTCCCAGCTCGGCGTAGTACTGCTCCGGGTGGACGTCCTGCGCGAGGAGAGCGTCCAGGATCTCCGACATGAGGAGGGCCGCATTGTCCATCCCGATGGTCGAGAAACAGTTGCTGGAATCGAGGGGAACGTAGCCCTGTCCCTCGCGCCGGGCCAGGCTGAACTCGTTCTCGAAGGTGGCGCGAAGAATGAGACCCTGACCGGCCGCGCGGGCCGTCATGCGCTTGAGGAAGCTGCGCGGGCACGCCCCCCACGGCTCGCCGTCGAGGGTGCGCATGTCGCAGAGCAGGCGCGCCGAGCGCGGCAGGTAGGGCAGGATGGCGAAGGTCGTGGGGTCCGGGGCAAGCCGGATCTCGCCGACGGGCCCGAACGATCCCTCCGGCACCAGCTGGTCCAGCATGTTCATGCACTGCATAGCGACGGTCAGTCCGATGCCCGACACGAGGTACGAGTCGAGGAATTCGGTGGCGCAGGCCTTGCCGCGAATCACGCTATCGTTGCCGCAGTAGAGGAAACGGACGAGCTGGATCTTCTCGTGACGGCACTGCCGCACGATGTGCCGAATGCGCCGCTGTGCTTCGCGCTCCTGGCGCGCTTGTTCCTCCGTCATGGTCACTCCCTCCTAACGTCGACTCGCCAAGACGCTGGCATGCTACCTTCGTCGCGTCAAGGGTTGGGGGCAACCATAGCGTGCAGGTCAACGGCACCGGCAGGTCGGCGGCCGGCGTCGACGGTGACTCACGCAAGCGTGGAGGCAGCCATGCGGGACAGAAGGGCATTCCTGGCGGGCGCCGGAAGCGGGGCGGTCGCTCTGGCCGTCGATGGGTGTTCACGTGCCGCCTGGCCCCAGGCCGGCGCCCCGGACCTCCCGGTTGGATTCACCCGCTTGCGCGTCGTCGAGGGCACGCTCACGGTGGACGGCAAGACGGGTCTGGCCTATCGCATCCAGCAGGATGACGGCACGCTGGGCTATACGGGCGCGAAGGGCGGGCGCTTCCGGGTGGCCCTCGAGAACGCCACCAGGGATCCGCTGTCCATCCACTGGCACGGGCTCATCCTCCCCAACGGCCAGGACGGCGTGCCGTACGTCACCCAGCCTCCCATCAAGGCTGGCGAGCAACGGCTTTACGACTTCCCGCTGGTGCAGGCCGGAACGTACTGGATGCACTCCCACTTCGGCTTCCAGGAACAGCCGATGATGACGGCTCCCCTCATCCTCCGCGATCCGCGCGCGGCGCGCCCCGAGGAGCAAGAGGTCGTGGTGATGCTCAACGACTTCACCACGCGCGATGCCGCAGCGATCCTGGCTCAGCTGCAAGGGCAGGGGGCCGTAGGCGCCAAGCCGGCGATGAGCATGCCGGGCGTGAGCTCGGGCACCTCGGGCCTGGGGATGCCCGGCATCGGCGGAAACACGTCGGGTACGAGGATGTCCGGCACGGGCGGGGGCGCACCGGGGACGGGCGCGTCCAGCGTCGATATGGCGAAGGGCGGAACCGCGGGCGGGAGCAAGATGCGCAGCACGAAGATGGCCATGGGTGGCCGCGACCTCAACGACGTCAAGTACGACGCGTTTCTGGCCAACCGCCGCCCCCTCTCCGATCCGGAGGTCGTCCGCGTTCTTCCCGGGCGCACCGTGCGGTTGCGGGTCGTCAACGCCGCCAGTGCCACGAACTTCTTCGTTCTGACCGATCGCCTGCGGGCCGAGGCGGTGGCCGTCGACGGCGAGGACATCGTCCCGTTCCCAGGCACCTCGTTCGAGCTGGCCATCGCGCAGCGCATTGATCTGCGCCTCTCGATCCCGCCTGGCGAGGGAGCCTATCCCATCGTGGCTCAGGGCGAGGGAACCGACATGCTGGCCGGCGTCGTCCTCGCGACCCCTGGCGCAACGATTCCCACGCTTCGCACCAAGGCGAGGAAGGCGGCGGGCGCTCTAAGCAATGGTCAGGAAACGCGCCTGTGGGCGGTCCGTCCGCTGCCATCTCGGCCGGTCGATCGCCGCCTGCGCGTCACGCTCAACGGTGACATGGCGCGCTATGTGTGGTCGCTCAACGATCAGGTCTGGCCGAACATCACGCCGCTTCAGGTGAAGCAGGGCGAGCGTGCCGAGATCGCCTTCGTCAATGAAACCGCCATGGCCCACCCGATGCACGTGCACGGCCACGTCTTCCAGGTCACCGAGATCGATGGGACGAAGATTCGCGGAGCCGCGCGCGACACGGTGCTCGTCTTGCCCCGACAGACCATCAAGGTGCAGTTCGACGCCGCCTACGCGGGCTACTGGATGATCCACTGCCATGTGCTCTACCACCAGGCGGCGGGCATGATGACGGTGCTGCGGTATGAAGGGTTCACCAACGACGCCTACAACCCACTGGCCAGCGTGGCCGAATACCGCCGCTGACCTGGATCCGGGGCGTGCCTTTCTGACGATGTGCAGTGTCGAGGCTATTTCACGGCGCCGGCGGTGAGGCCGGAGACGTAGTAGTCGAGGAAGAAGACGTAGAGGATGACGATGGGGACGGAGCCGAGGACGGCCCCGGCCATGAGCTGGCCCCAGAAGTAGATGTCGCCCCGGATCAGCTCGCTGGTAATGCCCACGCTGGCCGTGATCTGTTCGGACGACGTGGTGAAGGTCAGCGCGTAGATGAACTCGTTCCACGAGAGGGTGAACGCAAAGAGCACCGCGCACACGAGGCCGGGGATGGCGATGGGCAGGATGATGCGCAGCAAGGCCTGTATGCGAGTAGCGCCGTCCACCATCGCGCACTCCTCGATCTCCTTGGGCACGGTGCGGAAGTAGCCCATGAGGAGCCAGGTGCAGAACGGGACCAGGAAGGTCGGATACGTCACCACGAGCGCCCACTTCGAGTCGGCCAGCCCGATCCAGTTCACGACCTGAGCCAGCGGAAGGAAGAGCAGCGAGGTCGGCACCAGGTAGGTGACAAAGATCCCGGTCCCGAAGCTGCCGACCCCGAGGAATCTCAGCCGGGAGAGCGCGTAGGCCGCGACCGTGCCCACCACCACCGAGAGCGTGGTGGCCAGCACGGTGACGAGCAAGCTGTTCTTCGTCCAGGTGAGGAAGGCCGACTCCCCCAGGAGCTTCGAGTAGTGCTGTAAGGTCGGGCCCTGGCTGATCACCAGCGGGGTGGCGTGGCGGTCGTACAGCTCCCGGTCCTGCTTCAGGGACGTCAGGGTCATGTGGTAGAAGGGGAACAGCGCGAAGATCAAGAACGGCAGCAGCATCAGATGCACCGCGACCTTCCAGCCGAACTGCCGCCCGCGCCATGTCATCAGTAGGCCTGCTTTCGCACGAAACGGAGCTGCGCCCACACCACGAAGACCAGCACCGGGAAGAGATAGAGGGAAATGGCCGCCCCTTCACCGATGCGCCCGCTCTCCAGCCCGATCTGGCGGGCCATGGTCGCGAAGAGATGGGTCGAGTTGATCGGGCCGCCGTGGGTAAGGACGTATACGATGTTGAAGTCGCTGAAAGTGAAGATGGTCGAGAAGAGCACCACGATGGCCAGGACCCCGCGCAGCATGGGCAGAGTGATGTACCAGAACCGCGCCATCGGCCCCGCGCCGTCCGCTTCCGCGGCCTCGTAGATGTCCTTGGGGATCGAGACGAGACCGGCCAGGATGGTGATGGCGAAGAACGGCAAGCCGCGCCACACGTTCACGATCACCACGGCGGTCATGGCGAAGTACTTCTGGCCGAGCCAGTTGGGTCCCGGGGGATCCATGATGCCCAGCGCGATGCCCGTCCAGTTCACCACGCTGTAGAGCGAGTTGAACATCCACCACCACCCGAGGGTGGACAGCGCCGTCGGGATGACCCACGGCAACAGCACTGCCCCGCGGACCAGGCGCTTGAACCACAACGCCTGGTTCAGGAGCAGGGCGAGGGCGATGCCGAGCACCACCTTGCAGGCCACGGCGGCCCCCGTGAAGACAAAGGCGTTCTGGAAGGTCTGGCGGAAGGCGTCGCTGTCCCAGAGGCTGATGAAGTTCCGGAAGCCGACGAGGTGGCTGGGACGGCCGACGAAGGCATTCGAGAGGGCAAAGTAGACCGCCATGGCGAACGGGTACGCCACCAGAAGGACGAGCAGAAACAGCGCCGGCGCCACGAAGATGGGCCCCAGAACGGACTCGCGATCGATCAGCTCCCGCAGGCGCACGCTGAGCGGGCGGGCAGCCGCGCGATAGACGCCGACGTTGCCGACGGCCATGCTGGCTCAGCCCGCCATGATCTTCTTCATCTCCTTGTCGCCCCAGGCGACGGCCTCCTTGGTCGGGGTGCCCGTGACCGCCTTGGCGATCATGTTTGGAAGGATGAAGGAGTTTGTGATGAGCTGGACCTTGTCACTGGGCGGGGCGGGCCAGCCGTAGCAGTGGAACTGGACGCCCTCCTGCTTGAGGGCGGCGAACTTCGGGTCGGTCTTGAGCACCGGGTGATCCAGCAGGCTGGCGTAGACGGGCAGGTTGAAGGCGTCGCCCGACATGATGTACTCATCGTAGACTTCCTTCTTGCCGAGCAGATAGCGGATCCACTCCTTGGCTGGTCCGATGTTCTTCGAGAACTTCCAGATCCCGATGTGACGAGGGACGTCCGTCTCGTGTCGCTGGCCGTTGGGCCCGGCCAGGCTCCTGTGATGGTTGATGCCGTCGGCGGTGACGAGCTTGGTGTTGCGGGCCACGATGTAGGCGCTCACCGGGTTGTGAATCCAGCCCGCCTTGCCCTGCTGGAGCGACTGGTTGTTGCTGGCGTCGTCCCACGAGAGCACCTCGGGTTCCATGCAGTCGCGGAACATCTTCTTGTACCACTCGATCATCTGCTCGGCGGCGGGAGAGTTGATGCGGACCGTCTTGCCATCCTTGTCGACCTCCATGCCTCCCAGGCTCCAGAGGACGGGGCTCGCCGTCGAGATCGTGTCGTAGTTCTGGGAGATGGGGATGCCTACCGGATGCCCCATCTTCTTCAGCTCCTTGCCGACCGTGTACAGGTCCTCCCACGTGTCGGGGACCTTGAGGCTCGCCTTCTTGAAAAGATCCTCCCGGTAGCTGGCAACGAAGAACGTGTGGTACTGCGGGACCGCCCGCCAGACCCCGTGGACGTTCGCCGTCTCCTGCGAGGCCGGGAGAGCCTTCCCGTACTTCTTCTCCAGATCGGCCACCACGTCGGACACGTCGGCGAGTTGGGGCTCGTAGAGCCACGGGAAGTGCATGCGCATCTCGACCAGGTCGTGACCGGCCTGGGTCTGCACCTCCGAGGCGTACTTGGCGGCTTGCTGAGGCGCGGCGATGTGGTCGATACGAATCTTGATGCCGGTGTCCTTGGTGAAGCGCTGGCCGATCTCGGCCAGCTTCTTGTCGGAAGCGGGGGCGAAATTGTTCCAGCACAGGTACAGAAGCTCGCGCTGCTGGGCGCGGGCCGGCGGAATGCCGGTGGCCAGGATGCCAGCGAGGCCGGTGCCGGCGGTGGCGACGAACTTACGGCGCGTGACCGGTGTCATAGCTCCTCCACGTTGAGCAAGCGATCAGGATCGGTGGCGCTGCGAGCGAGCCTGGCCGGACTTTAGACAGACGCCGGGCCAACTGTCAAGACAAGGCGGCGGTCAGGTCGGTGCATGCATGTCGTCATGGCGTCGCTGTCTGGGCCGGGCCAGCGAACGGCGCCGGGATCTCGACGCCGTCTCCGAGATCAATGGTGGATGGAAGCTCGAAGTTCCCGCTCTGCCGTTCGATCAACGTGACACCGGCGCACTCAGGTTTCCCTCACCCCGGCAGCGATCGCGCGAATCTTGCCTCCGCGCACCGCGCGGCTACTCCCTGGGCTGCCAGTTCTTGAAGCGCTCGCGCAACACCTTCTTGTCGAACTTGCCGACGCTGGTTTTGGGCACCGCCTCGATGAGTACCACCTCGTCGGGCAGCGCCCACCGGGCGAGTTGGGGGCGGAGGAACTCGACGATCTCGGCGGCATCGAGCGGCAGGCCCGGCCGGGGCACCACACAGGCGAGCGGGCGCTCCATCCACTTGGGATGTGGGACGGCGATGACGGCAGCCTCCAGCACCTTGGGATGCGCCATGATCATGTTCTCGACGTCCACGCTGGAGATCCACTCGCCGCCTGACTTGATGAGGTCCTTGGTGCGGTCCGTGATCTGCAGGTAGCCGTCGGCGTCGATGGTTGCGACATCGCCCGTCTTGAACCAGCCGTCGTCGGTGAAGCGCTCGGCGCTGTCTGGGTTGTCGTAGTACGCCCGGATCACCCAGGGCCCTCGCACCTGGATCTCGCCCATGCTCTGGCCGTCCCACGGCTGCTCGCGTCCTCGGTCGTCGACGAGCCGGATGTCGACACCGGCCGCGACGTAGCCCTGCTTGGCACGGACGGCGTAGCGCTGTTCTTCCGAGCGGTCTCGCATCGCGCTCTTGAGCCGCCCAATTGTGCCGATGGGCGTCGTCTCCGTCATGCCCCAGGCTTGCATGATGGGGACCTTGAGCTTCTTTTCGTAGTATTCCATGAGACTTCTCGGCACCGCCGAGCCGCCGCAGGGGACGCAGCGAAGCGACGAGAGATCATAGCCCTCTTTCTCCACCAACTCCTTAACGGCGATCCACACCGTGGGCACCGCGCCGGTGAAGGTGACCCGCTCGCTCTGGACCAACTCGCAGAGGTCGCGGGGCTGGGGATTGGGGCCCGCGAAGATCTGCGTGGCGCCCACCATCACGCCGGCGTGGGGCACGCACCAGGCGTTGGCATGGAACATTGGAACGATGTGGAGGATGACGTCGTTCTCGGCCAGCGCGAAGGTGTCGGCCATCGTCATCGCCATGATATGCAGGAACAGGGCGCGATGGGTGTACACCACGCCCTTCGGATGGCCTGTGGTGCCCGAGGTGTAGCACATGGCGGCAGCGTCCGTCTCCGCCAAGGAAGGCCACGCCCGCATCGGCGTGGCGCCGGCGAGCATCGCCTCGTAGTCGTCGAGCCCCGGGATCTCCGCGGTGGGCGTGTCGCGCATGATGACGAAACGCCGGACCGAAGGAAGCCGGTCGCGGACCCCCGCCAGCAGGGGCCACAGGCTGGCGTCGGCGAAGATTGCGCTGTCCTCGGCGTGATTGATGATGTAGGTCAGGTCCTGTGCCGAGAGGCGGATGTTGAGGGTGTGCAGCACGAAGCCGGCGAGGGGGGCGGCCCAATACAGTTCGAGGTGTCGGTGGCTGTTCCAGGCGAAGGTGGCCACGCGGTCACCCTTCTTGAGACCCAGCGCGCGCAGCGCCCCGGCCAGGCGATCGACGCGCTCGAAGAACTCGGCGTACGTGTATCGGAAGAGCGGCTGTCCCGGCACGCGGGTGGCGAGGGTCTTCGCGCTCCAGAGTCTTCGGCTGCGCTCGAAGTAGTGGGTGAGCGTCAGCGGATAGTTCATCATCAAGTTGTGAATCGCCGGTGGCATCCATCGTCTCCGAAATCGCCGGGCCGATGCCGAGCGGGTCACAGGATCGTGCCCGTCCGCTCCCTCCGGGGCACCCAGGAGTGATCGCGCTGCACTTTATCACGCGAAAATCTCCCGCGCGCAGGCCGTGATATCGTGATCCCGCCATGCGTTCCCGCTGGAACGACGAAGAAGCCGCGGGCCTTGACGACCTCGACCTTCTCGTCTACGCGTCGCGGCTGATCGGCGCCGAGACCTCACTGGTCGTCTGGGGCGGTGGCAACACGTCGATCAAGGTGACGGAGCGAGACCATCGCGCCCGCGCCATCCCCGTTCTCCGCGTGAAGGGAAGCGGGTCCGATCTCAAATCGGTGCAGCGCCGGGACTTCCCCGGCGTCCGGCTGGAGGACATCCTCGCCCTTCTGGAGCGCGACGAGATGGGCGATCAGGAGATGGTGTCCTACCTCGCCCACGGCCTGATGGAGCCGAGCGGTCCTCGGCCGTCGATCGAGACGCTGCTCCACGGCTTCCTGCCGGCTTACGCCGTGGTCCACACCCACGCCGACGCCATCGTCTCGCTCACCAACAACGACCGCCCGGCGGAAACGCTCAGCTCCGTGTACGGGAAAGACGCGATCGCCCTCGGCTACCGCCGGCCTGGGTTCCGCATCTCCCGGGAGGTGGCCCGCGCCATCGCGGCCGAGCCTCGGGCCAAGGCGCTCATTCTCGAACGCCACGGCACCATCACCTGGGGCGACAGTGTCCGCGAGGCGTACGCGGGCACCATCGAGTTGATCTCGCGGGCCGAGGAGGCCCTTGTGGAGCGCCGGGGCGGGCGCCGCGTCTTCGGCGCTCCGCGCGTGCCCGCGCTCGACCCGCCAGCCCGGCGAGCCATGGCCCTGACCATCGCACCGCGGCTGCGCGGGCGACTCGGCCGCGAGCGGCGGGTGATCCTCGCCTTCGACGACACGCCGAGGGTCACCGAGTTCGTGGGTTCCGCGCAGGCGCCCCGCGTGTCGCAGGTGGGACCGGCGACGCCCGACCACACGATCTTCACCAAGCGGGTGGCCTGCTTCGTGGACACCACGGAGGCCGACGATCCAGACGCTCTGCCGGGGGCCATCGAAGCGAGCGTCGAGCGATATGCGGAGGAGTACACGCGTTACTTCGAAGCGCACCGGTTCGAGGGCGCCCAGCTCCTCGATCCGCTCCCGCGCGTCGTCCTGGTGCCGGGTCTGGGCATGTTCACGGCCGGCAAGGACCGGCGGACGGCGGGGATCATCGAGGACATCTACCACCACACGATCGACGTCATGGGCAACGCGCTCGCCTTCGGCCAGTACGTGTCGCTGAGCCCGCGCGACGCCTTCGACGTCGAATACTGGCCTCTCGAGCTGTACAAGCTGACCTTGGCTCCCCCCGAGCGCGAGCTGGCCCGCCGGGTGGCGCTGGTCACCGGTGGCGCCGGTGGCCTCGGCAAGGCCATTGCGCGGCGCCTGGCCGCCGAGGGGGCTCACGTCGTGGTGACCGACGTCGACGCAGGTGGCGCGCGAAAGGTCGCCGACGAGATCGTGGCCGCCGCCGGCAGCGGGAGGGCGCTGGGGCTCCCCATGGACGTGACGGACGAGACGTCGGTGCGGACGGCATTCGAGGAGACTGTGCTGGCGTACGGTGGTCTCGACGTCCTCGTCTCGAATGCCGGCATCGCTCACTCCGCTCCGGTGGCCCAGCTCGCCCTCGCCGACTGGGAGCGCTCGTTTGCCGTGAATGCCACCGGCCACTTCCTGGTGGCCCGCGAGGCCATGCGCATCCTGATCGCCCAGGGACTCGGGGGTGCGATGGTATTCGTGGCCACCAAGAACGTGATGTCCCCCGGCAAGGACTTCGCCGCCTACTCGGCGGCCAAAGCGGCCGAAGCGCAGCTCGCCAAGGTGCTAGCTCTGGAGGGTGCGCCGCACCGCATTCGGTCGAATATCGTGAACCCCGACGCCGTCTTCCAGGACTCAGGCCTGTGGTCGCCCGACGTCCGCCGGCAACGGGCGGCCGCCCAGGGCATCGCCGAGGAACAGCTCGAGGAGTTTTACCGCACGCGCAACCTGCTGTCCGCTCGCATCCTGCCGGAGGACGTGGCCGAGGCGGTCCTCTTCTTGGCCTCCGATCGTTCGGCCAAGACCACGGGGTGCACCATCACCGTCGACGGCGGCGTCAAGGACGCCTTTCCGCGCTAGGCTCGTGATCGGCGTCGGCGTCCAGATCGGATTTCATCCACCCCGGGAGCAACTCGAGCTGGCCCGGACCATCGAGGCCCTCGGATACGATTCGCTCTGGTGCGGGGACCACATCTCTTTTCACAACCAGTACTACGAGGCGCTCACCCTGCTGATGGCCTACGCGACCGTCACCACGCGGGTCAAGCTGGGGACGGGCGTGTATCTGCTCGCTCTGCGGCCGCCGGCGCTGGCCGCCAAGCAATCGGCCACCGTGGATCAATTTTCCGGCGGGCGACTCATCTTCGGCGTAGGGGTGGGCGGCGAGAATCCCAAGGAGTTCGAGGTCGTCGGTGTGCCACACAAGGAGCGCGGCGCCCGCGTCACCGAGGCGATCGACGTCGTGCGCACGCTCTGGCGCGACACCCCCGCCACCTTCCGCGGGCGCTTCACCTCGTTCGAAAGCGTGTCGCTGGATCCCAAGCCGGTCCAGAGACCCGGACCGCCGATCTGGATCGGTGGCCGCTCCGACGCCGCGCTGGCCCGCGCCGGCCGCCAGGGCGATGGCTGGATGTCGTATGTCGTGCAGCCGGATCGCTACGCGCAGAGCCTGGCCAAGATCCGCGCCGCGGCCGAAGCCGCGAGCCGCTCGGTCGAGCGGTTCACCGCCTCGCATCTGGCCTTCATCACGCTTGGTGCCGACTACGAACGCGCGGAGAGCACCTGGGTTCGTGTCCTCTCGCGGCGCTACAATCAGGACTTCGGACCGCTGGCGCGGCGGTACGGCGTCATCGGCACGCCGGCCCAGTGCGCGGAGCAACTCGCGGCGTTCGCCGAAGCGGGCTGCCGCTACTTCGTGGCCAGCTTCATCGTGGAACCCGAGCGCCAACGCGAGCAGATCGAAACCTTCGCCACCGACGTCCTTCCGCGCCTCAAGGCGCGCTGATCCCACGGGCCATGGCGGCGCATCGAGCAGCGCCACGGCTGAGCCGTGGCGCTCCGAGCGTTGGGGGGTGTGGGGAGCCATCGCTGAGCGCCCCGGCTCGTTGAAGCCGCGGGAGTGCCGCGCGCGCGTCGTCGCCGTTCGCGAGCTGGCGCCCGATGTTCTCGAGGCCGCGCTCCGGATGGAGGAGCCTCCGGAGCTTCCGTTCGAGGCCGGCCAGTGGGTGTCGATTCCCTTCGGTCCCAAGGCGGTGCGGGCGTACTCCATCGCCTCCCCTCCGGCCTCGCCCCAGAGCATCACGCTGACCGCCGACGTCGCACCGGGGGGCATCGGATCCCTGTGGTTCCGTGGCCTCGCCCCGGGCCGCGAGGTGTCGTTCAGAGGGCCGTTGGGCGGCTTCGTATTCCAGCGATCCGATCCGCGTCAGCCCCTCTTTGTGGCCGAGGAAATCGGGATCGTTCCCATCCGATCCATCCTGACCGATCTCTACGATTCGGGCGTTCGTCGCTCGGCGTGTCTCGCCTACTGGGCCCCCCGACCCCGCGGGCTCGTCTACGATGCCGAATTCCGCGCCCTCACGCGCCGCTGCCCGTCGTTCGCGTATCATCCGATCGTGGGCGCACCCGAGCCCGGATGGACGGGATCTTCGGGCCCCCTGGACGCGCTGCTGGACGAGCTGTCACCGTCAGTCGAAAATCTCGTGGCCTACGTGGCGGGCGGGGAGCAGACGATCCACCGGGTGCGGAATCTGCTCATGGCCAAGGGGCTCGCGCGGAAAGCGGTGAAGTGGGAGAAGTTCTGGTAGCCGCGGGGGCGCGCGGCCGGCGCCGGTGAGAGTCACCTTCCTCTGCCCGCACTTGCGGGTGGCGGGGGGAGTACGCGCCATCCTGACCTACGCGGACCGCCTGGCCGTGCAGGGCCACCACGTGGAGGTCGTGATCCCTGAGGGGCGATCAGGCGTGGCTTTCTGGCGCCGGCGCGAGCCGCCCCGAGTAGACTGGATGCCGCGGTTCCGGGCCTGTCTGCGCGCGGTTCCACGGTGGACGGCCGAAGATCTCCCCGAGGCCGACGCGTTGGTGGCCACCGCGTGGCAATCGGCGGAGCCAGTGGCCGTGGCCCACCGGTCGCGCGGTTCGAAGTTCTATCTCGTGCAGCACTACGAGGGCCTCTACCACGGTCGGCCCGAAATCGTCGATGCGACCTACCGGCTGCCTCTGCGCAAGATCGTCATTTCTTCCTGGCTCCGCCAGGTGATGCGCGAACGGTTCGGCACCGAGGCTGACGTACTGGTGACGCCGGTGGATCGCGCGTTGTTCCATCGGGTTCCGGTGACGGTGAGCACGTCCCACCCGCGCCTGCTCATGCTACACCACGACTATCCCTGGAAGGGCGTCGCCGACGGCCTGGCCGCGGTGGGCCGCGCTCGCGCGCGTGGCGCGACCTTGCACCTGGTGGGATTCGGCGTACGATCGCCGCGCCATGGCACACGCTACGACGAGTTCCACACCAACCCGCCTCAGCAGGAGCTGGCGTCGCTCTACAGCGGTGCCGACATCTACCTGTGTCCCTCGTGGGACGAGGGACTGGGCATGCCGTCCATGGAAGCCATGGCCTGTGGTGTCGCCCTCGTCACGTATGACAACGGAGGTTGCCGCGACTATGCGCACCACGAGGCGACGGCGCTGGTGGCGCGCCGTCGCGACGTCGACGATCTTGCGGACAAGATCCTCGCTCTCTTCCACGAGCCCGCGTTGCGCCGGCGACTCGCGGAGGCCGGTCGGGAACTGGTGACCACGCGCTTTGACTGGGACAGGGCGGTGAGGCGCATGGAGGCCATCCTGGAAGGACACCCATGACGAGTGGGGACATCGCCTACCTCGGACATGATCCCTGGGCGCCCGTGGAAATCCTCGCGCGACGCCGCCCTCGTCAGGACGTCGTGTCACGGTCCCTCGCGCGCGGGGGCGGAGGTGCCGCAGCGCTCGTGCAGACGAATCACCCGCCCGATCCGCGCCGCCTGGCACATGACGTTCCCGGCGGTGAGGGAGGCGGTGAAGGGAAGCCCTGCGCCAGCCAGGGCGCGC
>JBKPAK010000144.1:0-40226 GCA_046726415.1 Candidatus Methylomirabilota bacterium
GGACCGCCCTTCGGCAACTTCACCATGAACGAGACGGAATACGGCGCGTTCCTCAACTTCGAGTGGAAGCTCTTCGACGGCTTCGAGCGCGAGAACGCGCTGCGCGAGGCGATCTCCCAGCGAGGAGCCGCCGAGGCGGAACTGGCCGCGCTCGAGCTGAAAGCGATTCGCGAGGTGTGGAAGGCCTACGCCGACGTGAAGACGGCGCTGCGCAAGCACGAGTTCGCCCTGGCCCTGCTCGCCGCCTCCGAGGAAGCGTACGCGTCGACCCTGGAGTCGTATCGCTCGGCAGGGTTGGCGACGGTGCTCGATCTGCTGGCCGCCCAGCGCGACCTCGCCCGCGCTCGCACCACCGAGATCCAGACCCGCGCCGATCTCCTCACGGCCGCGGCCGCGCTGAGCTTCGCGGCCGGTGATTAGCAAGGTTGGGACCTCGATCGCGGAGCGCTTCCACCCGGAAGGCCGGGCGGCGAGCCTCGTCGCAGATCGGCGCGAGGTTCACCGGAACCTCGGGCGAACACTTGGGGCAACCGCCGAAGCGCGCCTCGATGGGAAAGGTGGCGCCGCAGCGGACACAGCAGAGGCCGGCGAGCGGAGCGTGAGCCATAGCGTCAGACGATCGGCGAGGCGGTCACCGCCGTCGGTGCCTCGGGGCAGTGAGATCTTCAGCTTCCCACGACCTTGACGTCCAGCACGTACCAGCGCCCCCGCCGCCGCGACTGGTCGTGAGCGTGGGCGGGCAACTCACAGGGCCATGATACACTCCGCCCGGCGTGATCGCGGGGTGGTGCTGGCAGCTCATCGAGCCGTATCTGCGACGGAATCTCCTGAATCGCGGCGTGGCGCGCCCGACGCGGCGTCAGCTCCTCGAGGAGTTCGCGCGCGTGTGGCCCCAGTTTACCGCGACCATCGGGGTCCAGGCTCCGCACGCCGGGACCATTCGCTTCAAATGGCTCGCGCGTCTGCCCGCCGCGGATATGGAGCCCTTCCTGGCAGATCCCGAGGGCTGGATCGCAGCGCAGTTCGGCGGCGGGAAGTTCAAGCTGAACCTGCACCACGGCCTGCACTTCGTGAACACCAAGAACTTCAAACCGCCCGGGGAGCCACGCTGGGAGCAGGCGCCCGAGTTGGCCCTCGAGTGAGCGCGCGCACTGATGGAGTTGGCCGCGAACGAGCGTGCGCGCTGATGGAGGAGGGTGGCGATGCCAAGCGAGGAGACGAGGCGACTCCTGAAGGTGTTCGGGGTGGCGGTCACGAACCTCGAGGATGCCCTCGAGCAGAAGGAGCCCTTCGAGGAGATCATGAAGTGGGATCGCGAGCTGGCGGAGCGGACTCGCGACATCATCGCGCTGGTCGAGCGCCTGCGCAGCCGCCGCATCCAGTGACGCCGCTGGCCCCGCTGGTGGACGCGTCGGGAGTTGCTTTCGCGTCCGCCGGCCCTCCCCAGCGGATCGTCTCCCTCATCCCGAGCACCACGGAACTCCTGTGTGACCTCGGACTGGCCGACCGCCTGGTCGGCGTGACCGCCTACTGCGTGGAACCGCGGGCGGTGGTGCGCACCAAGCTCCGGATCGGCGGGGAGAAGGATCCCAACCTCGAGCGCATCCGCGCCCTCGCTCCCGACCTGGTGATCGCCAACGTGGAGGAGAACGTCCGCGCCCACATCGAGGCCTTGCGCGCGTGGGGCCTTCCGGTGTGGGTGACGTATCCGCGAAACGTGGGGGAGAGCTTGCGCATGATCGGCGAGCTGGGGCAGGTGACGGGGGCCGGCGGAAGAGCGGAAGCGATTCTGGCCGAGGTCGAGTCCCGCCTCGCCCGCGCGCGCGCGGAGGCGGCGCGCCGTCCCGCGGTGCGCGTGTTCTATCCGATCTGGCGAAATCCGTACATGACGGTCAGCGGCGACACCTACATCTCGGACGTCCTCGCCACCGCCGGCGCGGTCAACGTCTTCGGCGCGGAGGAGGCGCGCTATCCGACGATCGCGCTGGAGGAGATGGCGGCGCGCCGGCCGGACGTCATTCTGCTCCCGGATGAGCCGTTCCGCTTCAGGCGCGCGCATGTGAAGGACTTCGAGCCGTTCGCCGACGTCCCGGCCGTCCGCGATGGCCGCATCTACCTTGTGGACGGCAAGCCCTTTTCCTGGCACGGCCGGCGGCTCGCCGACGCCCTGCACCAGCTTCCTGCGCTCCTCGGCACCTCGTCGCGTTCGTAGGCCTCGAGCGCGGTATCGCGAGCGTCGCGCCCGCTACGCCTGGCGCGCGGCAGCGCGAATGGCCTCGACGATCAGGTGGTAGCCGGTGCAGCGGCAGAGGTTCCCGGCGATCGCCTCGCGGATCTCCTGCTCCGTCGGGTTGGGGTGCTCCTTCAGGAACGCCTTGGCGGTGAGCAGGATCCCCGGTGTGCAGAAGCCGCACTGCAGTCCGTGATGCTCCCAGAACGCGGCCTGGATCGGGTGGAGGCGATCGCCCTGGGCCAGTCCCTCGACCGTGGTTATTTCCGCCCCGTCCATCTGGACGGCGAGCAGCAGGCAGCTGCGGACGGGTTGCCCCGCGTCGAGCACGGTGCAGGCCCCGCACACCCCATGCTCGCAGCCGAGGTGCGTTCCCGTGAGCGTGAGATCCTCCCGCAGGAAGTCGGCCAAGGTGCGCCGGACCTCCACGGCGCGTTCGTGAAGCGCGCCGTTCACGCGGAGCCGGATCGTCCGGCTGGTCATGCGGGGCCGACGCGAGCGAGGGCGTCGGCCAGCGCGCGGGCGGTGAGGGTGGCGGCCACGCGGCGGCGATAGCCCGCCGACGCGTGCAGGTCCGATTGGGGATCGAGGCCGTCCGCGGCGAGGGCGGCCGCCTCGGCGAAGAGGGTCGAGCTGGGAGTTTGGCCCGTCAACGCTTGCTCGGTCGCGCGTGCCCGGGCGGCCACCGGGCCAACCCCGAACAGAGCGACCCGCGCGCGCTCGACGCGACCGCCGCGGACATCGAGGAGGGCGATGGCGCCGACGAGCGCGAAGTCGCCGTGGCGGCGGGCCACCTCGTGAAAGCCCCAACCGGCCAGCGGCCCGGGCAAGGACCAGCGCGTTTCCGTGACCAGCTCGTCGTTCCCCAGCGCCGTCATCAAGGGCCCCTGGAAAAAGTCTCCGGAAGGGATCAGGCGCTCGCTTCCGCGACGGTGCGCGACCACCGATCCGTCGAGGCACAGCAAGAGCGCGGGCAGCTCGGACGCGGGATCGGCGTGAGCGATGCTGCCGCCGACCGTGCCCCGATTGCGAATCGCCACGTGCCCCACGAGCCGAAGCGCGGAAGCAAACAGCGGCTGGTGGCGCTCAGCCCAGCGTTCGAGTGCGCGTTGGCGGACGAGCGCTCCAACGCGCAGCGTCCCTGCCTCGATGGCGAGGGTGTCGAGGCCCGGCAGGCGGTTGATGTCAACGAGGGCCGCCGGCCGAGCGAGCCGTAGGTTCAGCATGGGCATGAGGCTCTGGCCACCGGCCAGGATCTTGGCCTCATCGCCGAGGCTCGCCAGTCGCTCCAGGGCCTCGTCGAGCGATCGTGGGTCGTGGTACTCGAACGGGGCCGGCTTCACTCGGCGCCCTCGAGCAGGGCGAGGATGCGGGCGGGGCTGGCCGGTGTCTCGCAGACGCGAACCCCGAACGGCGCCAGGGCATCATCGATGGCGTTGGCGATCGCGGCGGGCGGGGAGATGGCGCCGCCTTCGCCCAATCCCTTGATCCCGAGGGGATTGCGCGGCGAGGGGTACTCGAGATGGACCGTCTCGATGGGCGGAAGCTCCATGGCCGTGGGCACGAGATAGTCCAGGAACGTACCGGTGAGCAGCTGTCCTTCCTCGTCGTAGACCATTTCCTCGAAGAGCGCCCCGCCTACGCCCTGGGCGACGCCGCCGTGGACCTGTCCTTCGACGATGAGCGGATTGATGACCTTGCCGCAGTCATGGGCCACCAGGTAGCGGAGCAGCGTCACATAGCCGGTGCCCCTGTCGACCTCGACCACGGCCACGTGCACGGCGCTGGCCCACGTGACCGTCGGGACGTGGTGATAGGCCGTGGCTTCGAAGTCCGCTGACGCGACGCCAGGCCTGGCGAACGTGGGGATCGACGCCTGGATGACCTTCGCGAGGTCGATGGCCGAGGAGGGCGTGCCCCGCACGAGGGCGCGGCCGTCCACGATGTCCACGTCGGCCGTCGAGGCTTCGAGGAGGGTGGCGGCGGCGCGGACGAGCTTCTCGCGCACTTGCTTCGCGGCCTCGGCGATCGAACTGCCCGCGGTGACGGCGCTGCGGCTGGCGTAGGTCCCGGTGCCGAACGGAATGGCCCCGGTGTCGCCGCCGATCACCGTCACCCACTCGAGGGGAACGCCGAGGGCATCCGCCGCCACCTGGGCGAAGCTCGTCTCGTGTCCCTGCCCGGAATTGACGGCGCCGGTCGCCACGAGCACGCGGCCGCTGGCGTCGAGCTTGACCGTGGCGCCTTCGTAGGGCCCGATGGCCGTGCCTTCGGCATACCCCGAGAGGCCGATCCCGCGATAGACCTGCCGGCGTCGCAGCCCGTCCTGCTCACGGCGGAATTCCGCGTAGTCGCTGGCCGACAGAGCCGATTCCAGCGCCTCCGCAAAGTCGCCGCTGTCGTACACGAGCGGATTGCCGTCGCGGTACGGCATGCCGAAGTCGTACGGCAGCTCCTCCCCGCGAATGTAATTTCGGCGGCGGATCTCGGCGGGGTCCAGGCCCAGCTCGCGAGCGAGGCAATCCACCGCGCGATCCATGGCGAAGACGGTCTCCGGACGCCCTGCCCCGCGATACGGTGCGTTCGGGGTCTTGTTGGTCAGAACCGCCTTGACGTCCACGCGCATGTGGCGAATGCGGTGGGGGCCGATGAGATGAGCCACCGTGTTGTATGGCAAGACGATTCCCCACACGCTGTAGGCACCGAGGTCGAGCCAGATGCGATCGCGCACTCCGAGAATCGTCCCGTCGCGCGTGGCGGCGAGGGCAATCTCGTGAGTCTGGTGGCGCGCGTGGGCGGCGCTCATCATGTGCTCACGGCGATCTTCTACCCACTTCACGGGTCGACCGAGCGCCCGGGCGGCGAGGGGAACCAGCACGTCTTCCGGGTAGCCGGAGGCCTTGGTGCCGAATCCTCCGCCGAGGTCGGGGGCGACCACCCGGATCTTGTGATGCGGCAGCTCGAGGGCGACGGCCAGCCCCTGCTGCACGAAATGGGAAACCTGCGTGCTATTCCACGTCGTGAGCGAGCCATCGCGGCGGTCCCACGACGCCACGACGCCGCGGCCCTCCAGCGGCATTCCCACGTAGCGTTGGATGCGAAACGTCTCCTGCAGCACCACGTCCGCCCCGGCGAAGGCGGTCTCGGGGTCGCCGATGCCGTGAGTGAATGCGACGGCCACGTTGCTGCCACAGTCGGGATGGAGGAGCGGCGCCTCCACGGCGGCCGCCTTCATCATGTTCACCACGGCCGGCAGTGGGGCCCACTCGACCTCGATGCGCTCGGCGGCATCCTCGGCCCGGTAGCGGCTGTCCGCCACGACCATGGCCACGATCTCGCCGACGTAGCGCGCCCGCTCCTCGCAGAGCGCGTACTGAATGGTCGGTTTGATGTCGAACGTCACGCGTGCCGCCAGTCCGGGCGGCGCCGCCCCGAACACGGGCAGCGGTTTCATCCAGCGGCGGAGGTTCTCAAACGTGAAGACGCCGAGCACGCCGGGCGTGGCCGCCGCGGCCTCGGTGCGGATGGACGAGATGCGGGCGTGCGCGTGCGGCGAGCGCAGGAACGCGGCGTGCAGCATCCCCGGCAGCACGATGTCATCGACGTAGCGCGCCTCGCCACGCAGGAAGCGCGGGTCTTCGCGGCGCTTGACGGCCGCCCCGAAGTACTTCGCGCCCATCGGCGGTCAGGAGCCTGGCGACAAGTCGCGGAGCGCCCCGGCGTTGCCGAAGCGCTCCGAGCGCAGGGGGATATGGAGGGCCGTCTCGGAGCCCACCATGTTCTCAGGATCGCTTCTTACGGCCTGGGATGATCCAGTCGAGCCAGGGAGCGGCGGCAGCCAGGAAGAGCCCGGGGACGGCAACCCCGGCGATGAAGCCGAGGATTCCGAGAAACACCAGGGAGATCGCGGTGATGCCGAAGTCGGCCAGCGAATCCATGGCGATCACTCGACCTCGAGGATCATTTCGATCTCAACGGGGATGCCCACGGGCAATTCCGCCATCCCCACCGCCGAGCGCGCGTGCTTGCCAATGGCCTCTCCGAACACCTCGACCATGAGGTCGGAGAAGCCGTTGATGACCTTGGGCTGGTCGCCGAAGCCCTCCGCGGAGTTGACCATGCCGAGGACCTTCACCACGCGCTTGACGCGATCGAGGCTGCCCAGTGCCGTCCGCGTCGTGGCGAGCAGGTTGAGACCGACCTCTCGCGCGACCTGGTAGCCCTGCTCCACCGAAAGGTCCTTGCCCACCTTGCCGCGCGGGTACGAGCCGTCGGCCTGGCGCACCGGACCATGGCCCGCGAGGAACAGCAGGTTGCCGGTGCGCACGGCGCTCACGTAGTTCGCCATGGGCGTGGGCGCCGTGGGCAGGACGAGGTTCTTCTCTTTCAGGCGCGCTTCCGCGCTCATGCTCGACACACCTCCCTTGCGTGGTGACGTCGCCGCGACATCGTGGCACACTGGGTCGTGCCCGTCAAACAACGCCCCGCCACGCCATCCCCCGCGTCGACCCTTGTGCTGTTGCGCGATCGCCCTCCCCTCGACGTCGAAGTGCTGCTGATCCAGCGCCATCGCGCGAGCAAGTTCGCGGCCGGTGACTATGTGTTTGCCGGAGGAAAGATCGAGGCCGACGACAATCCCCCCGACGCCGGCGGCTGGTGTGTGGGCCTCGATGTCGGGAGGGCCGCCCGCGTGCTCGGCCTCGACGGCGATCGATCGGCGGCGCTGGGGTACTGGATCGGCGCCATCCGCGAAGCTTTCGAGGAGGTGGGCGTGCTCCTCGCCTACGGTCCGGACGGCCGGGCGGCCCGCGTCGATTCGCCCCGCTTCGCCGACTATCGGCGCGCCTGCCACGCCGACCACCGAACTTTCTGGGACATGCTGCGCGCCGAGCGCCTGACCTTGGCCACCGACCAGCTCGTCTACTTCGCCCACTGGATTACCCCTGAGGAACGTCCGCTTCGCTTCGACACGCGATTCTTCGCGGCGCCCATGCCCTCGGGGCAGTCGGCCGTGGCCGACGACCGAGAGATCATCGACGTGCGCTGGCTGACGCCGACCGAGGCCTTCGCCGCCCGGGAGCGCGAGGAGATCTCCCTGCGGCTGCCCACCCAGAAGAATCTCGCGCTATTTCAGGGAGCGTCCTCGGTGACCGAGGCGCTGGCGCGACTCGCTGGCGGCGCCGTGCCCACTATCCGCCCTCGGATGGTGGTCGACGCGCAGAGCAAGGTCGAGCGCTCGGTCCTTCCCGGAGATCCGGGCTACCGCTGATCGCAGCCGCTTCTGACCATGGGGACCCGCCGGTTCTGGAACGGGCGTGGCGGTGCTATCTAGGACCATGCCACTGGAGCGTCGATGGCCGCGCCGCTGAGGCTCGGGCTCATCGGAGCCGGCACGCATGGGTCGCGATACGCGCGCCACATCGTCGAGGACCTCCCGGACGCGGTGCTCATCGCCCTGTCCCGGCGCGATCGGGCGGAAGGCGAGAAAGCCGCGGCGACCTTCGGCTGCGCTTGGATCGGCGACTTCCGCGCCCTCATTGATCGTCCGGACATCGACGCCGTGGTGGCTGCCGTGCCTCCATGGTTGCACGGGGCCATCGTGGAAGCGGCCATCCGTGCCGGCAAGCCGCTGCTGATCGAGAAGCCGCTCGGCCCGACTCTGGCCGAGGCCCGGCGCATCCGCGACCTCATTGCCGTTCACACTCTGCCCTGCATGGTGGCGCATACCCTGCGCTTCAACGGCGTGGTCCGCGCCCTGCGCGCCCACCTGTCCGACATTGGGCCGCTGCAGACGATGTGCCTGAGTCAGCGCTTCGAGCCATCGACGGTGTCGTGGCTCGATCGCCCCACCGAGGCCGGCGGCGGCATCACCCTGCACACGGGCGTGCACAGCTTTGATCTGCTGCGGCACCTCAGCGCTCTAGAGGTGGAGCAGGTATGGGGGACGATCGATCGCCGCTTCACTCGCGAGACGGAGGACATGTTCACGCTCATGTTCTGGATGCGCGGCGGCGAGGTCCAGGGCACCGTGGCCGGCTCGCGCACCACCCTCGGCCGCAATGGGCTCATCGAGCTGGCCGGGGAGCGTGGTCAGCTCGTGGGCGACCACGTGCACGGCTTCGCCTACCGGCTGTGGGGCCGCGAGCACGCCGCGCTGCCCCTCGAGCGCGACGTGCCGACAGTGCGGGATGCCGTGCGCGCCTTCGTGACGGCGGTGCGCGACGGGACGCCAGTCCCCATCACGGTGGAGGACGGCTTCCGGGCAGTGGCCGTGGCCGACGCCTGCTACCGTTCGGCCGCTCTCGGCCAGCGCGTGAACGTGGAGGATTGATCCGGGTGCCCGCGCACCGGATCGTCAGCGCCAAGCTGATGTGACCTGTCCGCCTGGGTCCTGCCATTCCGGTGACCAGGCGAGGGCAAGCAGCGTCACTGTGACGTTCCGCTTCGTCGGCCGCATGGTCACGGTTTCAAGGGGTGCGGCGAGGGAGTCGACGTTGGCGCCGACCTAGTCGGTCTCCGCCTTGAACTCTGCTTCCAGGTCGAGAAGCTGCTGCCGAAGGGCCTCCACCGTCTCTTTCGCCCGGCCGACGTCCTGCTGCTCCTTGAGGACGCGCCCGGCCCCGCGCGCGGCGGTCGTCACGCGTCCTACCGTGGTGGCCGTCACTGCCTTGCGGCCGAGGACGGCACCGATCAGCGTGGCCCCGATGGAGATCGCCGCCTGCACTCCTTGCTGTTGCGCCTGCGCGGCCTCGCGCTCGACCGCCTGCTCGGCGCGGCGGATCCTCTCCTGAAGGGCGGCCATCCGGGGCGCGTACTTCCTGCGGAGCTGCTCGACGGCCTCGTCGCGCTTCTCGCGGACGGCGTGCTGGAGTCGAGCGCGGAACTCACCCTCGCTTTCGCCCGGTCGGGAGATGGCTTTGAAGCGAGGGCTCATCAGCAGGTCGAGCTTTCGACTGCGGAAGAGCCACGCGGCAAATTCCTTTCGCCAGGTGGCGTAGCTCTTGGCCTGGCCGGCGATGCCTGGGAGATCGAGGAAGCGCGCCTCTGAGGCCGGCGCCGGGTCGAGATCGTCCGGGCTCACCGCGGTCTCGACGGCGTTGGCCCAGTCGACCGGCACGGCCTCGCTGGTGATCGCCGTCAGGAGCAGGACGGCTTCGCTGACGTCGAGCCCCTTCTTGGCGTCGGCGAAGTGGACCTCGGCAGCCCCGAAGACCATCGGGCGGTAGACAAGCGTGGCGCCGGCTGGCGCGGTGCCGCGCACGGGTAAGAAATGCTGCGGGACCTCGGGTAGTAGCACGGGTCTCGCGGCCGTTGCCGGCGCGGCGGACCCGGGTGCCGCGGTGGGCGTCGAGTCCGGCTGGGGCGCCGCCGGCGGCCGGCGCTCCCTCGTCAGCGCCCTGATCTGGCTGCGGGTGAGAGGCCCGCGGAGGTACGAAAGCGTCCAGCGGGTCTGGAAGAGTGCGGGGCCCTCGTCGTGGACGTTGTTCATCAGGAAGATGCGGTGGCCGAGGCTGGCGATGATCTCCTCCGCCCGACCCCGGTTGAAGCGCGCTCCCGCGCCGGCCGCGGCGCCCTCGAGGCCATCCAGCACCCGTGCCTTGTCGCGCTCGGTCTGGAGGCGGCCGATGAGCCAGGTTCCCGCATTCGACAGTCCCTTGTAGTCGAGGTCGACTGGATTCTGGGTGGCCAGCACCACACCCAGGCCAAAGGCCCGGGCCTGCTTGAGCAGGGTGAGGAGCGGCAGCTTCGAGGGCGGGTTCGCCACCGGCGGGAGGTAGCCGAAGATCTCGTCCATGTAGAGAACAGCGCGCAGGCTCGTGGTCCCAGGCTGGCTGCGCGTCCACGCCAGCATCTGGTTCAGCACCAGCGAGACGACGAACATGCGCTCGGCGTCGCCGAGGTGGGCAATCGACAGGATCGAGATGCGCGGCTTCCCGGCTGGCGTGACGAGCATGCGGCCGATGTCGAGCGGCTCGCCCTGCATCCAGACCTTGAACCCGGGGGCGGCGAGGAGGTTATTGAGGGCCATCGCGAGGTCGAATCGCTCTTTGGCCGGGTAGAAAGACTCGAGGTCGAGGACGCCCACGCGCGTCACGGCAGGCGCCTGGATCTGCTGGATCAGGGTGGCGAGATCGCAGTCGCGCCCCGCTCTCCAGGTGGCATCGAGAATGGTTGAGAGCAGGATGTGCTCGCGGTTCCTGATGGGATCGGCGGCGATGCCGAGGAGACCGAGCAGGCTCGTCGCCGTGCTGTTGATTCGCTCGCGGAGAAGCTCACCGTCCTCCCGGATCGCCGCGGGCGGTGCGGCGAAGGACACCATGATGGAGAGGGGAATCCCGGCCTCGCTGCCCGGCGTGTAGATCGCGATGTCCACGGCGTCTCGGAAACGCCCGATGCGCGCGCCGTCCTCGCCCCACTCGGCGAGCCCCTTCCGCCAGAGCTCGGCCTGCTCTCGGGCAAAGTCGTCGACGGAGAGCCCCTTCTTGCGCGCCTCGTCCTCGTTGACCCATGGCCGGAAGTCTTCTGGTCGGAGTTCCGGGAACGTCAGCGCGAGATTGGCGAGATCGCCCTTGGGATCGATCACCAAGGCGGGGATGCCGTCGAGAGCCGCCTCCTCCAGCAAGGCCAGGCATAGACCGGTCTTGCCGCTACCCGTCATGCCCACGCAGACCGCGTGGGTGACGAGATCCCTGGAGTCGTAGAGGAGTACCCCGGACTCGGGCTTCCTCGCCGTCACGTCCCACTCGCGGCCCAGGTAGAAGACCCCGAGCTTCTCGAAATCAGTCGCGGTGGGCATGGCGCTCGCTACTGTCCAGTCCAGTGCGCCGTGAGCGCGTTGGGGCGCTGACGGCGGACAATGGTGACGCGCATGTCCCCCTCCCAGGCCCTAGATACCACGAATCCGGCCGGCGTTGCGCCTCGCTGCGACATTTCGGTAGGCTCGGAGTATCGTTTCGGAGACAGTCCGAGTCATCAAGGGAGGCTGACATGAGGCGACTGGTGGTGAGTCTGATCGCGGTGCTGTTCGGGGTGGCTGCCGTGACCATCTCCGGGGCGTTCGCCCAGGCGCCCAAGGATCCTGTGAAGGAAGCGACGAAGGACGCCAGTGGAGCCACTAAGGGCGCGGCCAAGGACGCGGCTAAGAAGCCGCTCCTGGATATCAACTCAGCGTCACCGGACGAGCTGAAAGCTCTCCCGGGCATCGGAGACGCCTACTCCAAGAAGATCGTGGAGGGGCG
Organism: Candidatus Methylomirabilota bacterium; assembly: GCA_046726415.1. Classification (GTDB taxonomy): domain Bacteria; phylum Methylomirabilota; class Methylomirabilia; order Rokubacteriales; family CSP1-6; genus CAVWFS01. Next base: position 11,470 of record JBKPAK010000144.1, read on the forward strand.
TCCCTATACGGGCAAGGACGATCTGGTCAAGAAGAAGATCATCCCGCAGGGAACCTACGACAAGATCAAAGAGCTGATCATCGCCAAGCAGAAATAACGGCGGCCGACATCGACGCGGCGCCATCTGAAGGCTCCCCTGGGTCAGGGAAGTCTGAAGAGGCGGTGCGGGTTCAGCTCGGCGATCTGGTGGATCTCCTCGCGGCTGAAGCCGGTGCGGCGAAGGCTGTCCAGCGGATTGCGATCGGCGGGCGGGAACGAGTCGTCGCTGCCGATCAGGAGTCGGTCGGTCTGCACGCGGCTCGCAAGGTACGAGAGCGCGAGCGGGTCATGGAGGATCGTGTCGTAGTACATCCGCCGCAGGTAGGCGGACGGCGCCGACGCGGCGGCAATGCCCGTCGAGGCGCGGTCGCTCCTCTGGTGCATGCAGTCGAACCGACCGATCAGATAGGGCAGGGCCCCGCCGCCGTGGGAGAGGATCAGCGTGAGCTTGGGGAAGCGGTCGAGCACCCCGCTCGAGAGGAGCGAGCCGACGGTCAGCGTCGTGTCGAACGTGTACTGGACGATCTGGTTCAGGGCGAACCGCCGGGTGCGCGGGGTCGGGTTGGGTTGGGTCGGATGGAGGAAAACGGGGACGCCCAGTTCGACCGCGGCCGCCCAGTACTCATCCAGCGGCAGCTCGCCGAGATTCGCGCCCTCGACGTTCGTCGCGGCCACGGCCCCGACGGCGCCGAGCTGCCGAACCGCGCGCTCCAACTCGCGCGCGGCGCCGGCCGCGTCGGGCAAGTGCCCGGAGGCCAGCAGGGAGAAGCGGTCGGCGTGGGCCGCGCAAAGGGCGGCGAGTGACTCGTTCAGGAGCCTGTGCCAGGCGGCCCCCTGCTCGGGGGCGAGCCCGTAGCCGAAGATGTCCGTCCACGCCGACAGGATCTGCCGATCGATGCCGATGTTCTCCATCCCCGCGATGCGCCGCGCCGGTTCCTCGATGAGCTTGGCGAAGAACGGGCGGACCCGCAGGCCGTAGGCGAAGTGCAGGCTATGGCAGGCGGGCTCGGTCTCGACGACCGTGATGCCGTAGCGTCCGCCGTGCGCCTGCAGTGTCTCGATGAGGCGGCGTGGCACGTAGTGGGCGTGGACGTCGATCGCCATGTTCGCGCTCTCTACCCGGGCCTGCCAGTCATCGACCTCCCCTGTACAATCTGGTGGCGACGGTGGCGCTCCTCCCCAACTCGGGCGGTGTGTGGCCATCCTCGCCAGCGGCCTGGCGGCGGACAATAGCACAGGTGAGGTGCGCGATGGATCTCCGGTTGAGCGATAAGGTCGCGCTCGTGACCGGCGGAAGCGAGGGGATTGGCAAGGGGATCGCCCGCGCCCTGGCGCGGGAGGGATGCGACGTCGCGATCTGCGCGCGGCGTCCCGATGTCCTCGAAGCGACGGCCGCCGAGATCCGCGGGGCGTTCGGGCGCAAGGTCCTCGCGGTGCCCGCGGATCTCACCCGTCGCGAGGACGCCGAGCATTTCGTGCAGAGCTCGGCGGCGCATTTCGGTCGGCTCGACATCCTGGTCAACAATGCCGGCTCGGCGCCCGGCGGCATCATCGAGGTGCTCGACGAAGCGGCGTGGCTGCAGGGGCTGCAGCTGAAGTTCATGGGCTACGTCCGCTGCCTGAAGGCGGCCCTGCCCATCATGAAAGGGCAGGGCGGCGGTCGAGTGGTGAACCTCATCGGCAATGACGGGGTGAAGGAGTCCTACTGGGAGATCGTGCCGGGCGCGTGCAATGCGGCGGGGCAGAACCTCACCAAGGCCTTGGCCGGTCAGTACGGCAGGTTCAACATCAGCTTCGTCGCCGTGAACCCCGGCCCGGTCCGCACGGAACGGTGGGCGGGGCTGGTCAAAGCTATGAGCCGCGACATGAAGTTGGCGTACGACGAGGCCGACCAGCTCGCGCCGCGCAGCATCCCGCTGGGGCGCATCGCCGAGGTCGAGGAGGTCGCCAATCTGGTCGCCTACCTGGCCTCCCCGCTCGCCCACTTCGTCAACGGCAGCATGATTGAGATCGACGGCGGCCAGCAGAAGCCGCTGATGGACGCGGCGCGCGGCTGATGGCGTTCGTGCCCGGCGCAACGCGGTCATCGAAGAGATCCGGGGCCGGGTGGGAGGCGCTGGGCCGCCTCAGAAGTAGGCGATGAGGCGACCACAGGTAATGACGCCGACCCACAGGAGCAGGGAGAGCACGGCCGCCGCCCGGGCCGCTACCGGCGCCCGGAAGTCCCGATCCCACTGCGCCACCGAGCGCAATGGCGCCCGGTGAAAGATAGCGGCATTGAGGAGAGCGGCCGCCAGCAGCACGACCTTGATACGGAGGGCTGGGTTCTCGGCCATCTCGGTGGCGTGAGCCACGAACATCAAGAGGCCCGACGGTATCACCAGCACCACGCTCAGGCGAGCCGTGCGGAGCAGATGGCGCTCCATCCCCGTCACCGGCAGCGCCCGCGAGACACCGAGCAACCGCGCGTCAAACATGAACGCCGCGCCCACGAGGATGACGAAGCCGACGATGTGGACGATCTCCACGATGGGGTAGAGCCACGTCCATTGGCGCATGGCCTCGGACACGGCTGACGTCTCGAGCCACACCAGCCAGGCGGGGCCGACCGGCGGATGCATCAGCGCAGTTCGACCGTCTTGTCCTCGATGGTGATCCGCTCGGCGCGCAGTTCTTTCGGATCGGTCCGGCTCGGATAGCCGATCACCGTGGCCTTGGTTCCGGGCTTCAGCATCTCCTTGGGCAGTCCGCGCCGCTCCATGCGCGAGGGCGGTGCCAGCACGACCAGCCAAGTCTTGCCGGGCACCTCGAGATCGACGAATCCATGCGGATGCTCATAGCCGGACGCCTTGATGACACCGGTCAGCTCGAGCGTCTGATTGGAGTCGTACCCGCTCCAACCGTGGTGGGCCAGCACGCCGGGAACCCCCCCGGGGACGAAGACCATGGCCAATCCCATCATGGCCGCCAGGATGCGGGTCATGGGCAGACCTCCCTTTCACAGCACACCGTCGAGGCGATCTTTACCGAACGGCTCACATCACACCGTCAACACGATCTTACCGAACTGCTGGCCGTCGGCCAGGCGCCGCTGGGCGGCGGCCCCGTCCTTGAGGGGGACCACCTCGTCCACGATGGCGCGCAGGCGGCCGTCGAAGAAGAGCCGCATCACGTCGTGGAACTCCTTCCGGTTGGCCATGGTGGAGCCGATGATGGAGATCTGATTCCAGAAGACGATGCGGATGTCGGTCTCGCCGATGGGGCCAGTGGTGGCCCCGCAGGTTACCAGCCGCCCGCCCTTGGCCACCGAGCGGAGCGACTGCTTCCACGTCTGGGCGCCCACGTTCTCGATGACGACATCGACCCCGCGCCTGGCCGTCCTCTCCCACACGGCCTTGGCCCAGTCCTCCCGAGCGTAATTGATGCCGACGTCGGCGCCGAGCTGGCGCGCGCGTTCCAGCTTGGCATCGCTCGACGACGTCACCATGACGCGCGCCCCGCAGAGCTTGGCGATCTGCACGGCGGTCGACGAGACGCCGCCACCCACGCCCAGAATCAGCACGTCCTGACCGGCGCGGACCTGGCCCTGTGTGACCACCATGCGCCACGCCGTCATGTTGGTCAGGATGAACGAGGCGGCGTCCTCGTAGGATACGTGGTCGGGCAGAGGAAGCACGTTGTCACCGCGAACCTTGACCAGCTCGGCCAGCCCGCCAGGTGCGTGCTCGCCGAGGATGCCGTAGCGGACGCAGAGACTGTCCTCGCCCCGCATGCAGAACTCGCACCGATCGCAAGTCAGGTTGGGATTGACGGCCACGCGGGTGCCCGGCTTGACGCCGGTGACAGCGGCCCCCACCCGAGCGATCTCCCCCGCGATGTCGCATCCCGTCCAAAAGGGCAGCGGCGTCTTGAGGGCTGGAATGCCCTCCCGGACGAAGAGGTCGAGGTGATTGAGCGCGCAGGCCCGCACCCGGACCAGGACGTCCTGTGGGCCGATGGTCGGGTCCGGAACGTCCTGGAGCTGGAGCTTCTCGGAACCGCCGAACTCTTTGAATGCCAGGGCCTTCATCGATCTCCTCTCAGGAGAGGGTTGAGGGTCGAGTGAGGTTGAGTTCCTTCACCAGCCGGGGCAGCCGCGGGTCGTCGATGCCCGGCTGATACGGCTGGTAGAGCGCCGTCCGGTCGAGCAGCCCGGCGTATCGCTCCACGATCTTGCGGCCGAGGTTGTCGTAGGTGCCGGTGACGGCATACGTATCGACCATCTCATCGGTGACGAGGTCGGCCATGCCCTTCCAGTCGCCCGCCACGGACTTCCGGTGGAGGTGAGCCGTGAGGTCCTGCCACCCGTGAGCGGCGAGCACCGGCTCGTAGGTCCGCGTGGAGGCGTAGAAGGCGATCTGCTGCTTGACGGATTGCCTCGCCGCGACCATCTCGCTCTCCGTATCCCCGACCACGGCGAAGGTGGAGGTCACGTACGTGAAGTCGTTTCGCGAACGCGACGACGTCCGGAGGCCCACCTCCACCCACGGATGCACGGATTCGCGCAGGTATTTGGGGCTGTTGAATGGGTGCACGTGGAGACCGTCGCATACCTCGCCGGCCACTCGACACATGTGCTCGTTCACCCCGGCGATGTACACGGGGATCGCCGGGTGCGCGATGGGGCCGGGATTGAAGAACGGGGTCATGAGGTCGAAGCGATAGAACCGCCCCTTGAAGTTCAACGCAGTTCCATTTTGCCAGCAGTCCCAGATGGCGCGCAGGGCCAGCACGATCTCGCGCATTTTGGCGGCCGGCGATTCGTAGGCCACCGAGAAGCGCCGCTCGTTATGCCCCTTCACCTGGGACCCGAGCCCCAGGATGAAGCGGCCATCGGAGGCCTTCTGAAGATCCCAGGCGAGGTGGGCGGTAATCATGGGGCTGCGCGGGAAGGCTACGGCGATGGAAGTCCCGAGCTTGATGGTCGAGGTCACCGTGGCCGCCACCGCTAGCGGCAGGTAGGGGTCGTGCTGTGTCTCGGCCGACCAGAGGCAATCGTAGCCGATGGCCTCCACCTTTCGCGCATATCCTGGAATCGATTTCAGATCGTGGGTCAGCATGCCGATGTCGAGCTTCACGCGCGATCTCCTCTGTGATATGAGGGCCTCGACCGCGCCCCCCATCCACTCAAACGCTCGGGACGCCCAGGGCGCCCCGAGATTTCACGAAGCTCCCCGGGGATGGTGAAGCAGCGCGATGGGGGTTGCGATCACGCCGGTATGCCGGCGCGGGCCGCCACGATCTGGATGAGCCGGTAACGCGTCACCATGGCGTCATCGACCAGCTTCGCGATGGCCGCCCGCGTGCCTGAGACGAAGGTCGCATCTTCGATGTCGAGGACGTTGACGCGCGCGGTGAGGGCGGCACCCTCCAGGGCGCTCGTGGCCAAGGTGGCGGCCACACCGAGGTCGGCCACCGCGCTGGCCCGGGCGGTCGTCACCAAGCGATCACACAGTTCCAGGACGCGCTCCGAGGCTCGCGCGATGTTCAGGGGAATCTCGGTGGCCCGAACCAGTGCCGATCGGATCGCCGCCGATCGATGCTCCATCGGGCGGCGACGGGCTCCCATGACGGCCATCACGGCCTCCGCGTCCTCTTGGATCAGATCGATCAGTCGCAGCCGGAGCGCGTCGGCCTCGCGCGCAACGTGCGCGAGCGCCTCGCTCGGGGCCTGGCGCGCGGTCACGCGACACACCATGCCGACCAGGGCGGCGCTCGCCGCCGCCGCCAGCGCCACGGCTGCGCCGCCGCCCGGGGCGGGAGAGCCACTCGCCAGGCGATCGAGGAAGCTCGCGAGCTGCTGCGTCATGGCCGTCCCAGTCCTAGCTCACAGAGGGCCTGCTCGCGCAGCTTGCCTTTCTGCACCTTGTCCCCATGCGGGCCCGGGGTCCGCGGCACGTCTCGCACGAAGCAGACCGCGCGGGGGATCTTGAAAGAGGCGATACGCCCCCGGCAGAAGCTCCGCAAGTCTTCCGCGGCAAGATCGGCGCCCGCCCGGAGAATCACGTACGCGACGGGCGCCTCGTTGGTCTCCGGATCTGGCACGCCGACCACGAATGCCTGCGCCACGGCTGGATGCGACATCAGGAAGGCCTCGATCTCGGCGGGCGCCACCATGTGATGGCTGATGCGGAGAGTCTCGCGCAGCCGTCCTTGAAGAACGTGTGTCCGGCGGCGTCCTGCACCGCCAGATCGCCGGTCCGGAACCAGCCGTCAGCCGTGAAGGCGGCGGCGGTCTCCGCGGGCTTCTTGTAATAGCCGCGCGTCACGAGATCCCCGCGCGCTTGCAGCTCTCCCTCGCGGCCAGGCGGGCACGGCGCGCCCGTGTCAGGGTCGACGACCCTGGCCTCGAAACCAGGTACGGGCTTGATACCAGATTGGATGCGCAGCGCAAAGGGTTCGTCCAGCTCATGGAGGAGGCAGAGGGCCTGACACTCCGTCATGCCGTAGGGCTGGTAGACGCCGGGCATGCCGATGCGGGCGACGACGTCCTCGAAGAGGCCGTGTCCACCGCCACCCGTTGCGCCGATGGCGCCCGTGCGGAGCCTGGACAGGTCGTGTCGGCCGAGGTGGGGATGGCTCAGCAACGACGTGGCCATGGCGTCGACCGCGTTCCAGATCGTAATGCGCTCGCGCTCCATGAGCACCAGCGCGCGCTGGGGCTCCCATGTCTCCATGAGTACGAGGCACGCCCCATGGCTCCAGGTGGTGAGCGGGATGTTGACGCCGCCCCACGTACCTGCCGCCGGTAGGGCGTGCAGCACGCGGTCCTCGGAGGTCACGCCCAGCACCTCGCCGCAGTGCCAGCCGTGGGGCACGCAGTTCCGGTGCGAGATCATGGCGCCCTTGGGAAACGACGTCGTCCCCGAGGTATAGAGCAGCGTGAAGAGGTCGTCGGGCGCTATCGAGCCGCCGACCGCCTCGGTGGACTCCGCTCCGGCGTCCCTCACATCGCTCAGGCGATGGCAGCCGGCGTAGGGATCTTCGGCGTCCACGATGACGTGGCGGAGCAGCGGGAATCGCTCGCTGTCAAGCTCGCCGGGTGCCGCACGGGCGAGGTCGGGCAGCACGTCGTAAAGCGTCTCGAGGTAGTCGATCGATCCCAGATGATCGGTGAGCAGGAGGGCGGCGCTGTCCGATTGGGCCAGGATGTAAGCCAGTTCGTGAGTGCGGTAACGCGGATTGAGCGCCACCACCACGGCCCCGAGGCGCGCGCTAGCCTGTTGCGCGATGAACCAGGCGGGACGATTGGGAAGCCAGATGGCTACCTTGTCGCCGCGCCCGATGCCCAAAGCCCGGAGGCCCCGGGCTAGGGTTTCGGCGCGCCGCCGGAACTCGGCAAAGGTGAGCCGCTCGTCGTCGAGGACGAGCGCGTCGCCTTCAGGGTAGCGCGCAGCCACGACGTCCAGCAGCGACCCGACGGTGGCATCGCGAAAGGGATTGGCGGACGTGGCCACGCTCAAGCCAGATCCGGGCGCCGTCACCCGTCGCCGAGACGCTCCGGAACCTTCTTGCCGCCGCCCTTGCCGATGTGGGTCGTCAGCGCTTCCATCAGGAGGGCCAGCGACTCCTTTTCCGTGCGTCCGGTGGCGGTGATGTCGTACTCGATGGCCGTGGCCACCCACAATCCCACGTCGTTCTGGTAGACCTCGACCTCGAATCTCATCGCGACCGGTTCCGGACGATGGGCGCTTCGGCGGTCACCGCGCGATAATAGCAAAAAGAAGACGGCCTAGTTCGGCGCGTCGCCGACGTGATGGGCGGCGTCAGTCCCTCGCACCGAGCCGGCCGATTGGTCAGGCGAAGCGCCAGGAGAGAAGACGGGCTGGCGTGATGGCGATGACCAGTCCGGCCGCGCGGTCGAGACCCATGAGACGGTACTGCGCGTATTTCCCAAGGAGAAGGTCGATCGCTCGACCGAACGTCTCACCTCGGGTCAGCACGGTTGCGCGCCCCTCGACGATGACATAGCGCAGGCGAGTCCAGTCTTCGTCGTATTCGTCGACGACGAGCGATACGTGTGGGTTCTCCTCGATGTTGCGGATCCGCCGCAGGCCGCGTCCGGAGGCGCGCTTGGGCTTGGCGTCGACCGCGGAGTAGATGGCGTCCCCGTCATAGACGTAGCAGACCGGAACCACGAGGGGCTGGCCGGCGGCGCCGGCGGTGGCGAGCCTTCCCACGCGGGCCGACCGGAGCAGCTCGCCGGCCCACGCGGGGAGGGTGTCTGTCATAGGCTCGCCTCGGACAGCGGGGCCCCAGCCCCACGACGTCCTGCGGCTCGCACGTCTGTCATAGGCTCGCCTCGCAGCGGTTAGCGGCGGATCAGCGTGGCGAACTGGTCCAGCATGGGCAGAATCTTGTCGCGTCCCTCCGAGGGCACCCGGAAGATCGAGCGGGTGATGCCGGCCGCCGCGTACTGGTCGAGGACCGCCGCGTCCGGCTTGGCGCCGAAGATGGAGACGGAAATCGATTTCATGTCGCGCCCAGCTTTGGCGGCCCGGGCTCGTAGATCGGCGAGAGCGGGAAGAATGATCTCGGGATTGCGCCCCCGCGGGAACCACCCGTCACAGAAGTCCACCACCCGCTGCAGGGTGTGTCGCGACTCCCCGCCGATCAGCACCGGCGGATGCGGCTTCTGCACGGGCTTCGGGTACGAAGCGATGGGATCGAAGTTGACGAACTCGCCGTGGAACTCGGCCCAGTCCTTCGTCCAGATCTCCTTCATGGCCAGCGTCTTTTCGCGGAGGATCGGGTAGCGGGCCTTGTAGATCGTGCCGTGATTTTCCATCTCGTCCTGGTTCCAGCCAGCTCCGATCCCGAGCTCGAAGCGCCCACCGGACAGGAGATCCAGGCTCGCCACTTCCTTGGCGGTGGTGATGGGGTCGCGCTCGATGACGAGACATATGCCGGTGCCCACGCGGAGCTTCCTGGTGGCCGCAGCCGCCGCCATCAGTGAGACAAAGGGATCGAGGGTGTGGAAATACTCCTTGGGCAGCGGCTCACCGCCCGGGAAGGGCGTCTTTCGGCTCTTCGGGATGTGCGTGTGCTCCGGCACCCAGAGCGACTCGAAGCCGCGCTCTTCCGAGGCGCGCGCCAGCTCGTCGATGCGGATGGCGTATTCTGTGGCGAACATGCAGACGCCGATGTGCATGCGGTTTCCTCCTCGTTGTCGGTGGAGATGGCCTCGTGTGGATCATACCTCTCCCGCGCCCGGCGCGGCATCGCCGGGGCGCACGGGTGTCCAGCGCGTCAGGGTCGCGAGCAGGTCGGCAGGGTCACGGAATGAAAATGCTCTCCGGGAGGAAGGCCGACACGATCCAGTTGGGCGCGTCGACGATCTCGCTGATCTTCAGATCCACGGCCACGCTCGAGAGCACGTAGGCCTCCTCGCGGCTGAGCCCTCGCTCGCGCACGAGGTGATCGAGCATGTAGCGGATGGCCTGCTGGGCCGAGGCGAAGAGATCGGGTCCGTGGGCGGTGGTGGCAAAGAATGGTCCCCGGTTGGTGCCGGCGGCCAGCGGGCCACGCGTGCGCAGGCTGGGCTCCGCCTGGCTTCGGTCGCGCAGGAGGTCGAAGCGCAGGGTCACGCGGGCGCTCATCTCCACGGCGTTGATGCACACCTCGCCGTCGCCTTGGGCCGCGTGGGCATCCCCCACGCTGAACAGCGCGCCGTCGACCCATACGGGAAGATACAGCGTCGTGCCCGCCGTGAGCTGCTTGATGTCCATGTTGCCGCCATTCTTGCGAGGCGGCATGGTACTGTGCCCGCCCGGCTCGTCAAGCGCGGTTCCCATTACCCCCGGAAAGGCCTCGATGGGCACGGCGATGCCGTGCCCCATGCGGGCGTACCGGCCATCACTGAGGTCCCAGATCTGAAGAAACGCCTTCGAGAAGTCTCTCTCCGGGAGGAGACCACGTCCAGGCCGGATGGCCGTCCAGCCGAAGGACGCTCCCGGCCGTACTTCCAGGATGTCCACGGCGAGCAGGTCTCCGGGGCCCGCGCCGCGTACGAGGACGGGGCCGGTGAGGGGATGTCCGCGGAACGGACCGCGGGCCGCCGCGTCCGCGGCCGTGGAACGGGCGGTGTAATAGCCATCAGAGGCATCGCGCGTGTCGAAGGTCACCGTGTCGCCGGGCTCGATCGTCAGGCGGGGGACAAGGCTGTTGTTCCACTCGTGGTGGACGGCGCTCGCGTCGAGCTGATGGGCCTGGGCCATGGCCGCGATGGTATCAGAAGCGCGGCCGCGCGGTGGCTAGCGACGCATGCTGTCGATGGAGGCGGCGCCGGACCCGAGGAACACCAGCGCGATGGTCGCCACGAGGATCGTGAGGGAGAACTCGTAGCCTCCAGCGACGTACCGCCCGGGCGCGACCTGGAGGGCCTTCATGAAGAAACCCTGGTTGAGGTGGAGGAGGAAAACAGCCGAGGCCAAGGGCGGCATGTTGGCCAGCGCCGCCCACCGCGTCCACAGCCCGATGATGATGAGCACGCCCCCGGCCAGGTGGACGACGATCAGGTACCACGCCAGGGCCGTCGCCAAGCTCGTCGGATACCCCATGCGAGTAATGTAGCCGGCCGCCGTCTGTGGCCCCAGGACAACGAGGGAGAGATACCCGTGCATCACCAACACGACGCCTACGATGAGGCGGATGAGCGTGATACCCCACGCGTGGGCCGTGCTCGTTCCCCCAGCCTTGCGCATCGCCTCGCGGCGCCCCTCCCATCTGGGCCCGATGGCCTAACCCCTCGTCGTCGAATACCGCAGGTTCCCGGGTAATCCCTACCTTTTCGCCGTGTGGGTGGTGGCCGCTCGAGCGACTCAGGGGGCGGTGATGGGGCTTCCTCCCCGGACGATCCCGGGATCGAGAGGAAGCGGTCGCTGGTCCACAGGACCCTGGACCCCGCCCGGTAAGACCGAGCAGATCCCGGTCCCCTGTTCGCACGCCACCAGCGGGGGGACGTAGTACTGGCCAGGTGCGTAAGGCTGCTCCCAGTGCCCCGGAATCCGAACTCCCAACGGGGCGAGCGGGGACGGCACCACGCGGTCAGGGACCCAGATCGGACTTGGCGAGGCGGGAGGCGGCGGGGGCAGCGACGGCTGGCCACGGGTTGCCCGGGCCTTGATCTGATCGATGGCCCGCGACGTCGGCGTGCCGCCGCTGCCGAGCTGCGCCACGAGCAGCAGCAACCCACACAGTGCACACCCGAGGCCGCGGCGCGATATCCATGCCCGCATGCTTCCAGCGTAACATCGCGCACCTCTGAGGCAAGGCGTCGCCGCATCCTGACTTACAATCGGGCAGCGGAGGAGTCAGCGCGAGCCTCCCCCCGGCAGACGGAAGGAGCAAAGTTCAGTGAGCGAGACACCACTGGTTGCGGTGATCATGGGGAGCAAGTCCGACTGGGAGACGATGCGGCACGCAGACGAGATGCTCACGCGACTCGGCGTCCCCCACGAGTGCGCCATCATGTCCGCCCACCGGACGCCGGCCTGGACGGCCGAGTACGCGAGCGGCGCCGAGGGGCGCGGCCTCGAGGTCATCATTGCTGGGGCGGGGGGTGCTGCTCACCTGCCGGGCGTCGTGGCAGCGTACACGCTGCTTCCGGTCCTCGGGGTTCCGATGGAGTCGCGCGCGCTGAAGGGGCTCGATTCACTCCTCTCCATCGTTCAGATGCCAGGCGGGGTCCCGGTGGGGACCCTTGGCATTGGCGCCGCCGGCGCGACCAACGCCGCGCTGCTGGCGGTGGCCATCGTCTCTGCCCAGCGACCGGCCATTCGCAAGGCCCTTCGCGAGTTTCGCGAAGAGCAGGCGCGCAAGGTTCGCCAGGACACTCTTCCCTGACGGATCCTTCTGCGCATCAGGAGAGTCCACCTATGAGTTTCGAGTTCGGTCCCGAGCACGAGGCCTTCCGCAAGGAGTTTCGCGAGTGGCTTGCCCGGAGCCTCCCACCTGACCTGTGCCTGGACGACCCCGCCGACGACCGCGTCGCCAGCGATCGCGAGACGTTCGAGCGCCGCCGAGCGTGGCAGAAGCAGATGCATGCCGCGGGATGGGTCGGGATCAGCTGGCCGAGGGAGTACGGCGGCCGCGGCGCCGGCCTGATAGAGCGCGTCATCTGGGACGAGGAGTACGCGGCGGCACGGGCCCCCGTCCTGCCCGGAGCCATGGGCCTCAACCTCATTGGCCCGACCGTCATTCACTGGGGCACCGACAAGCAGAAGGCACGCCACCTGCCGGCTATCCTGGGCGGCGACGAGGTCTGGTGTCAGGGATTCTCCGAGCCCGGGGCGGGGTCGGACCTGGCGAGCCTCCAGACACGCGCCGTCGATCGCGGCGACCACTTCGTCGTGAACGGCCAGAAGGTGTGGACGTCAGGGGCGCACTTCGCCCACTGGATCATTCTGCTCGCGCGCACCGACCCGGAGGCGCCGAAGCACCAGGGCATCTCCTGCTTCCTGGTGCCCATGATGTCGCCGGGCATCACCGTGCGCCCGCTCGTGCTGCTGACCGGCCACCGCCACTTCAACGAGGTGTTCTTCAGCGACGTGGTGGTCCCCAAGGCCAACATGCTCGGCCCCCTCAATCAGGGCTGGAAGGTGGCGACGACCACGCTCATGCACGAGCGCCACTCTTCCGGCGCCCGCAACCCGCTCGCCCAGGTCGCGCGCCTCATCGCGCTCGCCAAGGCCGTCCCGTTCGACGGCGGGACGGCGTGGGAGAGCCCGGTCATCCGCCAGCGCCTGGCCCAGCTCGTCATCGACTGCGAGGCGCTCAAGTACACGCGCTTTCGCAATCTCACCCGCATGATCCGCGGCGAGCCGCCGGGGCCCGAGGGCTCGATCCTCAAGTTGAGCGGGTCGGAGCTGGGCGTGCGCGTCTCGGACGCCGCTGGTGAGCTGCTCGGCATGCACACGCTCGTCAACGTTCCGACCGACGTGGTGCCCGATGCCCCGCGCTGGTTCAACCGCGTCCTCGCCGCGCGGCAATACACGATCTCTGCGGGAACCAGCGAGATCCAGCGCAATATCATCGGCGAGCGCGTGTTGGGGTTGCCGAAAGGCTGAGCGCTCGGGGCTGGCCCCCATGATCCCGAGCGCACCAATGAGGGGACGGGATGGAGCCGTGGCCGAGGTGAGACGTGTCACGACCTGGATCCGGCTGGCCGTGCTCGCGAGTGCGCTGGCCACGGCGTGTCAGCTGAGCCCCGACCGGCCGCGGGAGACCTCGCGCCGGACGGTCGCGCTGGTCGGCGGCCGGGTGCAGCCCGCCCCCGATGCCCCGGCCATCGTGGACGGCGTCGTGCTGGTCGACGGAACCGCCATCGCCGCCGTCGGCTCTCGGCGCGATGTGCGCATCCCCTCCGGGACCACGGTTCTCGATTGCTCGGGCGGTACGGTCAGCGCGGCGTTCTGGAACAGCCACGTCCACTTCACCGGGTCGACCTGGCAGTCCGCCGCGTCCACACCGGCCGACCACCTGACCCATGAGCTTCGCGCGATGGCGACGTCGTACGGCTTCGTGCGCCTGCTCGATACCGGATCCTGGCTGCCCAACACGCTCGCGCTGCGCCAGCGCATCGAGAGCGGGGAAGTCCCCGGGCCATACATCATGACGACGGGAACCGGGTTTGTGCCCGCGCAGGCCAGCCCCTACTACATTCTTCCCGCGCGGCTTCCGGAGTTGACCAGCCCCGCGGACGCCGAGCCCTTGATCGCTGGTGAGCTCGGCGCGGGCGCTGACGCGGTCAAACTGTTCACCGGATCGTGGGCGCGTCAGGGTGTGGTCGTCGTCATGCCGGTCGACATCGTGCGCGCCGCGGTGGCCGTCGCGCATCGGCGGGGCAAGCTGGTGCTGGCGCATCCGTCGACGAGCGAGGGTGCGCGCGTCGCGCTCGAAGGCGGGGTCGACGTCCTCGCGCACACGTTTCCCTCCGAGCTGGGCGGCACCTGGGATCGATCGCTTCCCGGGCAGATGCGCGAGCGAGGGATGGGGCTGATCCCGACCTTGAAGCTCTGGCCGTTCGAGATGCGCAAGCTGGGGGTGCCCGCGGAGATCGCCGACCGGCTCTTGGCCAACGGACAGGCCCAGGTTGCAGCCTTCGCCGAGGCCGGTGGCCAGCTGCTGTTCGGCACCGACGTCGGATACATGACCGACTACGACCCGACGGACGAGTACATCTTTCTGCAGCGCGCCGGCCTGTCGTACGCGCGCATCCTGGCCACGCTGACCACGGCCCCCGCGGAGCGCTTCGGTGTCGCCTCGCGGACGGGACGTCTCGCGCCGGGCATGGACGCCGATATCGCCGTCATCGACGGCGATCCCGCGCGCGACATCCGAGCCCTGGCCAAGGTGCGGTACACGCTCCGGATGGGTCGGGTCATCTACCAGACGCCATCGTGATCCGCGTCGTCGCTTGACGGGCGGCAGACATGATCCGCCATGAGGGAAGGCACGCTCGTGTGCAGGCAACACGCTGAGAGGGGAGGAGACGGCATGAAAGGCCCGAAAGTGACGGTGGCCATGGTCCTGGTACTCGCGGCCCTCGCAATCAGCGCGACGGCTCAGCCCAAGCACGTCCTCAGACTGTCCTCGCCGGTCTCGAAGGACCACGCGTTCGGGCGCGGCGCCGAGAAGTTCAAGCAGCTCGTAGGCGAGGCCACCAACGGTCAGGTCGAGATCCAGGTTCACCACGCGAATGCGCTCGGTTCGATCCGCGAGGGCCTGGAGATGGTGCGGCTGGGTACCCTCGACTTCCAGCTGTGCGGGGTGGCGCACGTCAGCCGGTTCGTGCCCGAGATGGGGACGCTGGTCCTACCCTACCTCTGGAGGGACACACCGACGATGTTCGCGGCCCTCGACGGGCGCATGGGCCAGATCCTCGAGCCTCTCCTCTTGGAGAAGGGCTTCAAGGTGGCGGGCTGGTGGGACAACGGCTTCCGCCACGTGTCGAACAACAAGCGGCCCATCCGCGCCCCGGAGGACATCCGCGGACTCAAGCTGCGCACGCTGCCGACGAAGGTCCACGTGGCGTTCTTTCGCGCTCTCGGTGTCTCGCCGACGCCCATGGACTGGGCCGAGGTGTACCCCGCGCTCCAGCAGGGCGTCGTCGACGGCCAAGAGAACCCGCCGGGCGTCGTCTACTTCGAGAAGCTCGCCGAGGTGCAGAAGTACTACTCGCTGACCGGACACATCAACGAGCCCGTGAATCTCTTGATGAGCCGTGCGGTCTTCGCAAAGCTGCCTGCCGACCTTCAGTCGTCGATCGCCGCCTCGGCCAAACAGGCCGCACTCTGGCAACGGGCGGAGAGCCAGAAGGACAACGACGAGCTGCTCAAGAAGATTGCCGCCGGCGGGATGCAGGTGAATCCGGTCCCGGAGGCCACGATCGCCGAGTTCCGCAAGGTCGCCCAGAGGATCTACACCGAGGCGATCCCGGATCTGGGACCGAAGGGCAAGGAGCTGGTCGAGCTCGGGATTACCGCCAACAAGTAGGCGAACACGGGCGGCACCCGCCGCCCGGTCCGCCGCATCCCATGATCCTCAGACCCCTGATCCGCGCCGTCGAGGCCCTCGTTCTCGTGGCGACCGCCGCGGTGACGAGCGCCGTGATCGCGGAAGTCCTCCTCCGCTATTCTCTCCACCGGTCCCTGATCGTGACCGAGGAGCTGTCCCGCTACGGCATGATCTGGGTGGCGATGCTGGGTTCGGGGCTGGTGTTGCGCGAGGAAGGCCACGTCGCGACCGGTGGCCTCAGCCGGCTCGGCGGCCGTGGGCGGCGAATCGCGCGCGCGTTGACCGACCTGCTGTCGCTGCTGTTCCTCCTCGTCCTCGCCACGGCGGGGATCCAGGCGCTGCCCGCCCAGCTCGAGCAGCAGACCCTCACCCTCGGACTGACCATCTTCTGGTTCTACCTCGCTTTGCCCATTGGTGCGCTGCTGATGGCGCTGGTCATCGTCGCGCGCATGCTGGGGCTCGACGGCGGCGCGCCCGCGCCACCGACGGCCGACGATCGGTGAGCACGTGCTGATCGTCCTGCTGATCCTCGCGTTTGCCGTGACCATGACCCTCGGCGTGCCCATCGCCTTCTGTCTCGGCCTGGCCGGTCTCACCTTCATCGCGCTGTCGGGGACGGTGCCGATTGCCGTCCTGCCCACCCTGATGTTCGGGGGAATGGACTCGTTCCCCCTGCTGGCGGTCCCGTTCTTCGTCATCGCGGGTGACCTCATGCAGCGGTGCGGGGTGCTGCCCACGCTGGTCGAGCTGGCCAACAGCCTGGTCGGTCACTTCCGGGCCGGCCTCGCCTATGTCGTCGTGCTCACCGCCATGCTGTTCTCGGGCGTCACCGGCGTCGCCCTGGCGGATTGTGCAGCCATCGGGGCGACCATGGCGCCGAGCATGGTTCGTCAGGGATATCCGGGTGGTTTCGTGTCGGCGCTGATCGCCGGGTCGGCGGTGATGGGACCGATCATCCCGCCCAGCGTGGCCATGCTCATCTACGCGTACGTCTACGGCGGCGGGATCTCCGTCGGGAAGCTCTTCCTCATGGGTGTGGTCCCGGGGGTGCTGGTGGGCGCCGCCCTGATGGCCCTCGTCGGAGTGATCGCCTCCCGGCGGAACCTTCCCGTCAGCGGCCGGCGATTCTCGCTGCCGGCGGTCGGACGGGCCCTGCGCGGGGCGCTCCTCGGATTGATGGTGCCCGTGATTCTGCTCGGGGGCATCCTCGGCGGGGCCTTCACCCCCACCGAGGCCGGCGCGGTGGCCGTGCTCTACGCGGTGCTGATTGGCGTCTTTGTCCTCCGGACCCTGAGCGCGCGAGCGATCGTGGCGTCCTTGCTGGCCGGCGCCAGGACGAGCGCAATCATCTACTTGCTCCTGGGCACATCGAACGTCGTGTCGTGGATCCTGGTCCGCAACCAGGTCCCGACGATGGTGGCCCAGTGGTCGCTCGATCTCACCGGCTCGCCGTCGGTCTTCATGATCGCGACGATCGCGGTCCTGTTCGTGCTGGGCACGGCGCTGGAGGCTGTTCCGATCATGATCATGCTCATTCCCGTACTGGCGCCGGCCGCCACGGCGTACCGCATCGACCCGCACCATCTCGGCCTGGTCGTGGTCATGGCGGTGCAGACGGCCCTGCTCACGCCGCCCGTCGCCCTCAGCCTCTACGTGGTGGCGACGATCGTGAAATGCCCCATGGGGGAGGCGACCCGAGAGGTCTGGAAATTCGTGATCGTGGTCCTGGCCATCACCGTCGTCACCGCGCTGTGGCCGGCCATGCCTATGGTGATCCCACGGCTGTTCGGGTTCTGAACTGACGGTAGAGCCCGCCACGCCCGAGCCGCGGCGGCCGCGCAGGAAGGAGACCGACCCTCATGAGCAACGAAGCGAGCACGGGGCGAGTCGTGGTGATCACCGGCGCCGGGCGGGGAATCGCCCGGCGGATCGCCCTCGATTTCGCGGGCGAGGGCGCCCGCGTCGTGGTCGTGGACCTCGTCGCAGAGCGGGCCACGCGCACGGTCGCCGACATCGAGGCGGCCGCCGGTACCGCGCTGGCCGTCGCCTGCGATGTCCGCGATGAAACCGCCGTTGAGCAGATGGTGGGACAGACCGTGCGGGCGTTCGGGCGCATCGACGTGCTCGTGAACGCCGCCGGGGGCTACACGCTCGGCCGGGTGAGCCACCAGCTCTCCGCCGAGGACTGGGACATGGTGCTGGACTCGAACCTGAAGGGCAGCTTCCTCTGTTGCAAGCACGTGATCCCGCACATGATGGCGGTCGGCGGTGGGCGCATCATCAATTTCTCGTCGAACGCCGGGCGCACGTCGAGCCCGGCCCTGGGCGTGCACTACACGGCGGCCAAGGCCGGCGTGCTCGGGCTCACGCGGCATCTGGCCAAGGAGTACGCTCCGCACCGGATCCTGGTGAACACGATCGCGCCAGGTCCGGCGCTGGTCGAGCGGAACTTCGAGATCATGACCGAGGAAGGCCGGGAGCAGCTGCGCAAGGACATCCCGCTAGGGCGCTACGCCGAGCCGGAAGACCTCTCGGCCGGTGTCCGCTTCCTGGCCTCCCAGGGCGCGCGGCATATTACCGGGGCCACCCTCGACGTCAACGGTGGCTATGTCATGATCTGAGCGTCGCCGCGGCCCCGCCCCGCGCCCACGTCTCTGGCCACCCTCCGAATCGGCGCCATCCGGGGCCGATTGACATCCCCCCGCCGGGTGCATAATAATTAAATGCTATGAATGAAAATTACGACCGGCGGGGCGCGACCCAGCGACACGAGGTGATCGTGCAACTCATCCGGTCGGGATCGGTAGAGTCCCAGGTCGAGCTGCGGCGCCTTCTGGCTCGGCGGGGCATCCGGGTCGCCCAGCCCACGCTGTCACGGGATCTGCGGGTGCTGGGCCTGGCCAAGACGCCGCGCGGATATCTGATTCCCGACGGACCGGTGGCCCGGTTCGCGCCGACGGCGATGCGTGAGGCCAAGCTGCAGCGCGCGCTCCAGGAGTTTGCCCTGGCGATCCACGCGGCCGGGTCGCTGGTCGTGGTGAAGACGCCGCCCGCGGCGGCGCAGCCCGTGGCGCGAGCGCTGGACGAAGTGGGGCGGCCCTCCATCGTGGGGACCATCGCGGGAGACGACACGGTGTTCGTCGCGACCCCCACCGGGCGCTCGGCCCGCGCGCTGGCCCGGAGCCTCACCGCCGCGGTCGAGCGGCAGCGTGGAAAATCTGGAGGATGATCACGCGCCGCGGGCGGCTGGAGGCCAGAGCACAATCAACTCGCCGCGGGCGGCTGGAGGCCAGAGCATGAGCGACCCTGAAGTTTCCGGCATCGTCGTGAGCAGCGACCCGTCGCGGCTCGACCTGGATGTCATCCACGTTTTTCTGTCGAAGGCGTACTGGGCCCTGGGGATTGGCCGCGACATCGTCGCGCGGTCCATCGAGCACTCGCTCTGCTTCGGGGCGTTCGACGGGAATCGCCAGGTGGGATTCGCTCGGGTCATCAGCGACCGGGCCACCTACGCCTACGTGTGCGACGTATTCGTCCTCGAGTCCCATCGAGGGCGCGGAGTGGGCAAGCGCCTCATGGCGTCCATCATGTCGCACCCGGAGCTGCAAGGGCTGCGGCGGTGGACGCTCTTTACCCGCGATGCCCACGGGCTGTATCGACAGTATGGCTTCGGGGAAGGGCGCCATCCGGAGCGGTTCATGGAGATATTCTCCGACAAGCCCTACGGAGTCGCGGTATGAGCGCTCTCGCGCTGGCCGAGTTCCCGACGCGGGCCCTCATGGACATCACCGCGCGGCCACCGGTCGTCTTCGTCAGGGGCCGGGGATCGTGGCTGATCGACCACACGGGCAAGGAGTACCTCGACTTCGTCCAGGGCTGGGCGGTGACCAGTTTGGGGCACTGTCCGGACGTGGTGATCGAGGCCCTCACCACCCAGGCCCGACAGCTCATCACGCCCAGCCCGGCGTTCTACAACGATCCCTCGTTGCGCCTGGCCGAGATGCTGACCAGGCACTCGTCCTTCCAGCGCGTGTTCTTCTGCAACTCCGGTGCGGAAGCCAACGAGGGTGCGATCAAGCTGGCCCGCAAGTGGGGCCAGAAATTGAAGCACGGCGCGCACGAGATCATCACCTTCGACGGCGCCTTTCACGGCCGCACCTTGGCCACCATGTCGGCGAGTGGCAAGCCGGGCTGGGACACCATGTTCGCGCCTCAGGTGCCGGGGTTCCCCAAGGCGACATTGAACGACATCGCCTCGGTCGAGCGATTGATCACAGAGGCCACGGTAGCCGTGATGGTGGAGCCCGTCCAGGGGGAGTCCGGAGTCGTCCCCGCCACGACGGACTTCATGCGCGCGTTGCGCGCCCTGAGCCGGGCCCATGACTGCCTGATGATCGTCGACGAAGTGCAGACGGGAATGGGCCGCACCGGCACCTTGTTCGCCTACGAGCACTTTGCCCGTGACCACGGGGAAGCGCCCGACATCATGACCCTCGGCAAGGGCATCGGAGGTGGCGTGCCGCTGGCGGCTCTCTGCGCCAGGGAGGAAATCGCCGTCTTCGAGCCCGGCGATCAGGGTGGCACCTATAATGGCAACCCCCTGATGACCGCGGTCGGCGGCGCGGTGCTGCGCGAGATGCTCACCCCCGACTTCCTGCCCGGTGTCGTCGAGAAGAGCCACCGTCTGAGCGAGCGGTTGAAGGCCCTGGTCCAGGAGCTGGGTCTCTCGCACGAGCGCGGTCTCGGGTTGCTGCGCGCGCTGGACCTTGGCTCAGCGATCGCCAGCGAGGTGGTCGACTACGCCCGCGATCACCTCGAGAAGCATTCCGGCTGGGCGCGGAGGGGCTTGCTGCTCAACGCCCCTCGCCCGAATCTCCTGCGATTCATGCCCGCGCTCACCGTCGCCGCCACCGAGATCGATCTGATGGTCGAAGGCTTACGGCTGGCGATTCTGGCCGTGCGCTGAGACACGGGATCGCGTCCCGCGGCGACCGGGCGCCCAAACGCCGGCAGTCCCAAAGGCCGGCAGGAGCGGCGCGCGCCGGCTCCTCCGGAGCGCGACGAACGCTGGGAGGCATGGGGGCCCTATCGAGGCCCCGCATGTCACCAGACCGCGAAGCACTTGGGGGCGTTGAAGATGTAGGTCTCGATGAAATCGGTCTCGGTGGGCCGCCGACCGAGCTCGGCCATCGCGCCCGCGAGGCACATCCAGTTCAGCATCTCCTGCTGGCCACTGTCTTCGATCGCCGCCAGCGGCGTCTGCCGCCACGCCTCGTAATTCCCCGTGCGCAGCGTCTCGTACATGGCGCGGTCGGCCTCCACGTCAGGGTAGAGCAGATGGTGCTTTGGGGTCAGGAAGGCGTGCGACCAGCTCGACGAGGCAATCAGCGCGACGCGCCAGGGACTCCGAGCCACGACCCGCGCACAGGCCCGTCCGAGGTCGAAGCACCGCCAGGGGGGCGGCGATGGCGGATCGAGCTTCTCTTCCGCCTGGCCTGCCACGTTGCCCGCGCCGCCGTATTGCGCGATGACCCGCCGGCCATAGCAGTTCACCTGGAACGGCACCACGGGGTTAGGGGAAGCCCTGGCGATCGTAGTCGAGAAACAAGAGGGTGTTCATGAAGGCGTGACCCAGCGGATGGTGCAGCGGCCGATACGCATACGACAGGTCGAAGCCTTCGTCGAGCAGGCTGCTCGTCAGGAACTTCGCAGCCTGCCGGTGGCCCTTGTACACGAAGGTCGAATCCTGCGACTCCTCCCAGGCGTTGGCTCGCCAGCGAGGCTCCGCCCACGGCCGGTGCTCGATCGACTCGTAGGCCAGGACGCAGAACGGCGGGATGATGTCTTCCTTGAAGTTCTCGTACTGGTCGTCGCCCCAGATCACCACAAGGTCCGGCGCGAAGTCGTCCAGCCGCCGCCGCGCCTTCTGAAACCACGGCACGACCGCCGCGCGGTGCCGTCGGGCCGCGCCCAGTCCTTCGTCGGAGCCCCACTCCTGCTGCATCGGCACCGGCCATTCCCCCGGACGACGGTAGCGTTCGGGCAGATCGGGATCCTGGAGCACCCGCTTGAGGATGCGCGTCATATCTTCGTCGCGCCCGGCCAAGAGTGGAGAATGAGTCACGCCGAGACCCAGGATCGCTCCCATGGAAGTCCCTCCTCGCGACGTGCGATCGGCGTGCCGATGGTACACTCTCGCCCACGCGACGGAAAGGAGCCGCTCATGGCCGGATCGACGCTTCCGTCTCTGATCTCCAGCGATGGTCACCTCGAAGTCCGCCCCGAGCGCTGGACTCCCCGGATGCCGGCGAAGCATCGCGACAAGGCGCCGCGCACGATCAAGCTCCCGGATGGGGGCGATGCGATCCTGGTCGAGGGGCAGCCGCCCTATCCCGCCCCGTTCCTCGATCTGAGGGCCGGTCGGACCAACGAGACCTGGCAACCATTCGGCGCGACGGTGGAAGACACGGCCGGCGTGGGCCCACCAGAGCAGCGGCTCCGCGAACAGGATGTGGACGGCCTGCAGGCCGAAGTACTCTTCCCCAACATGCAGGTGGGTCCGCGACTCTGGCGCGCCATGGCGGACAACGACGTGTACCTCTCGGTGGTCCGCGCGTACAACGATTGGCTGGGCGAGGAATACTGCCCGGTCTCGCGCGATCGCCTCATCGGCCTCGGGGTCATCCCGTGGACCAACGTCGATGACGCCATCGCTGAGCTCGAGCACTGCGCGAAGCTGGGTTTGAAAGGCGTCACCTTGGGCGTCTTCCCCGACGGCAAGGGCTATCCGACGCCGGAGGACGACCGGTTCTGGGCGGCCGCGATCGACATGAAAATGCCGCTGACGGTGCACGTGGCGTTCGACCGCCTGGGGCCCCGCGCGTCTCAGCCCACCTTCGAGTACCCCGGCGCCGATCCCGAGGTGCTCGCCAAGCTCGGACCGCGGAAGCTGGTGGAGTGGGTGGCGCTGCCATTCCTGGGCACGGCCCCGGCCATGAGCTTCGCCCAGATGATTCTCTCCGGCGTCTTCGATCGCCTGCCGAATCTGCAGATCTTCTTCGCGGAGACGCGCCTCGGCTGGGTGCCGTTCTGGATGGAGGAGGCGGACTACTGGTACGAGCGGCATCGCCATTGGGCGGTGCGTCTCCTCAACTTCAAGCCCCTGAAGCGTAAGCCCAGCGACTACGTCCGCCAGCACATCCACTTCAGCGTGCAGCACGTGGAGCGCGTGGCGGTCGAGCTGCGGCACCACATGGGCGTCGAGAACATCATGTTCGCGACCGATTTCCCGCACATCGAATGCGACTGGCCGAACACCCGTCCGTTCGCTGAGCGGCTCTTCGCGGGAGTAGCGGCCGACGAGGCCTTCAAGATCGCCGCAGGCAACATGCTGGCCTACTTTCGTCTCGAGGACACTCCGATGGGCCAGAAGGTGCTGGCGACGGCCCCTAGCGCGGGTTAGGCGCGTGTCGGAGCAGCGAGGCGCGGGTGGCATCGAGGGGCGCCACGGCGACGGCGAAGCGCCCCGAGCATCGAGGGGTGTCGATCCCGAACCCACCGATGCCGGACGACCCCGAGCACGGCTACATGGCGCGTGTGGCACGCGAGATCCTCCCGCGCGTGCGTTCGGCGCTCGGCGTCCGCACCGGCACTGGCCTCGACTCCTGGGGCAGTGCCGTCTCGCGTTCAAGATCATCGCTGCGGAGATCGGACTCTGACTCTTGACGCCACCTGCCCGTCCCGGCTCTGACGCTTGACCTTGCTGATCGATACGGTCCACACTCGCCGACGTGAGCGGCGCGACGCCGCACGTCCACCTCCGCCAACCGGCGGCGACCGGCTCGGAACGCTCCTCAGCCAGGAGGCATGACGCGATGAAGCGGAGCACCGACCGCATCCTGACCACGCACACGGGGAGCCTGCCCCGTCCCTGGGATCTGACCGCGATGCTGGAGACCTTGGACACCGGGGGCGCTCTCGACGCCGCCGCCTTCGAGACCCGGGTGCGCGGGGCTGTAGCCGACGTCGTACGGCAGCAGGTGGACGCAGGCGTGGACATCGTCAACGACGGCGAGCAGGGGAAGGTCGGCTACTCCACCTATGTGCGACATCGCCTCACCGGATTCGGCGGACAGAGCGCGGTGCCAGCCCGGGCCGACTGGTCGGATTTCCCCGAGGCCGCGGCCCGCGCCGAACGGCGCTCGACGATCTCTCGCCCGTCATGCGACGGCCCAATCGACTGGAAGGATCGGACGACGGTGCAGAAGGACGTCGCCAACCTGCGCGCGGCCCTGAGCGGTGTCCAGGCGACGGAGGGTTTCATGACGGCCGCCTCGCCGGGTGTCATCGCGCACTTCCTCCGCAACGAGCACTACCCGACTCGGGAGGCTTATCTGGCGCGCTTGGTCGACGTCATGAAGGACGAGTACGACGCCATTCACCGGGCAGGGTTCATCCTCCAGGTCGACTGCCCCGATCTCGGCATGGGACGGCACCTGGCCTTTCCCGACCTCAGCAACGCGGAGTTCGTGAAGATCGCCGAGGCCAACGTCGAGGCGCTCAACCACGCGCTGCGAGACATCCCGGCCGACCGCCTGCGCCTGCATCTCTGCTGGGGCAACTACGAGGGACCGCATCACCGCGACATCCCGCTCCGCGAGATCATAGGCGTAGCGCTCAAGTCCCGCGCCCAGGCCCTATCCTTCGAGGGGGCCAACCCCCGCCACGAGCACGAATGGGTGGTCTTCCGGGAGGTGCGCCTGCCGGATGACCGGGTGATCATTCCCGGCGTGCTCGATTCGACGACCAACTTCATCGAGCATCCGGAGCTGGTCGCCCAGCGCCTCGTGCGCTACGCCGAGGTGGTGGGGCAGGAGCGCGTAATTGCCGGCACCGACTGCGGCTTCGCCACGTTCGCGCGGTCCGTCCCGGTGGTCGAGCCCGAGATCGCCTGGGCCAAGCTCCGGTCGATGGCCGAGGGGGCTCGGCTGGCTTCCGCACAGCTCTGGCGCTGACCGGCATGCCAACGACGCGAGGAGACGTATGACCCCGATCAAGCATCGTAAGGTGGAGACGAACGGCATCCGCATGCACCTCGCCGAGCAGGGAGCGGGCCCCGTGGTCGTCCTCTGCCACGGCTTCCCCGAGTCTTGGTACTCCTGGCGCCACCAGCTACCGGCGCTCGCGGAGGCCGGGTTCCACGCGGTCGCGCCCGACATGCGCGGCTACGGGCAGACCGACCGGCCCGAGGCGATCGAGGCGTACACGCTCTTCCACCTCGTTGGCGACATGGTGGGTTTGCTCGACGCCCTGGGCGCGGAGTCAGCCGTCATTGCCGGTCATGATTGGGGCGCGCCGGTCGCCTGGCACGCAGCGCTGCTGCGTGCCGACCGCTTTCGCGCCGTGATCGGCCTCAGCGTCCCCTACCGTCCGCGGGGAGCCGTCCGTCCGACCACCGTCATGCCGCAGACCGACAACGCGCTCTTCTACCAGCTCTATTTCCAAACGCCAGGGGTGGCCGAAGCGGAACTCGAGCGCGACCCTCGCCTCACGATACGCCGGCTCTCGTACTCCGGCTCGGGGGACGTTCCACGGCGCGAGGGGACCATCGCCAATCCCGAGGCCGTCGGGATGGTGCCGCGCGATGGCGGCTTCCTCAGCCGCACCGTAGAACCAGGTACCTTGCCACCGTGGCTCACCGAGGCCGACATCGACTTCTACACCCAGGAGTTTGGGCGGACGGGCTTTCGCGGAGGGCTCAACTGGTACCGCAATATCGACCGCAACTGGGAGCTGCTCGCGCCCTTCGCAGGCGCGCGGGTGACCGTTCCCGCGCTGTACGTCGCCGGCGACCGGGATCTCGTGGTTGCCTTCCCGGGGATGGATCAGCTCATTGCCAACCTATCGAGGTTTGTTCCCGACCTCCGAAAGACGCTCATGCTGCCCGGCTGCGGTCACTGGACCCAGCAGGAGCGACCGAAGGAGGTCAGTGCCGCGATGGTTGACTTCCTCAGGAGCCTGTAGCCCCAAGCGAAGCGCGCTCAGGGGCGGCGCTTCGGTACGACGGCGGCCACCCCACCCTCGCGGCAGAGCGCGTTGAAGTGCGCGACATCGTCGGCCAGGCACCGGTCGAGCTTGGCCAGCTCCATCTCGCTCCGGAGCGCGAGACTCTCGTGAAGCTCGCGAAGCGCGATGGTGGGGGCGGCGTCGGCGTATTCGATGAGGGTCACGATGGTGGCGATCCGCGTGTTGAGTTTCGCCGGGAACACGCGAGGGTCCTCGGAGCGGGTCTGGATCAGCTCGCCCTCGATCGAGGTGAGCTTCCGCGCGAGCGCGGTGGCGGCCTCCCGGATGGCCCCCGTCTGCACTCGGCCCGCCCACGCCTCCGCCTGAGCACGGACGTCGCGGAGCAACAGGACGGCGTCGTGCACGCGCTTCAAGAGATCGTGAGCCTTCTTCGCCCAGGTGAACTGCTCATGGAGTTCGACCTCCGTGGCCGGCAGGCGCGGGTCCTTGACGATCTCGAACGCCTGCGTCAGCGTCCGGCCGCCCACACTGAGTCGCACCTGGTAGGCCCCGGGGGGAACGCGTGGCCCCGCGAGCATGTCGATGCTCCCGCCCCGGCCCTTGTTGTCCGGCAGCCTCGTCGCCTCGGCGCCCCGGAGGTTCCAGACGAAGCGGTTGGCCCCGGCGTTCGCGGTCGGGCGAAGCTCGTCGTCGGCCGCGGTGGCTGATGCCTCTTGCCCCGGACGGGGCTCCTCACCCCCACCGGCGCCGGCCGACGAGTCGGTGCTCGAGCCGTCCGGCACTGCCTCGGGCCGGCGGCTCGTGAACGACCGGATCTCACCCCCGTCGGCGTCGAGGAAGGTGACGATGACGTCGTCCGCCGGCGCGTCCTTCAACCAGTAGTGGATGATCGCGCCGCTCGGGGGGTTTTCCCCGGCGTCGAGGAGCCGCTCCTGCTTCTCGCCCGTCGGCGACTCCACCTGTCGATAGGCATAGCCCACCGAGCCCGCCAGGCGGTACGCGACTTCGCGATGAGGGCCGGGCTTCATGCCGTGCCCTTTGTAGGCGCGCCACCGCACGGTCCGACGCGGTGCGAAGAGATGAGCGCCCGCCGCGGTGATCGCCTCCGCCATCTGGTGCAGTGGCGAGAGGTCGTCGAGGATCCAGAACGAGCGGCCGTGCGTCGCCACCACCAGGTCCGTGTCCTTCACGATGAGGTCGTGGATCGGCGTCACCGGCAGGTTCCCGCGCAGCGGCTGCCAGGAGCCGCCGTCGTCGAGTGACACCCACACGCCAGACTCGGTGCCGCAGTAGAGCAGCCCGCGCCGGTTCGGATCCTCGCGCACGACCCGCGTGATCTCACCGTCGGGCAGTCCCGCGGAGATGCGCTTCCAGGTGCGGCCGTAGTCGCTGGTCTTGAAGAGGTACGGTCGGGTGTCGTCGAGCTTGTACCGCGTCGCCGCGAGGTAGCACGTGGCCGCGTCGTGCGGCGATGGCTCGAGCACGCTCACCAGGGACCACTCCGGCAGCTCCGGCGGCGTCACCGGCTGCCAGGTCCGCCCGCGGTCGCGGGAGAGATGAACGAGGCCGTCGTCGGTGCCGGCCCACAGCACATCGCGCTCGTGCGGCGACTCGACGAGGGCGAAGATCGTGCAGTAGATCTCGGCTCCCGTGTTATCGCGGGTGATGGGACCGCCTGACAGGCCGAGCTTGGCGGGGTCGTGGCGAGTGAGATCGGGGCTCACGACTTCCCAGCGGTGGCCCTCGTCGACGGAGCGGAACACCCGGTTGCCGGCGATCCACAGCTCGCGCGGGTCCCAGCGAGAGTAAAAGACCGGGAATGTCCATTGGAAGCGGTAGCGGTGCTCGGCGGGCGCCACGCCCATGCCATACGCCTCGGGCCAGACGCTGATGATGCGCTCCTGCCCGCTGCGGTGGTCGTAGTGGACGAGCCGACCCATGCCGGGCCCCGTGCCGATCGAGCCGCCCACCACGATGTTCGGGTCGCCTGGCTTCACGGCGATGTAGCCGCTCTCACCGCCGCCGGGCTGGACCCAGTCGATCATGGTGATGGCGCCGCGGTGGGATTGGCTCGGCAGGCTGATGGCCCAGTTGTCTTGCTGGGAGCCGTAGATCCGATACGGCTGCTGGTCGTCCGCGCAGACGTGATAGAACTGCGCGGTGGGCTGGTTGTAGATCGTCGACCACGAGTCCGCGCCGTTGAACGTCACGCAGGCGCCGCCGTCGTTGCCCTCGATCATCCGGCGCGGGTTGGCGGGATCGATCCAGAGATCGTGGTTGTCGCCGTGCGGCGTGGCCACCTCCGCGAACGTCTTGCCGCCATCGATCGACTTCCAGAGGGCGTAGTCGGCGACCCAGACCGTGTTCGGGTCGGCGGGATCGGCGAAGACGTGCATGTAGTACCACGGGCGCCCGCGAAGCCCGGGCTCCTCGCTGCACCGCTGCCAGGTGGCGCCCGCGTCGTCGGAGCGGAAGAGAGCGCCGTCCTCGGCCTCGATGACGGCGTAGACGCGGCGGCCGTCGGCCGGGGAGACGGCCACGCCGATCCGCCCCAGGATGCCGCGCGGCAGACCCGGGTTCCGGCCGATGTCGGTCCAGGTGTCGCCGCCGTCGTCCGATTTCCACAGCGACGAATCGGGACCGCCGCTGGTCATGCTCCACGGTGTGCGCTGAGCCTGCCAGACGGCGGCGTATAGCACGCGCGGATTGCCGGCGTCCATGGAGAGGTCGATAGCCCCGGCCCCCTCGCTCCGGAACAGCACGTGCTCCCAGGAGACACCGCCGTTGCGCGAGCGGAACACGCCGCGCTCGCGGTGGGGACCCCACGCGTGGCCAAGCGCCGCCACGTACACGAGCTGCGAGTCGCGCGGGTGGACCCGGATGCGGCCGATGTGGCGCGTGTCCCGGAGCCCCACGTTGGTCCACTGGCGGCCACCGTCAGTGGAGCGGTAGACGCCGTCGCCGTGCGACACGTTGCCCCGGATGCAGGCCTCGCCCGTCCCCGCGTAGACGACGTTAGGGTCGGACGGCGCGATGGCGAGCGCACCGACGGCGGCCGTGGCAAAGAAGCCGTCGGAAACGTTCTCCCAGTAGGTGCCGCCGTCGGTGGTCTTCCAGACGCCGCCGGCGCAGGCGCC
>JBKPAK010000145.1:0-27744 GCA_046726415.1 Candidatus Methylomirabilota bacterium
GCCGCCTGGTCCGCCGCGATTGTCTTGAGCGAATCCCGTTCCACGACGAGCACATGTTTGGCCACCGCCCGATAGGTCCACTGGCCAGGCGCGGTCTCGGCGTTGAACTGCTCGTCGGTCAAGCCGATCAGGGAGCCCACGAACCGCGCTCGCTCGACAAACCACTCCGCGACGACCCGTTGCATCGGCGACGCCGTGATCCGCGATTCGTAGCGCGCTTCGAGCACCTGCCCGGTGTGGATCTTCTCGTGATCGATGTCGTTGGTGATGAGGGTCCAGACGTCCTTTCCCTGCGCACACGCGTGCGATGACGACATCGGGAGCTCCCGATCCGACGCCTCGAGCAGCGCGTCCATCGTCGCCATCGTCTGCTCCATCAACTCGCGGATCGCCCCGCGCGCGGTCGCTGCCATATGCCCCTCCTGTCAGTCCCGCCACGCGGTCGCCGCCACCGCACGAAACAGGTGGGCCGCGGCAGCGCGGGGCGATGTCCTCGCACGTCCGACACGACGATGCAGCGAATCGATCACGCCTACCTCATGTTCCCCGTGTGGCCGAGGGAATAGCGGCCGGGCTGCGGCCATACCGCGAGCCCATGCGGCTCCTTGCCGACCTTGATGCTGCGCACGCGCCCGGTGGCGGTGTCGATAGCATAGACGACGTCGTCGTAGCGACCCGAGAGCCACAGCACAGTCCCGTCCACGCTGACGTTGCCCATGTCCGGGCTCCCGCCGCCGGGAATCGGCCATGTCTTCTCGACCTTGCGGGTCGCGAAGTCGATGACCGAGACGCTCCCCTTGCCGCGCGGCGGCCCGCTCACGTGATGGGATCCGCGGTTGGCGACGTAGAGCTTCGTCCCGTCGCGGCTCGGGTAGAGGCCATGCGCGCCAATACCGGTCGGGATGAAGCCGACCTCGGTGAAGGAATTCCCGTCGATCACGAACACGCCACCGGCTTTCATGTCGGCGACGAAGAACATCCGGCCGTCGGGCGAGACGCGGATGTCCTGCGGCATGCCGCCCTTGGAGAGCTTCAGGGAGCCCAGCACCGTGCGATTCACGAGGTCGATCTTGGCCAGGCTGCCCTGGAACTCGCAGGTGAAGATGGCAAAGCGCCCGTCGATGGAGAAATCGGCATGGTTGATTCCGGCGCAGGCCGGCACCGCGAGCGAGCTCTGGAGGCCCATCGTCTGTGGATCTCGGAAGTCGAGCCGCTTCAGCGCCTCGGCGACCACGATGGCCGAGCGGCCGTCCGGCGTGAAGTACATGTTGTAGGGGTCGTCGACCGCGATGGGCTTCCCGGGCTTCCCCGTGGTGGGATCGACAGGGGTGAGGCTACCATCGGTCCGCCCCTCGGCATTGTTGGTGACCCACAGCGTCTTGAGATCGTAGGACGGGACGACGTGCTGGGGATTCACGCCGACCCGGAAGCGATCGACGACCTTGAACGCTGCCGGATCGATCACGTAGACGTCGTTGGATTGCCGGTTGGGTACATAGATACGCGGGAGCGCCGTCGCGGTGGCCGGACTCAGATTGCCGGGATGCGTCTCGCTGTAGAGGTTGCTCGGGTTCACGACCGGCGGCATGCCCGGCAGCACCTCGACGGAGGGCGGGGCGGCGCTGAGCGGTGCCGCTCGCGGTGTGGGGGCCGGAGCCTGCTGCGCTCCTGCGCGGCCCCCTCCCCATGAAAGGACCAGCGCCATGCTCAGAGCGACGCTCACGAGACTGCCGTATCGAGCAGAACTCGGTGACCGCACGGCGTTGCACCCCACGTGTGCCTTCGTCAAGAGTTCACCTCGATGTATTGTGCAAATTTTCAGCGGCGTCCGATCGACGCGCGGACTGCCGCGACCGTCTTCGTGACGACCATCTCCACCCCGAGCTGGCCCAGCTCCGCGGTGGCCCGGCTCGGATCGCCATCGACGCCATCGCTGCCGTCACGCCCCGCTTCGCGCCGCAGCCTCTCCATCCTCACCAGGCGCGGGTCGACTGCCAGCATCAGGGAGGTGTCAGCGAGGCCGGCATGACGGCCGATCTCGTCGGACCGGTAGCCGCGTGTCTCCAGCAGTCGCGGGAAGTCGCCCTCACTCGCCCGGTAGTATGTCTCGATGGCGTGGACTCTGAATCCCGTGCCGGACCACTCCCGATTCAACCGCGCGGCAACCGCCTTCTGGCGCGGCTGGGTCGAACCATGATCGCCGAGGAGGACGATGTCCCTGGATCCGTGGAGCCGGAAGCTCCGCGCCGCCGACTCGAGCGTCTTCTCGAAGATCTCGTCCGGCACCGTGATCGTGCCTGGGAATCGCATGTGCCCAGTGGGGGGACCGATCCCCCCCTCCGGGACATAGGCCACCACGGGCGCCACCAGCGCGTTGCCCAGAGCCCTCGCGATCCTCGCCGACATGATCTTCACCCGCGCGTTGTGCTTGCCCAGCGCCATGTGTGGCCCGTTCTGCTCGGTCCCGCCGGTGGGCAGAATCATCGTTGTCTTTCCTGACTGAATGCGGTCGCGGACCTCCGTCCAGGTCAGATCCTCGAGAAACACGGTGTCGGGAACCTCAGCCAGTCCCCGCGGCGCGCCGATCATGAAGAGGCAGACGGCCAGGCCTAACGCGCTCGTTTTCATGATTCTCCTACCCGAGGGGCAGGGCTGCATGGGTTTCGGACGCGGATGGGTCGCCTAGGCGGGGGGTGGGTTGAGTTCTACCGCGTTGCCGAAGGGATCCTCGCAGAGGATCTGCTGACCACCGGGCTCCTCGACGATCTCGTCCCGAAAGGGTGCCATGAATCTCCTCGACGCATGTGCTCGATGTCGAGCCAGGATGTATCATCCCTGCCCGCAGCGCGCAAACCCCAAGCGCAGCGGAGCGCCGCCTCGCGAGGTCGCGGGTCAGTTTGAAATCGAGGGACGCTGGGGCCGCCAGCGTTGACCCCGTCCACGGAGCGCCACTAGAGTGAGCGCATGGTGCGGGGCGCGCTGACCGTAAACCGGATTGCCGACCGACTGGCTGACCTGTCCGTCGAACGCCGCGACCTCGACCTGCTCGTGCTTTTCGGCTCGGCGGCCAGGAGTCGCACACGAGCCGGCAGCGACATCGATTTGGCCGTCCAATGCGACGGACCGGCTGACCTCGACTCGCTGTACGCGTGCATCGCCGAGCGGCTCCGCGCCGATCCCATCGACCTGGTCGACCTCCACCGAGCGGGACCGCTGCTCGCCTTCCAGGTCGCGCGCTCGGGGCGGCTGCTTTTCGAGCGCCGCCTGGGCGCCTTCCGCGAATTCCAGTCCCTGGCCTCTCGCCGGTACTGTGACACCGCCAAGCTCCGCCTGGCACAGCGCCGCACCATTCAAGCCTTCCTCGAGCGCCAAGGCCTGGTGTGAGCCCGGTCGACGCCGCCCTCATCAGGCGCAAGCTCGGGCATATCATCGCCGCCCTGGACGCGCTACGCCCGCTGGCCGAACTCACCCTGGACGAGTATCGGCGGCGGCTCTACGAGAGAAAGGCTGCTGAACGCCTCCTTCAGGAGGCCATCGAGGCCGCGCTCGACATCAACGCATATGTCATCGCGGAGGCAGGCCGACCCGTCCCCGATGACTACTACAGCGGCTTCGTCGAGATGGGCCACCTGGGAGCCCTCGCGCCGGAGTTGGCCCTTCTCCTGGCGCCCTCGGCGGGACTCCGCAACCGGCTAGTCCACGCGTACGACACGCTCGACGACGCCAAGATCCTGGCGGCGATTGGCGCCTCGCTCGTCCATTACCCGCGCTATATCCAAGCGATCGAAGCCCACCTCGGAAAGGCCGGTCTGTGAGTTGACGATGAGGTCGCACCGAATGACGAACCGCCTGTTGATCCTCGGCGATCGGTCGGACAGTGCGAGAGACCGCCGGAGGCTGGGATCGCCACGCGCCACCCGCGCGGCACAACTCAGTTCTCAGCGATCCGGAACCCTCGGGGTGCCTGATAACTGATGGACGGCCCGGCGCTTCGCTCGCTCAGAGTGCGGCTCATGCTCCCGTTTGGCATGGTCCTGAGCGTGGTGACGGCGGGAACGATCGGCTACTACCTGCTCTGGCGGAACGCCGGCGGGACCTGGTTGGATGCCCTGTTCATGACCGTAACGACCATCACCACCATCGGCTACGGCGAGGTGAAGCCGCTGTCCGCAGCCGGCCGCGTGTTCACCATGATCGTGGCCTTCATCGGCATCGGCAGTCTGTTCTTCATGTTCGGGGTGGTGATGGAATATCTCGTGGCGAGGCGGATCGCCGATCCCGCGGGGAGGCGACGAATGTCGCAGAGAATCGAGGCCCTGAACAACCACGTCATCGTGGCCGGCCTCGGCCGCGTGGGCCGGCAGGCGGCAGGGGAACTGGCAGAGGCGAGGACAGCCTTTATCGTCATCGACCCCAGCGAGTCGGCCCTGCACCTGGCGGACGAGCGAGGCTATCTCCGGCTGCGCGGCGACGCTACCGAGGATGCCGTCCTGGAGCGGGCCGGTGTCGGCCGGGCACGGGGGCTCATCGTCACGACGGCGAACGACGCGACGAACATGTACATCGTGCTCTCCGCCCGCGTGCTCAATCCCGATCTGCACATCGTGACCCGCGCCGTGGACGAGGCGAGCGTGACCAAACTCATGCGGGCCGGCGCCAACCGCGCCATCAGCCCCTATGCCATCGGCGGCCATCGCCTGGCCCACCTGATTCTCAGTCCGGCCGTGGTGGACTTCTTCGAGACCGCGCTACGCCGCGGCGCCGAGGCGCTCAACATCGAGGATGTCGCCGTCGATCGCGACAGCTCGATCATCGGCAAGAGCTTCGATGACCTCGACATCCGGCAAGCGACGGGGGCGATCGTCCTCGCCGTCCTCCGTGACGGCACTCCGCTCGTGAATCCGCCGGGGCATTTCACGCTCCAGCCTGGCGATCAACTCCTCGCGCTCGGAACGCGCGAGCAGCTCGCCGGGCTGGAGCGTCTGATCGCCTCAGGTTCTCCCCTCTAGGACCCCGGCGCCGCGTCACGTCCGCCGTGCCCAGAAGCAGCGGGGGCCCACCCCCTCGAGGTTGAGCAGGACGTACTGGCCACCGAACACGGTCTCTTCGCGGAGCGGCGGCGGCGGCCCGCACTCCTTTCGAATGAGCAGCATCATCTCCGCGTGGGGGATGAGGGCATACCGCCGTGGATGGGCGGCCAGGTCGGTGAACGCCCTGATCCCAGCGAGCTCCACGCGTCGGTGCTGCAGATAGAACATCAGCGCCGTGCTCGATTTGAGGTCCACGTACACCACCTCGGCCCCTTGGGGCAGCGCCGCGGCAAAGCGGGCCGCCGCCTCCCGTGTGGGATGGGCGCGGTTGGCCCGCGGTGTGTGAACGGTAACCTGGAACAGCATCGCGACAACGAGGGCCCCGGCCCCCACCACCACGGGTACGGCGTCGGCCCGTTGACGTCTCAGCAACGCGATCACGCCGAGCCCGGCGCTCGTGAAAATCAGGGCCACCGTCACCCCGAACGCCCGGCTGAATACGGTGATGTGCCTGGCGGACTCAATCGTCACCGGCCAGATGGCCAGCCCGAAGCCGCCGACCACGCCGACGATCCCGGCCAGGGCGAGCGGATACAGCATCCATCGTCGCTCCCGGACCGAGCACCCGGACCACGCCCAGCTGACCAGGAGGGCGAGCGCCGGATAGATCGGCAAGAAATGGACCGCGCGCGGCGACAGGACCATGACGAAGACGACAAGGATGAATCCCGCCCACAGCAGCGGAAGCAGCAGAACTCGGCGCGATAGGCGCCAGCGGCGGATGAGCACGACCAGCGTGCCCGGCACGAGGACCGTCCAGGGCAGGAAGCCCAGCCCGATGGCCTCCACCGCGAAAAGGCCGTGCTGATCACGAGCCACTCGGATCTCGCCGGCGAAGTTCGTCAGAACCGCCCCGAGGTACTCGATGACCCTCGCGTCCGCGCCGGCCGCCACGCCCAGCCAGCTGACGGGCAGCCCAACGGCCAGTGCCAGGGCGAGTCCGAGGTCAGCCACCGCGCGGCGCGACCAGCCTCCCAGCAAGGCCAGCGCGACGATCAGCGTGCCCAGCGGGGCCAACCCAATAGGCCCTTTGGTCAGACAGCCGAGCCCGAGAGCGAGCCCGAGCAACACCGCGTGCCGGCGCTTTCGCTCGTCGAGCCAGCGCATCGCGCTCCACAGTCCCAAGGTCAGCCACAGTACGAGCAGCATTTCCAACCGACCCGTCCGTCCCCATTCCACGAAGGTCGCGCTCGAGGCGAGCACGGCCGCGGCCCCCAGTCCCGTCGTCCGCGCCCCAAGGCGGGTACCCATGGCGTAGGTCAACGCCACCGTGGCGGCGGCAGCCAGCACCGACGGCAGACGCAGCGTCCACTCCGTCACGCCCCCGGGAGAGCACAGGGCAACCAGCCAGTGAAAGAGCGGCGGCTTGTAGGGATACGGGCGCCCACCCATGTGCGGGATCAGCCAATGCCCAGTCTCCACCATCTCCCGCGCCACGAGCCCGTCGCGCGCCTCGTCCTTCGACCAGACGTACTGTCCTCCGAGATCGGGCAGGAGCGCGAGCGTCGTGACGACGAAAATGGCCAGCGGGATGCCGAGCTTGGGGGGGACCGACATGGCCGCCCAGGGGCGCCACCGTCGGGAGGACCCCGGCCCAGCCGTCGTGCTTCTCGATGCTCCGCCAGGCGCCTCGGGGCCGGGCTGGCGCGGCGTCATTGTTGTCACTGGCGCGGCCTCATTGTTTCCAAAGAATGGACGGCGACCTGCTCATCGGGGGATCTGCGCCCGACTGTTGCTGAGCGCGCCCCACGTCGCGACAGCAAATGGCATCGCATACGTGAGGGGAATCTTCCAGATCATGGCGGCCATCCAGGGGCCGCCGACGATCACGTCGCCGTGATTGATGGCGGTCAGCAGGGTGCCCACGATGAGCGCGATGCGGGCTGACCGGGCCAGCATGGGTGCGTGCCGAACGGCGCAGGCCAGGCACTTGAGGACTGACCCCTGGTCCGTGTGGAGCTCGAACGCCGTGCGCCCGCCCAGCAGGTGGCCACAACCGGCGCACATAGCCTGAGCGCCTGGCTCGCTCCGACCGGCGGTCGGGACTCCGTCAGCCAGCGACTCAGCGCGCGGCGCGCGCCGCTCGGATCTGAGCCCACAGGCGGGCTGGCGTCATGGGAAGTTCGGTGATCCGCACGCCGAGCGGCTTCAGCGCGTCGCTCACCGCGTTGGCCATCACGGCCGGGACGGTCATGGAGCTGGACTCGCCGAGCCCTTTGGAGCCGAGCGGCGTGAGCGGCGACGGCGATACCACGTGGTCGATCTCGATCTTCGGAGCCTCGGCGGCCGACGGCACGACGTAGTCCATGAAGCTCGCGGTCAGGCACTGACCGTCCTCGTCGTAGGCCAGCTCTTCGTACAGGGCGCCACCGAGCCCGTGGAGGGCGCCGCCATAGATTTGCCCCTCGGCGATCATGGGATTGATGATCGTGCCGGCGTCGTGGATCGTCACGTACTTGAGGATCGCGATCTCGGCGGTCTCCGGGTCGACCTCCACGGCCATCACCTCGGCGATGAAGCCGTACGTATTGGAGGAGTTGACCCGGTCTTCCTCGGTGACGGCCTTGGCCTCGGTGAAGCCGAAGAGCGCCGTAGCTGCCAGGCCGGGCTCCATGCCATCGGGAAGCGACTCGGTGTTCCAGTGCGCCCGGCCCGCCAGGTCTTTGATGGTGTAGTACGCGCCCTTGTCCGTTTTGAGGCGGACGGCGCCGTCGCGCAGTTCGAGCTGTCCCGCGGGAATATCCATCAGGTGCGCTGCGTAGTCGACCAGC
The DNA here is from genome assembly GCA_046726415.1 of Candidatus Methylomirabilota bacterium. Taxonomy (GTDB): domain Bacteria; phylum Methylomirabilota; class Methylomirabilia; order Rokubacteriales; family CSP1-6; genus CAVWFS01. The sequence goes on from JBKPAK010000145.1 coordinate 7,862, forward strand.
TTGGCTTTCAGCTTGCGCCCGGCCAGGGCCACCGCGCTCGTGCCGACGGAGCCGAAGCGACTGGAGTAGGTCCCCGAGGAGATGCTCCAAAGCCGGGTGAAGGTGTCCATCTCGTCAACCACAGTGATGTCGGCCGGGTCGATTCCCAGCTCGTCGGCGAGAATCTGGGCGACGACGGTCTGGTGGCCCTGCCCTTGGGGCGTCGTGCCCAGCACGGCAGTGAGCCGGCCGAGCGGATCGATCTTCACCGAGCAGGCTTCGACCGCCCCGGACTTCGGCAGATATTCGGGCTTGGCGCGGAACTGTGGATCGAGCGCGGTCGCCACGTACCCCATGTTCGAGACGGAAGGATCAACGGCGAGGGCGATGCCAATGCCCACGTAGCGGTGCTCGGCCCGAGCCCGCTCGCGCATGACCTTGAGCTCGTCGTACTTGGCCACGTCCAGGGCGCGGTCCAGCGTGGCCTCGAAGTCGCCGCTGTCGTAGAGCCCGCCGGTGGGAGTGCGATACGGGAACCACTCCGCCGGAATGAGATTCCTCCGCCGCACCTCGGCCGGGTCGAGGCCGAGCGTCTCCGCCAGGAGATCGATCATGCGCTCGGTCTCGAAGTAGAGATGACCGCACGCGTAGCCGCGATTGGGCCCGGTGAGACTCTTGTTGGTCATCACCGTGGCCGCCTCGACCTCGAGGTTCTCGAAGCGGTAAGGCCCCACGTAGTTGCCGAGCGGGCGATAGGAGCAGCCAGGCTCGGGGCTGCGGATGTAACCGCCCACGTTGTCGTACCAGCGATAACGCATGCCGAGGATCGTTCCGTCTCGGCGGGCGGCGACCTCTCGATAGGCGATGCGATCAGTACCGCTGGACGATGCCAGCAGGTGCTCGCGGCGGTCTTCGATCCACTTCACCGTCACCCCGGTCTTCATGGCGGTGAGGCCAATCAGCGCGATGTACGGGTAGATGCTCGACTTGATCCCGTAGCTACCGCCGATGTCGGGCGGCACGATGAAGCGCAGCCGGTTCTCCGGGAGCTGGAGCACGCGCGCGACCAGCGGGTGCATGATGAACGGCCCCATGAAGTTCGACCAGATGGTCAGGACGTGCTCGTAGGGATCCCAGCGCGCCACGATGGCGTAGGTCTCGATCGGCGTGGACCCGTACTTCGGGAACTTGAAGCGCTCGCGGATGACGACCTCGGCGTCCCGAAAGGCCCCGTCGGGGTCTCCGTAGACGAGCCGACGGCTGTTGGCCACATTGGTTCCGACTGCCTCGTGGAGGACGGGAGCGTCGGGCTCGATCGCCTTCTCGGGATCGAGCACGGCCGGCAGCCACTCGTACTGGACGACCGCGCGCTCGGCCGCGTCCTCGGCCGTGTAGCGATCCCGCGCCACCACCACGGCCACCGGCTCGCCCACGAAGCGGACTTTGTCGGTCGCCGCGCAGTAGTAGCGCACGGGCGCGGTCACGCCGACGCCGAAGGCCTTGGTGCGCTCGGCCACGTCCGCGCCGGTGATCGCCCCAACCACCCCGGGGACGGCGAGGGCGCCGGAGAGGTCGTAGCCGAGAATGCGCGCGTGAGCATGGGGCGAGCGGACGATCGCCGCGTGATGGACGCCCGGAAACACCTGGTCGTCGAGGTACTGGCCTCGCCCCGTGAGCAGGTGCGGGTCCTCGACCCGCTTCATCGGCCGTCCGATCCAGCCCTTCTTCGTCGCCATGCGCGAGCCTACGCTCCTGACCGAGAGTGATCGATTCGCAGCCCACCCTACGAAGGCCATCGGGGCGTTGTCAACGGCTCGCTGCCGACCTGCTGGTGACGACCAGTCCTACCCCTTCTCGATACGACGACTCCCCGGCAACCGGCGTGCGATGATGGCCGCGGCCAGCGCGTCCTGGCCGTGCGAGCCGCAGGACGGCGTGGGGCTGGGGCCCCCACCGTCCGAGGCGAGCCGATGATGGCCGTGCGAGCCGCAGGACGGCGTGGGGCTGGGGCCACCGTCCGAGGCGAGCCAATGATGGCCGTGGAGGTGTGTCATGCCGTACGTCAGGACCGACGATCGGGTGGGAATCTACTACGAGGAGCACGGCACGGGATCACCGCTTGTGCTGGCCTACGGCATCGGCGGCAACGCCGATCACTGGGATGTGAACCTTCCGTCCCTCTCGGCGCGACATCGCCTGATCCTGTGGGAGCCGCGGGGACACGCGCGGTCCGACAGTCCCGAGGATCCGGCCAAGTACTCCTTCCACCGATGGGTCCTGGACCTCAAGTGCGTCCTCGACGCGTTGGGGCTGCGCAAGGCCCATGTCGGCGGGCTCTCGCTGGGGGGCGGCATCGCCACGCGCTTCACCCTGCGCTTTCCCGCTCGCGTGCGATCGCTGATCGTCACCAACTCCTCGTCGGCCTCGGGCCTTCCCTTGTCGGTCGATTCGCTGCTGATGCGGGCGCGCAGCATCGAGGTCACCCTCACCAAAGGCATGGACGCCATGGCCGAGTTCGCCATGACCGAGAATCCGAACGTCGCCGCCCGACTGGAGCTGAATCCGGGAGCCCGCGAGGAGTTCTACGCCTACTACAGGCGGCTCACGCCCATCGGCTACGCCAACTCGCTGCGGGCGCTGCTGGCTATGGACCACATCACCGACGAGCTTCAGAAGATTCGGGTGCCGGTCCTTCTGGTGGGTGGCGACCGCGACCCGTCACTCGCTCCCATGAAGGTCATGCAGCGCAAGATCAAAGGCGCGCGGCTGGTCGTGCTGTCTCCGGCCAGTCACTTCGCCAACCGCGACCAGCCGGAAGCCTGGAATCGCGCGGTGCTGGCGTTCCTCGACCGGGTCGAGCAGCGTCCGCGGCGCTAGGGCCGCTCTTGCCGACGGGCTACGCGCCTTGTTCGCGGCGTCGAGGCGTCCGACGGCGCCGCTCGTGGCTCCGGAGCCCTCGCTCCCACAGATACTCCTGCTCCCCCAGCCGCCGGGCCACCCAGCGACTGAGGACGAAGAAGAGGTCGCTCAGGCGATTGACGTAGCGCAGGGGCCACTGCCCAATGGGCTCGACGCGGGACAGCGCGAGCACCTCGCGCTCCGCGCGACGACAGACCGTGCGCGCCTGGTGGAGGAAGGCGTTCACCCGCCCCCCGCCCGGGAGGATGAACGACTTCAGCGGCTCGAGATCCTTCTGGCACTTGTCCATGAGCTGCTCGAGTGCCGTCACTTCCGCCTGGCCCATCCGGAACATACCCTCGTAGTGAGCATCGGACGGTGTGGCCAGCTCGCTGCCCAGATCGAACAGCTCGTTCTGAATCCGCCGCAGCGTTTCGTCGAGCCAGCGCGCGTCGTTGGACTGGTCGATCCTCTCCGCGTTGAAGGTCCGGGCCAAACCGACCGCGGCGTTCAGTTCGTCCACGGTCCCGTAGGCGACGATACGGGGGGAATCCTTCGGGACGCGCTTGCCCCCGACCAGCGCGGTGTCCCCCAGGTCTCCGGTGCGCGTGTAGACTCGCGTGATGCTGATCATGCCAACCCTCCGGCGCGGCCGCGCGAGCGAGAGCGTCACTTCAGAACGCCCGCCGCTCTCGCATTCTACTCGAGAGGCCCGGGCGCGGCGTTCAGTCCTCGGGGTTGCCCGTCGGGTCGGGCGGGGCCGTCAGCGACGGAAAAGTCGGGCGGTCACCCTCCTCGAGCGAGGGTGACCTCCATGAAGCGTGCCCGCTCGCCGATCCCGTGGCCGATGATGCGCAGCCCCACGCACCCGGCGGGCTCACCATCGATGCGAACCAGCCAGCAGCCCGGCCACCTGATCTAGTGGCTCGGAGGAAGCTCCGGATGCCCGGCCGCCGCGTCGGCGATGGCGTGGTCGTGGTCGGCCGGAACAGCGCCGCTGACGCCAACGGCTCCGACGATCTGGCCGCCTTCCACCACGGGCATCGCGCCCCGGCCGAACACGAACTGGTAATCGCCGAGCGTGGCGACGGTGGACGCGAAGAGCTGGCGCGCGCCGGCGAACCGCGCCTCGAGATCGGCCGTCGAGGCGCGGAAGGCCGCCGCGGCGTTCGCCTTGGCGCGAGCGATCTCGGGAGTGACCCAAAGCGCGCCGTCCATCCGATGGCAGGCGACCAGGTGTCCGCCGTCATCCACGACGGCCAGCGCGACCTTGAAGCCGAGCTCCTGCGCCCTGGTACAACCGCGGTCGATACACTCCAGCGCCCGCGCCAAGGAGAGCGCCATTCAGGGCACCTCCACCCACACGTCACCGGCCTCGATGCGCACGGGATAGCTGGGCACTGAGTCGCCTCGGGTCGGCATCACGCACGCCCCGGAGCGGACATCGAAGTGCCAGCCGTGCCACGGGCACGCCAGCCGCGTCCCGCTCAGCTTGCCCTCGCTTAGCGGCCCGCCCTGGTGCGTGCACACGGCGTTACAGGCGTAGACCGCATCGCCGACCCGGGCCAGCACGACGCGCGTGCCGGCGACGTCCACCAGCCGAAGCTCTCCCGGCGAGAGCTCGTCTAGGCTCGCCACACGGAAGGCGCTCACAGGTCTTCCTCCGGGCGACTCACCCGGACCGAGGTCACAGCTCTTCCTTCAGGACGTAAGCGCGGTAAAGACCCGTCATGTACTGCCAGCGCATCTCGGTAGCCTGACGCACGGCGTCCACGGCGCGCTCTCGCATGTCGGGGGTGGTGCACGCGCGCTCGACGATCTCGTAGCCGCGCTCACCGTGGACCTCGTCGGCCTCGATGTGCACGGCGAAGAACTCCACCTCGTGATCGGTGAAGCCATAGAGTGGTTTCAGCGGCGGCAGGTTGCGGCGATAGATTCCAGGCACCTGGGACTCCAGTCCCACCAGGAGGCCAGCTGCCGCCTCGTAGAACGGTTTGTGCGACATTTCGTAGCACCAAGCGGTGAGCGCGCGCGTGGTCGGAAGCTGCCGCGCTCCTTCCACCTCGGCCCGGCTCACGCCGCACGCCTCCGCGAAGCGGATAAGCAGGTCCACGTGCTTGGTCCCGGATTCCTCCTCGACGATGTTCTCGAGCAGGAAGTCCCGCGCCTCGGGATACGGGCACTCGGCGTAGACCCGCGCACACCAGCGCGGGAACTGGCCGACGTATTGATAGTGCTGGGAAGCCCAGGCGCCCAGCTGGGCTCGCGTGAGCTCTCCCTTCACCCACCTCTCGGTGAACGGGTTGAGGCGACTGTGTCGAGCGTTGACGGCGGCTTCGAGCTGTTTCCGGAAGGCACTCGGTTCGCTCATGATGCGTTGTCTCCCTTCACGGTCAGGTGACCAATCGCACAATAGCTTCGCGGACCCGCCGCACGTGGCGGACCATGAGCTGCTCGGCTCGGTTGACGTTGGCGGTCCGCAGCGCGTCGATGATGGCCAGGTGCTCGCGGAGCACGCCCTGCCCACGTCGGCGCCCCACGATCGACATCGTCCACACCGATTGGATCTGCTCGCGGATCGCCCCGAGCATCTCCAGCAACTTGGCGTTGCCCGCGCGCTTGGCCAGATACTGGTGGAACTCCTCGCCGAGTCCGCGCACCTCCGTGTAGGCGACGCCGGCTCCCTTGGCCCGCAACTCCTGGAAGCGTCGCTCGAACTCGACGAGCTCTGCTTCCTCGACACGGGGCCCGGCCAGGCGCACCACGAGCGCCTCCAGGGCCTCGCGGATCTCGTACAGCTCGCGGACCTCATTGGGCGAGACGGAGCGCACGAAGGCTCCCTTCTTGGGCACGATGCGCACGAGCTGGTCGCGTTCGAGCTTGGCGAGGGCCTCGCGCACCGGCGTTCGGCTCACCCCGTAGCGCCGACAGAGGTCGTGCTCGGTCAGCGGCTCTCCGGCGTCGAACTCCCGGCGGAGGATCGCTTCGCGCAAGGCCTGGTAGACCGTGCGCGCCAGGTATGTTGGAGGTCTGTCCTTGGCCATGTCTCGCGGGCAAACACGTTACACACATCTTGTATACAAAGTCAATCGATACGAGTGAGAAACGGCCCCGTCCCGCAAACCCTGCGCAGTGGCCTACGTCAGATAGAACGGGCGAGATGGCTCACGGCCGTAGGGATATCGCGCGAGCACGTCGGCCGTCGGATCGGCGCCGAGGCCGGGGCGGTCGCTGACCTGGACCACGCCGTTCACGCATTTGATCGGCTCGGCCACGAGAGGGCCCTCCAGCTCACCGGGCGGGAACTCTACGTACGGCACTCCCGAGGTCGACGCAACGAGGTGGAACGTGGCCGCCAGACCCGGGCCGAAGTAGAACGAGTGCGGGACGAGCGTCACGCCATGGGTGGCGGCCAGGGTGGCGATCTTCTTCATCTCGCCGATACCGCCGACCTTGGTGATGCTCGGCTGCACGATGTCAGCCGCGCCCGCGGCCAAGAGCGCGGCGAAGCCATGCGCGGTGCCCTCGTTCTCTCCGCTGGCGATCGACATCCGCAGCGCGGCCCGGACGCGAGCGAGACCAGCATAATCCTCGGGGGGCCACACGGGCTCTTCCAGCCAGCGCAGATGGTAGCGCTCGAGTTGCCGGCCGAGGCAAATGGCTTCCTCTACACTCCACGGACAGTTCGCGTCGAGCATCAGCTCGACATCATCGCCCACCGCCTCGCGCGCGACGGCGACCGACTCCACGTCGACCTGGTGGAGCTTGATGGCCGTGTATCCCTGAGCCACCATGGCCGCGGTGGCGCGGCCGACGTCGGAGGCGTCCGGATAGCGCGGAAGGCTCGCATAGACACGCACGTCTGACTGGACGAGTCCGCCCAGGAGTTCGTAGGCGGGAACGCCCCGGGCCTTGCCGGCGAGATCCCACAGGGCCAGCTCGACGCCGCTGATGGCGAACATGCCAAGGCCTCGGCGTCCCCATATCATCAGGGCCTGCTGCATCGTCCGCGTGAGGTGTTCGATCCGAGACGGATCCTGACCCACGACGAGCGGGGCCAGCGCCTCGTCGACGACGTTGCAGACGGCCAGCGGGGCGCCATACGCGAAGCATTCGCCCCAGCCCACAAGCCCACCGTCGGTGGAGAGCCGCACGAGGATCTGCTTGGCCAGCGGGCCCAGCCACGGCGACTGCGGCGTCATGGGGCGGTGCGGGATGGCCAGCGGAATGGCCCGAAGCTCAGTGATCTTCATCGGACGGCATCTCGGAAGTTTGGGGGGCCAGTTGGGGGCCCTCTCTCATACATCGAGCCCGTATTCCGACCAGCGCTCGAGAACGCGCGCCTCATCCTCGGGGGCAGGACGCACGGTGGGCGGGAAGCGCTCACCGCCCCACTCGGGACGCCGAGCGTGTTTCCAGGATCGCGTGGCATCGATAAGCATGCGGTTCCACAGACCCGTCCCGAGCTGGGCGACCTCGCGGTCGGCCATGGGGGTGCTGGGATCGATGGGGGAGCCGAAGATCCCGGGGAAGATCACCACGCCTCCGTCCCCAGCATTCACTCGATGCGCGAACGCCCACTCCACTTGCTCGTCGACCGCCGGATCGATGTCCTCTTCCACGACGGTCACGTGCTTGTAGCGATACTGGGCGGCGCTGTTGCCCCACAGCGCCGCGGCGATCTGCTTGGGCTGCCCTTGGTAGTGCTTCTTGATCTGCACCCGGATATTCACCCCGTTGGTGATGGGCGGCACGTAGACGTCGAGGATGCCGGGAATGCCGGCGCCATTGAGGATGTTCCAGGCGATGGCCGCCCGCTGCACCGAGGACATCACGCTGTTCTCGCTGTAGGAGCCCGGCAAGGTCCCCTCCAGGCATCCGCGAAAGATCGGATCGCGCCGGTGGGCCACGCAGGTGACTTTCATGGTCGGGCGCGGGGTGGGGATGTCGGACACGTAGCCGGTGAACTCGCCGAACGGTCCCTCGACCTCATAGGTGGCCGGGTCGTCGCTGATGTACCCCTCGAAGACGATCTCCGCGGTGGCCGGAACGTCCAGATCCACCGTCTCGCAGCGCACCAGCTCGGCGGGCTCGCCGCGGTACGCGCCCATCACGTCCCACTCGCATACTCCGGCGGGAATGGGCGAGCCCGACAGGAAGGGCATGATGGGATCCCACCCGACCACGCACGCCACAGGCATGGGCTCCTTGCGGGCGGCCCACTTGACGAAGTGGGCGCCCCAGTGTTGGCCGCCCTTGATGAGCAAGAAGGGCGCGGTGTCCTTCCTGCCGATCATCCCGCGATAGATGCCGACATTCATCACGCGCGTCTCGGGGTCGCGAGTGACGATCCCGGTGAAGGTGTGAATGTAGCGCCCTCCCTCCAGGTAGTGCCACTTCGGGACGGGGAACTCGGCCTGATCGATGGCATCGCCGCGCACGATCACATCCTTCACCGGTCCCGTCTTGACGACGACCGGCGGAATCGCCTGGCCGTTCTTCTTCATCACGTACTGGACCAGCTCGCGATTGGAAATGTCCCGCGTGAAGCCGAGGGCCAGGGCCAGACGCGCACGCGCGCCGAGACCCCCGGTGAAGAGCTTCGTGCAGCGACCGCGTCGGTAGCCCTTGATGTTCTCGAAGAGGAGGGCCGGCCCTTTCTTCTCGAGGACCCGGCGGGCGATGGCGCCGATCTCGCGGTCCCAGTCCACCTCGGCGGTGATGTGCCGCAGTTCCCCTTCCTTCTCGAGGAGGGTCATCCACTGCCGCAAGTCCATGAAGCTCATCAGCTCACCTGCGCTCGAGCCTCTCCCGCCCGCGCGCCGGTCTGCTCGAGACAAGACGCGTGCACCATCCCGTGACCATAGTGCGATCGCCGGATCCGGTCAAGGCAGTGGAGCGTCGGACACATTACTCGTCTTCACGGGCGGGCCGCATCGCTCCCCGGGTCCTCGTCAGGCGGTGGACCGCGCGAAGGACCTCTGATCACGATCGCGAGGCGACGGCGACGTCAACACGCCGGCGCGCGTCGCGCTGAGCGAGCCACACCGCGAGGAAGCACGCGATGCCCATGGCGTCACTCAGGAACGCCCCCACCAGGAGCACCGCGCGCTCCCACAGGCGGGTGGGCCCGCGCAGATACCCGATGAGGCCCGCGCGAGCATGGCGATGCCCAGGGTGGCGGCTGCCGTCCGCAGGACGATGTGCGCGACCGATGCATCGATGAGGAGCAGCGCTGGATCGTAGGCGAAGCTGAACGGGATGATGAACCCGGCGAGCGCAAGGGCCATGCCCGTCCACTGCGTGCGCCAGACGTCGGCGCCGGCGATCGATGAGGTGGCATAGGTCGAGATGGCCGTCGGCGGCGTGAGATCGGCGAGAATCCCAAAATAGAAGACGAACATGTGGGCCACCAGCTTGGGCACGCCCAGCTGGACGAGGGCCGGCGCGGCCATGATGGACGTGATGATCGGAACTTCTCGGCCTGCTCGGCCGATTCCGGCACCGGCGTGGTGAGGAAGCCGAGAGCCACCGCGAAGGCCACGTGCACGGGGAGCTGGATCAGGAGATCGAAGAGCCCCGCGTAGGCCGTGTAGACCTGGAACACCGACCAGGTGATACCCAGCCACACCCGCGGAGAACGGAGGTCAGGCATCGCTGCTGGAGATTGTGAGACCAGCGAGGTGCGCACCAGGCGCACCGGCGGCGCGTGAGCATCAGACATCGCCGTGGACGACCTGCCCGCCCACCATGGTGAATCGAGCCGGGGTCTGGGCCAACGCCTCCAGGGGGGCGGTGAGCGGATCGCAATCGAGGACGGCCAGGTCCGCGGCGCGGCCCGGAGCCAGAGTACCGCGCTCGCGCTCGGCGAAGGTGATCCAGGCCCCCCCGACGGTCAGGGCGCGCAGAGCCTGCAGGCGCGAGAGTCGCTGACGGGAGCCGAGCACCTCTCCCGTGGTCATGTCGCGCCGATCCACGACGGCCTTGAAGGCCAGCCACAGATTCGCCGGCTTGTTGTCGGTGGCGATTCCGAACGGTACGCCGAGCCGGACCAGGCTCCGGTGTGGGATGAGCGTCTCGGCGGCCCCGCCCAGGCGCGCCAGCTCGGCGATCCCCGAGCGCCAGAGATAGCTGATGGGATTCGTGGTGGCCACCGCGCCGAGTCGCCGAATGCGCGCGAGCTGGCGCTCGGTGGCGACGTGCAGGTGCACGAGCGCCCAGCGCAGATCGCGAAGGGGCCTGCGAGAGTCGATCGCCTCCCAGATGTCCAGGACCTCGGGCAAGGAGCGCGTGACGATCGTGTTGATGCGCAGGCCATGCCGCGCCGCCAGCTCCGCCTGCCGCGCATAGTCGTCGGGGCCGTTGGCGCTCTCGACGAAGCCCGCCCACGCCGTGTAGGGCTGCCCCGCGTGGAGGATCCGCGCCACGTCCGGATCACCGCCGTAGTGCAGACTGATGCCGGCAATGCGAAGGTGGTCGTCTCCGGTGCCGCGACCTCCCGCCCATGCCGCTAGCTCCGGGATGGCGCGCTCCGCTTCAGCCGCGGTGTCCCAGGTCGGACTGAGCGCCAGCGAGCAGCGGAGGGTCAGCCGCCCGCGCTGGTGCGTCTCGCGATAGGCGCGCAGCACTTCCGGCGCGATGCCATGTCCCTCGTAGATGGCGGTCACGCCATGGGCGGCATAGCGTTGCAGAGACTCGCCCAGGGCGCGGCGGCGATCCTCGGAGGTGAACCGCGGGGCCGCTTTCATCAAGGTGAACTCGATCACCTGGATGAGGTTGTGCTCGACGAAGAGACCGGTCGGTTCGCCCGCGGCGTCCGTGGCGATGTCGACGCCCGGCGGCGGAACCGTGTCACGGGTGATGCCGGCCCTGACGAGCGCGAGGGTGTTGGCGATCGAGTGCACCGGCGGCCTGTTCCAGTAACCCCAGATTCCCCGGATGTATACGGGGTGATCCGGAGCGGCCGTATCGAGGTCGGCTCGCGTGGGCCACCGGCGCTCGGCGAGGCGGGCCGGAGGATCGAGATAAAACGGCGGCACACCGAGAGGCATGGTGACGATCCAGTCGCCCTTCGGCCGTTTGGCGGCGAGCCGCCGGATGACCGCCTGGACATCGGCGATGGATCGGCATCGCTCGAGGGATGGATAGATCCGCTTCAATCCCTCGCGGTCGAGGTGTGCGTGGGCGTCGACGAGGCCGGGGATGATGGTGGCACCGGCCAGGTCGAGCACACGCGTCCGCCGGCCCTTCCACGCGCGGACATCGGCCCGGCCGCCCGTGGCCGCGATCCGCCCGGCCGCGATGGCCAGGGCCGCCGCGACGGGCCGGCGCGGATCGAGGGTGATGATCCGGCCGGCCTGGAGAATCCAGTCGGCCTCTATTTCATCCATCCCTTCTCGCGGTACGCGCGCTCCGCGCCCGGATGGAGGGGAACGCCGACCTTCGCGGGCTCCCAGGCCGTCTGGGGATCGAACTCGGCGAGGCCGGCGTGACCACGCACCAGGGCGTCCTTGTTGTCGACGATGGTCCTCGTCACGGTGTAGGCGATCGGCTCCGGCAACTCCTGGTTGGTGATGAGCACCGTCGGGAAGCCGACCGTCTTGACCGGCTCGTTCTGACTCTTGAAGGTCTCGGCGGACATGGTGGCCGCCGTGTAGCCGAGCGGCGCCAGCGCGGCGATCATGTCGGGCTCGAGACCCACGAACTTGACGTCCACCGAGGAAACGATCTCGCTGACCGATGGATGTTTCGGGGTCACCACGGCGAACAGCACGTCCGCCCGCCCGTCCTTGAAGGCGTCGATGATGATGTTGTAGCCGACGTGCTGGGTGGAGCCCCCCCACGACTTGATGTCGCTGTAGGTGACGCCGTACGCGCGCAGCAGCTGGCGGCCCGCAAACTCGCCGCGCGATCCGACGGGCTGGGTCACCATCTTGATGGGAATCCTCTTGTCCTTGACGTCCTTCACGGAGTTGAGGCCGAGCTTCTTGGCCGTCACCGCCACCAGGTAGTACCTGTCGAGGCCGCCGGCCAGCCCGCGGAGGTTGTCGAGCTTCTGGTCGTACGCCTCCTTACCCTCGTACGCCCAGCGATTGCTAATGGTGAACGCGAAGCCGAGGGGTGTCTCGTTCTTGGCGACGAGGCGCGGATTGCCCACTCCGCCCGCGCGCGGCTTCACGTCGATGTTGGAACCGGCCGGCAGCGCCTTGCGGAGCAGCTCTGCCATGGTGGCGCCGTACACGTACCAGGCGCTGCCCGTATCGAGGGTGGCGAAGGCCAGATTTACCGGCCCCTGGGCCCAAGCTTCGCTGACCGCCAATCCCATGATGGTCACCATCGCGGTGATCGTTCGCAGGCGTCTCACGGAGCGTTCGACCTCCTGTGTCCGCGTCGGTGGCGTCGACGGCCCTGTCCTCGGTCCGCCCCGGGACACCTCAGCGGCCGATCACGTCTCAATAGAGGTGACAGGCGACCTCGCCGCCGCCGTCGCGAAGCCGCAAGGTCGGCTCCACCTGGGAGCAGATCGGCATCGCCGATGGGCAGCGCGGGTGGAACCGACATCCGGAAGGCAGATCGAGAGCGCTCGGAACCTCTCCGGCGATGGTCCGTTCCCCGTGCTGATCATCGGGATGGGACGGAAGCGCGGCGGCAAAGAGGGCCTTGGTGTACGGGTGCATCGGACGGGCGCACAGCGCATCGCTGTCCGCCGTCTCCACGATCTTGCCCAAGTACATCACCGCGATCCGGTGGCTGATGTGCGCAACGGTGGCCAGGTCGTGGCCGATGAAGAGATAGCTCACGCTCAGGGTGCGTTGCAGGTGCTCGAGCTGGCTGATGATCTGGGCTCGGACCGACACGTCGAGGGCGGAGACCGGCTCGTCCAGCACGAGGAGACGGGTGTCGGCGGCCAGCGCGCGGGCGATGGCGATCCGCTGGCGCTGCCCGCCGCTGAATTCATGGGGAAACAGCGGGGCCACGTCGGGCTGGAGACCGACCAGCTCGAGCACCGCGGCGACGCGCTCGCGGATCGCCGCACGCGAGAGTAGGGTGTGGATCTCCAGCGGCTCAGCAATGATGTCCTGCACGCGCATGCGCGGGCTGAGCGAGCTGAACGGGTCCTGGAACACTACCTGCACGGCCCGGCGGTATTCCATGAGCGCCTGGCTTGCGAGACCGGCGATGTCCTGGCCCTCGAAGGCGATCGTCCCCGCGGTCGGTGTCTCCTGCAGCAGGATCAACTTGGAGGTGGTCGTCTTCCCGCAGCCGGACTCACCGATGAGCCCGAGCGTTTCGCCGGCGTGGATTGCGAAATCCACGCCGTCCACCGCCTTCACCCATGTCGGCCCGCGTCCGAGCAGGCGCTGGCGCCCGGGGAAGTACTTCTTCAGGCCCCGGACGTCAAGGAGAGGATCGGCCATGGTCCGCGTCTTCCTCGCGTCCGAGGAGCCAGCACCTGGCGACATGTCCGCCGCCGAGGTGGAAGTCCCCCGGCTCTTCGGTCATGCAGCGTGGCACGGCCTCGGGACAGCGGGGATGGAAAGGGCATCCCGGGGGCAGGTTCGCCAGGTTGGGTGGCTGGCCCGGAATCGAATAGAGTGGCTCTTTGCTGCCGAGCTTCGGCACCGCGCCGAGCAAGGCTCGCGTGTACGGATGCTTGGGTTCGTCGAAGAGCTCCCGCACCGGCGCCTGTTCGATGATTCTTCCGGCGTACATCACGGCGACCCTGTCACACATCTTCGCGACGATGCCAAGGTTATGTGTCACGAAGATCAGGGCCACGCCCGTCTCCCGCTGGATTTCCTTGAGGAGGTCGAGGTACTGCGCCTGGATGGTGACGTCCAGATTCGTCGTGGGCTCGTCGGCGATGACGACCCTGGGCCCTCCGGCGAGGGCGATCGCCCCGACGATGCGCTGGCGCATGCCGCCGCTCATCTGGTGGGGGTAGTCGCGCATCCTCCACTCGGGCGAGGGGATGCGGACGGCCCGGAGGAGATGCTGCACGCGCTCCCGCAGTGAGTGGCCCCGCAGCTGCTGGTGGAAAAACGCGGGCTCCGCCACTTGCCGGAAGATGGTGAAGAGCGGGTTCAGCGACGCCATGGGATCCTGCAGGATCACCGCGATCCGCCGGCCCCGGATCCGGCGCAATTCGGGCTGGCTCTTTCGGGTCAGATTCTCCCCTTCGAAGACAACACTCCCTCCCACGATGCGCGCGGCCGGCGGCAGCAGCCCGACAATCGAAAGGCACGTCGTGGTCTTGCCGCTTCCGGACTCACCGACGAGCCCCAGGCTCTCGCCTTCGTGGAGCGAGAAGCTCACGCCGTCCACTGCCTTGACGACCCGGGTTCCGCCGAAGCTGAAGAAGTGGGTCTGGAGGTCGGACACCTGCAGCACGGGATCGAGATCCGCCACCCCCTCGCCGGAGCGGCCCGAGCGCCGCGGGGTGTGGGGGGCCATGTCGCCCACCTTCTCTACAGATTTCGCAACTGGGGATCCAGCCGGACGCGCAACCAGTCGCCGAGGAGTTGGGTGGCGAGGACGATCAGGAGAATGCACAACCCGGGGAACACCGTGAGCCACCACTGCCCGGCCATCAAGGTAGGACGCGCCTCCGAAAGCATGAGACCCCACGCCGGCTGAGGCGGTGGCACGCCGACTCCGAGAAAGCTGAGCGATGCTTCGGCGATGATGACCACGCCGACGGTGAGGCTCCCCAGCACCGTCGCCGTGTTCATGACATTGGGCAGGATGTGCCGCTTGATCACGCGGAGCTTGCTGGCCCCGGCGATCTCCGCCAGCTTCACGAATTCTCTCTCGCGCAGGGTCAGCACCTCCCCCCGAATGACGCGGGCGTAGCGCGTCCAGTACACCGCGCCCAGGATGACGATGATGTTCCACATGCTGGGCCCGACCATGGCGGCCAGGAAGATCGCGAAGACGAGAGCGGGCAACGCCAGCCAGGCGTCGGTGACGCGCATGATGATCTGGTCCACCCAGCCCCCGACGTATCCGGAGAGGATCCCCATCGCGGTCCCGATACCACCCGCCACCAGGGTCCCCATCATCCCCACGATGAGCGACACGCGCGCGCCAAAGATGAGGCGGCTCAGGACGTCGCGTCCCTGGAAGTCGGTCCCGAGCGGCGTCGCGATGCTGCCTCCCTCCATCCAGAAGGGCGGGGCGAACACCGTCGCGCCCTTCACCGGAAGTGTCGGGTCATGCGGCGCCAGCAGGCCGGCAAAGATCGCGACGAGGGTCAGGCCGACGAGAATAACCACCGCGACCAGCGGGGCCTCCCGCGCGCCCTTGACAACCGCCCTGAGCCTGCTCGTTGCCCATCCCGGGGCCAGCGGCCTCTGCGTCGCGAGGATCGCCATCGTCCTTCTACCTCGCCAGCCGGATTCGCGGGTCGATGAAAGCGTAGAGGATATCCACGATCAGGTTGATCCCGACGATCATGAAGCCGGCCATGATCACCACTCCCTGCACGAGCGGGAAGTCCCGCTGGAAGATACCCTCGTAGAGCAGGCGGCCGATGCCCGGCCACGCGAAGATCACCTCGATGATGACGGCGGCGTTGACCATCACCACCATGTTGACCCCGGCCAAGGTGAAGACCGGAATGAGCGAGTTCTTGAACGCGTGCATGGCGATGACCACGACCTCCGGAAGCCCCTTGAGCCGGGCGAGCTTGATGTACTCGCTCCCCAGCACCTCCAGCATGCTCGAACGGGTCAGCCTGAGCATCGACGCGGCAAAGTACCACCCGAGCGCGAGGGCCGGCATGACGACGTGAGACCAGTCGCCAGCCCCGGAGGTCGGCAGCCAGCGGAGCCAAACGGAGAACACGAGGATCAACACCAGCCCCAGCCAGAACCCCGGGATCGAGAGCCCGAGCAGGGCGACGATCTTGGCGACGTTGTCCCACCAGCTATTCACCTTCACCGCCGAGATGATGCCCGCGGGAATACCGATGAGCAGGGAGATGAGGGTGGCGGCGAGCCCCAGGGTCAGCGAGTTGGGCAGCCGCTGGAAGTACAGCTCGCTGACGGGAAGCCTATAGTTAAAAGACTTGCCGAGCTCCCCTCGGAAGGCGTTCTGCATGAAGGTCAGGTACTGCACGGGCCACGACCGGTCGAGTCCCCACTGCTGGCGGATCCGATCGAGATCCTCGGGGCGCGCGCTGGCTTCCGCCATGAGCGCCACGGGATCACCGGTGAGCCGGACGATGAGGAAGATCGTCGCGCTCAGAATGCCGAGGGTGGCGATGCTGTAGAGGACCCGCCGGACGATGAACTCCCGCATGCCCAGGGCTCCGGCTACTGGTCCTTCACTTTCAGATCCTCCCACGGGTAGGCATAGCCCGTGGTGATGGTCGGGAAGACGTCTTGCCACTTCTGGGCCACCACCCGGGGACCGATGGCGTTGACGAACGCGTGGCGGAACACCGGCACCAGGTAGTAGTTTTCGAGGATCCCGCGCTGGATCTCCTCGGCGAGCTTCTTCCGCTCGGTCGGATTGATCGACCGCTCGTACTGGTCGAACTTGGCGTCGAGATCCTTTACGCAGATGCGGTCGCGGGAATTGAAGCCGCCGCACTTGAAATAGCCTTCGTACCAGAACGACCAGCTTCCCGCGATCCTGACCCCGTTCAAAATGATCTGGGTGCCGGGAAATTCCTTGAGTCCGCCCTGGAGTCGCTGGAAGAAGATGCCCCGCTCCATGGTCTGGAGCCTGCCCCGGATGCCCACCTCACGGAGCTGTGCGATGATGCGCTCGCCCCGCGAGTAGAACGTCGGCAGCGGGGTGACCCAGTCGACGTCGAACCCGTTCGGATAACCGGCCTCGCGCAGGAGCTGTTTGGCCTTGTCGACATTGCGCTCGAACTCGGGCCACTCGATGGCGTACTGGACATCGTTGTTGATCCAGTTACCCGTCACCTTGCCCATTCCCGCCGTCTCCGCCTGGTTCATGGCCCGCCGGTCGATGGCCAGGCTCACCGCTTCGCGCACCCGCTTGTCGCGGAAGGGGTTCTTGGGGTCCTGGAACCCGGGAAACTCGAGGAAGAAGGAGCCGGACAGCACCGGCGCCAAGGTCACCCCGGGAAGCTTCCCCACCTTGCCGATCAGCTCGCCGGGGACGTTGTAGATGATGTCCGCCTCGCCGCGCTCCAGCATCGCGACCCGGGTGGCCGCCTCCGGCACCGCGGTCATGACGAGTTGCTTCACGTGGACCGGCCGGTAGTAGCCGTCGAAGGCCTCCATCTCGACCTTCACGCCTGGCTCGTGGCGCAGGAGCTTGTAGGGACCCGCGCCGATGGGCTTCTGCTTGAAGGCGTCCGCGCCCACCTGCTTGTAATACTTCTCGGGCACGACCCAGCCGGGGGCGGCGACGTTGGCGGTCCCGAAAAGGATGGCGAAGTCGAGGAAGGGCTCCTTGAAGAGGAATCTGACCGTCCGCTCGTCTACGATCTCGACGCGCTCGGTCTTCTTCTTGAAGACATCGGCCTTGGCGCCCCGGTAGTTCTCGTAGCTGAACTTGACGTCCTGCACGGTGACGGGGTCGCCGTTGTGGAACTTGATCCCTTTGCGCAAGATGAAGGTGGCGCTCTTGGCATCCGCGGCGACCGTGAAGCGCTCGGCGAGGGCCGTATAGTCGTAGAGCGCAGTGCCCTGATTCTTGATGAGGGCGTCGTGGAGGGCCGTGAAAAAGTTGTCTGGCGTGGCGGTGCCGTCGTGCTCCTGGGGGTCGAGCCAGCGGGACGCCAAGCCAGCGTGCCAGGCGAGGACGATCTTGCCCTTGGCGGAGGCCGTGGCTGGTGACGAGAAGGGTATGGCCGTCGACGCGAGGCCGACGCCGAGCAACGCGACGGCCAGCACGCCGACGACGTTCCGAGCCTTACATCGGGGACGTCTCATCGCTGAGCCTCCATCCGCCGAGGCGGTAGTTCGCTGGAAAGGTCCCTTAAGCTAGCGTGGGGCCCGGGAGCGGTCAAGGCGTCGCTCCAACCGGAGGTGAGGTGTGTGAGCGGCCCGCGTACGCGCCGGGCGAGCCGTCCGCCGACGGGGCTTGCGCGGAGACCGCGGTCATGCGATTCCACGCATACCGCGACGAGGCGCCGGAGCCGCGGCTCCCGTCATCCCGGAGGTGCGGGCATGCTCGATCTCGTGATCCAGGGTGGGCAAGTCGTGACGCCGCACGGCGTCGCCGAGATGGACGTCGGCGTGCAGGGCGAGAAGATCGCGGCCCTCGGCTGGCCCGGCACGCTCGCCGGCGGCGGCCGTGTCGTCGACGCCCGCGGCAAGATCGTCATTCCGGGCGGCATCGAGCCGCATGCGCATATCTCGATCCCGGTGCCCGAGATGTGGGCGGGCCGGCCAGACGTCATGACTCAACCGCCCGAAGCGGCCAGTCGCGCCGCCGCGTTCGGGGGCGTGACGACGATCGTCGACTTTGCTGGCGATCTGACCTTGACGCCCGGCGCCCACTCACCGCGGGTGCCCATCGCCGAGCACGTCGAGCGGCGGCGCGCCGTCTTCCGCGGCCACGCTTACACCGACTTCGCGTTCCACTACATCCTGGCCGGGGAGGTCGCGCCGGAGACGATCGGCGAGATCGGCGAGGCGATCCAGGACGGCATCGCCAGCTTCAAGATCTTCACGACCTTCCGGCCGATCCGCGTGCCGTACGGCCACCTGTGGAGCATCTTCGCCGAGGTCGCGAAGCATGGCGGCATCATGGCCGTGCATGCGGAGGAAGACGACGTCGTCACCTACATGACCGAGAAGCTCAAGCGAGAGGGGCGGGCGCAGGGCCACAACCTGCACCTCGTGCACAACAACATCTCCGAGGACCTGGCCTTCCGGCACATCATCCGCCTCGCCCGCCACACCGGCGCCGCCGTCTACTTCGTGCACACCACCGCGAAGGAAGGCGTCGCCGCCATCGCCGAAGCGCGAAGCCAGGGACAGCCGGTGTACGGCGAAGCGCTGCACAACTACCTGCAGTTCACCTGCGACGACTACCGGAAGCCCGGCGGCACGGCGATCCACACCTATCCGGCCATCAAGTTCGCCGACGACCGGGACGCGCTGATCGCCGGGCTCCTCGACGGCCGGCTCGCCACTACGGCCACCGACGAGTACACCGTGCACAAAGCCTACAAGCTGGCCGGCGACACCATCGAGACCGTGTGCGGCGGCCACAACGGCATCGAAACGCGCCTGCCGGTGGCTTTCACCAAGTTTGTCGCCGAGCGCCAGATGCCCCTGACGCGGTTCGTGGACATCACCGCAGCCAACGCGGCACGCATCCTCGGTCTCTACCCGCGGAAGGGCGCAATCCAGCCGGGCAGCGACGCCGACCTCGTGCTGATCGATCCCGCTCTGAACAAGACGATCGCCCTGGCCGACCTGCACGCGGATGCCGACTACAGCATCTGGGAGGGCTTCGCCTGCCGGGGTTACCCGGTGATGACCATCCTGCGCGGCAAGGTCATCGTCGACCACGGCACGCTGGTGGGCAGCTCCTCTGACGGCCGCTGGCTCGAGCGACGGGTCTCGGGCGACGTGCTGAGCCGCCCGGTGGTGTAAGGGCGGCGGTGGACCGTATCCTGACGGGCCTGGCCCGCGGCCCGGCGTCTCGATGGCGCACGACGCGCATGGCATCACGAGCGACTACGAGATCGACGGGGTGATCGGCGGTCGGGACGACCCGGTTCGAACCCGAGCCATCCTCGGGATGGCCTTCTCGCTCACCCCAGATGGGCGACGCGGAGCGCCACGTGCTCCATCAGGAGTCGCAAGCTCTCGTGGTCCCATCCGGCATCGTCCGAGTCCGTGGTGATCGATAGCAGCGCGCCGAAGCCGCCGCTTTCTTCATACAGCTGCTGGATCTTCTCCGCGCATTCTACCGGGTCGCCGACGATCCAGACGTTCTCCATCAAGTAGTCGGCGGTCACCGCTTCATCGGGCATGGATGACTCGAGTTTGGTGGACGCCATCTGGATG
>JBKPAK010000146.1:0-55260 GCA_046726415.1 Candidatus Methylomirabilota bacterium
GCCGCCATCGTGCGCGTCGACCTCGAAGACATGGCCCCGGAACCCGCGTTCGACCGGTTCGAAGGGCACGTTGACGACGGCCACCCACCCCTCCAGCTTCGACAGCGCGGGATCGAGCGCGTAGATGTGCAGCGGCCGGTAGAGCGGGTCGTCGGGCTTGCGCTCGTACGGTCGCCCTTCGATCGCCCGCGTGACGCCCTCGCCGATCGCGTAGTCGATGGATTCACCGGGCTCGAGCGGCGCCGGGGTCTCGGGTGGCACGGGCAGGCGACCCTGCTCGCGCGATCCGGCCATGGCCGCCGCCGCGGGCGTGGTGGAAACGTCGCGGTCGCCGTCGTCGGGCAGGGCCGTCACCCCTCTGGCGCGAGCGCGCTGGCCAGCATGCGGAGCGCCTGGGCCACCGCGGCCGCGGACGGGGCGCCCGCCGTCGCGCCTCGACCGTCCACCGCCGGCGCCCCCGCTGGCGCGCCGACGAGCGGGGTGAGCAAACCCCGCGTCCGAGCCAACGGGGCGCAGTCCAGTTCGGGGTGCTGGCGCGCACCCTCTCCGAATGCCCCAGTCACTCGCTCCTGGAATGCCTCATGCGTGAGGCTGCTGACCCCGGCGGCCAGGATGCGCGTCGCCCGCACTGTGAAGTCGCCGTGGCCGGAGGTTTCGAAGGCCACCTCGTGGTCGCGGCACGCCGAGAACACCACCTGTCGCATCGTTTCCGGGGTCCGCTTCGGCGCCGCCCGGGTGGCGCCGATCCGCTCGCGGAACCGCAGGTGCGCGGCCTCCATCTCGGGTGTCGCGGGCAGAAACCGCGCGCGCCGGTCGCGGCCGTCGCCGTCGGCGGCTGGTCCCACCATGACGCGCGTGATCGTCCCGGAATGGCAGCAGTCGATGAAGCACGTGAGGTTGACGCCGTCGGGCAAGGCGGTGAAAACCTCTGCGAGGTCGTCGTCGATCACGAAGGCCCCCTGGGCGATGTCGTACGGGCACAGCGCCTCGTCGCGCGGCCCGTTGGTCCCCGCCACCTCGTCGCCGTCGAGGTCCGGCAGCTCGGTGCCGTGCCCGGCGAACTGGAAGGCGAGCACGTCGCCGGGCCGGCCGCTGGCGACGAGCGCGCGCAGGTCGTCGAGGATGCGGCTGCGCGTGGCGCTGTCGTCGAGGAGCAGCGCCGTCTCGAACCCGAGCACCTCGAAGCTCTGCGCCCAGTCGCGCGCGTCGGCCACGCAGCCGGCCAGCGGCATGGTTGGGTAGCGATCGATGCCGACGCAGAGGGCTCGCCGGCGGCCGGGTGCCGGCGACGATCCCGGCGGGGCGGCGGGTGCCGGCGCCCAGGTGGCGGGAACCACCCCGGCCGTGCCACTTCCGTTCGCCGGCGCGAAGAAGGCCGCCAAGACGGGCGGCAGCACTATGGGGCGATTCCACAGGTCTAGACCGCGCTCAACCGCCTCGTCGGGGAACGACACGGCCGGCGGCGCACCGAGGATGCGGTGGGCGACGGCGTCCATGGTCGCGCGGTCGTTGTCGAAGCCGCCGTGGCTGCGCGAGGTGCTGGCCCTCGACCCCGACGTCGTCTCGCTCACCGACCACACCACCTCGTGCGGCGACGCGTTGCCGCCGAGACCGAACAGCCGGACGAGGTCGCGGTCGTCCCGCACCGACGCCTCCAGCCCGAGGATCGCCGTCTCGCGCTCGCGCTCGAGCGCATAGTGGATGAGATACAGGAGCGATTTCCGGTAGACCTGAGCGACGTGGTCATCCTCCTCCCAGTCGCGCTTCATCGTGAACATGGTGAGCGACTGGATGGACGCGCCGACGTGGTTCAGGAGCTGGTTCTTGAAGGCATCCACCCGGATAGCCGGCGCCAGGAGCTGGAGCGTCCGGAATGCCGGCGCGCCGAGCTCGACCGCCGCCGGCAGGAAGTGGGCGTGGAAGATGGAGCCGGCGCTGTGGCCCACCGCGTGGAGCTCGACCGGGCACGGCGGCGCCTGCAGGAACTTGACGAGCTTCTCGGCAACGTGGGTGGCGCCGCCGTTGCGGTCGGCGGCCAGCGCCGCACTGCGCTTCATGGCGGACCAGATCTTGGCGCCCCCGAGCGTGCGGGCGATCCCCTCGACGGCGGGGTCAGTCGTGTGGTCCCAGAGGTCCCGGGCCGCGCCGCGGGGCGCGGCCCCGCGCGCGCCGGACAGGATCTGCTTGATCGCGTCGCCGAAGCCCGTCTCCCACACGAAGTGAATCGGGTAGACGCCGTTCCGCTTCCACCACGACACCTGGAGCTGTGCGATGCGGAGCCCGCTCGCCTCGTCGATGAGGCCCCCGTGCGCCCAGAAACAAATGCGCAGGGGCTGGCCGTTGGCGGCCGCCTGCGCGGCGGCCCGGGCCAGGTGGTCGTCGAAGATTGCGTCCACATCGGCGCGAGACGTCGCGAAGAGCCCGCTGTCCGAGAAGCTGCCCTGGTTGAGGTTCACCACGTGCGGCCTGAGGCCGGCGAGGATCTCCGGCGACAATTCGGCGTCGCGGGCGCCGCGCCGCCCGTCGGGCGCCGCGCGGGTGGTGCCGGCGAGGCCGGCGATCAGGAGCACCTGCGCATCTGACATCTGGGACTCGGCGGGCTCGGCGTCCATCGGATCGAGGTCGCCCGCGCCGAGGTCGCGCGCTCCGGGGGCGCGCCATATGCGCAGCGCCTCGTCGGTCTGCTCGCGTACCCGGAGACTCTCCGGCCCGGCCCACGTGTCGGCCGGGCGCGGGGCGCGCGTTCCCCCCCGCAGCGCGGACCGGCCGGTCTCCACCGCGGCCTTGATCGCGTCGAAGTCGACGCCCGTGCCGGGGCACGACTTGAGGTTCGTCATGGCTCGGTGGAATCGCAGCGAGTCCGGACCGAGCCCGAACCGCTCCTGGACCTGTGCGATCACCCCGACCACGGCAGCGAGCTGGGCGCCCTCCAGGCGGTCCTGGCCGCGGTCGAAGTCGCCGATCGTCTCGAACATGAACGGGCCAGCCATCGCGTTGCCGTTGAAGCCGGCCGCGCTCGCGGGGGGCCAGTTCCAGTCGCGACCCGTCCAGATGCTGCCATCGGGCCCGATGCTGACGTGCTGGGCGATGTCGCGCCAGCCGTTCTCGCGCGTGTGGAAGCGCCACATCCCCTCGATCGTCGCCTCACCGCGGTATTGCGCGTGGTTCGGGCGCCACGTGTGGTGCATGTGGACTCCCTCGATCCTGCGCGTGAAGTCGAACCGCTGGAGCAGGTCGGCGAACTCGTCGAGGGTCAGGCGGATAAACTGAGGTGGCATGGGCAACCTCCACGGGTCGTCTGCGCCGAGGGTAGCCGATCAGGCGCTACCGTCAACGGAAATGTGCGGCGGTGATAGAGTCGTGGCCATGGCCAGTCGCTACGCACCCATCGAGGACTACGGCGTCATCGGCGACCTCCACACGGTGGCGCTGGTGGGCAAGGACGGCTCGATCGACTTCCTCTGCCTCCCCTCCTTCGACTCGCCGTCGGTGTTCGCGGCCCTCCTCGACGCCGAGCGCGGCGGCCGCTTCCAGATCGCGCCGCAGCTCGGCGAGGCGACGCGCAAGCAGCTCTATCTCCCCGACACCAACGTCCTCCTCACCCGCTTCCTGTCCGCCGACGGCGTCGCCGAGCTCTCCGACTTCATGCCGGTGGAGGACGCCGGGCAGGCCCACAACCTCGTGCGCCGGGTGAAGACCGTGCGCGGGGAGATACGCTTCCGCATGCGCTGCGACCCGCGCTTCGACTATGCCCGCGCCACACACTCGGTGGAGCGGCGCAGCGACCGGGAGGTGGTCTTCATCGGCCGCGCCGGGGCGGGCGAGCTGGCCCTGCGGCTGTGCTCGTCGGTCGCGATGCAGCTGGCGGACGGCGCCGCCGTGGCCGAGTTCACGCTCGGCGCAGACGAGTCGGCCTCCTTCGTGCTCGAGGTGGTGATGCCGGACACACTAGCCCCGGGTCGTCAGCAAGACTATGAGAGCCAGGCGTTCAAGCAGACGGTGAACTTCTGGCGCCGCTGGATCGACCGCTGCACCTACCAGGGCCGCTGGCGCGAGACGGTGAATCGCTCCGCACTGACCCTCAAGCTCCTCACCTCGCAGCCGCACGGCTCGATCATTGCCGCGCCCACGTTCGGGCTGCCCGAGAACATCGGCGGCGTCCGGAACTGGGACTACCGCTACACCTGGATCCGCGACTCGTCCTTCGCCCTCTACGGCCTCATGCGGCTGGGCTACACGGGCGAGGCGGCAGCGTTCATGCGCTGGGTCATGGCGCGGGTTGATGAGCTGGAGCCGGACGGCTCGCTCCAGATCATGTATGGCATCGACGGCCGCCACGCTCTCCCCGAGGAGACGCTGCCACACCTCGAGGGGTACATGGGCTCGCGCCCGGT
The DNA here is from genome assembly GCA_046726415.1 of Candidatus Methylomirabilota bacterium. Classification (GTDB taxonomy): domain Bacteria; phylum Methylomirabilota; class Methylomirabilia; order Rokubacteriales; family CSP1-6; genus CAVWFS01. The sequence goes on from JBKPAK010000146.1 coordinate 4,395, forward strand.
TCGCGTGGGCAACGCCGCCTATACCCATCTCCAACTCGACATCTACGGCGAGCTGATGGACGCGGTGTACCTGTACGACAAGTACGGATCCCCGATCCCACACGACGGGTGGAGGGACATCGTGCGGTTGATCGACTGGGTCTGCGCGCACTGGCGCGAGAAGGACGAGGGCATCTGGGAGGTGCGCGGCGGGCGCCAGGAGTTCCTCTACTCGCGGGTGATGTGCTGGGTGGCAATCGACCGGGCCATCCGTCTGGCGGGAAAGCGCTCATTCCCGGCGCCGCTGGCCCAGTGGCACGACGTGCGGGACACGATCTATCGCGACATCTACGAGCGGTTCTGGGACCCGGCCCGACGTGTCTTCATGCAGGCGGCTGGCTCCAGCGGGCTCGACGCCGCGTCCCTCCTGATGCCGCTCATTCGCTTCGTCTCCCCCACCGACCCTCGCTGGCTCTCCACGCTCGCCGCCATCGAGCAAGACTTGGTGAGCGATTCGCTGGTCTATCGCTACCGCCTCGGCGATGGGTTCTCCGACGGGCTCTCCGGCCAAGAGGGCACGTTCTCCATGTGCTCCTTCTGGTACGTGGAGTGTCTCTCGCGCATGGGCGATCTGCACAAAGCGCGATTCTTCTTCGAGAAGATGCTGGGCTACGCCAACCACCTGGGACTCTACGGCGAGGAGCTGGGCCCGCAGGCGCAGCACCTCGGCAACTTCCCGCAGGCCTTCACGCACCTCGCGCTGATCAGCGCCGCGTTCGATCTCGACCGGCGGCTCTCAGCCGCCGGCCACGCCGGGTGAGCGGCGCCCTCCGGATCGCTCGAGGCCGCCCCAGCGGGCCTGGCGCGGTGCGCTCAGGCCGCGAGGGATCAGGACCTTGTCCTCCACCGAGTCGCGGGAGGTGACCCCTGATGGTTCCCGTCGAAGTCCGAGCGTTTGGGCTGCTGGCCGCCTGCGTGATCCTGCTGGCCGTGGTGCTGATCGTCCAGTGGGTGCCGAGCCGCGCGGCGATCGTGGCGAAGCCGGTGACGCTCCTGATCCTTCTGGTCGTGATCGTCCTCGGGATTGCGGTGTTGGTCATCACGGCGCAATGACTCGTGTTGCAGCGCCCAACGTGCTGGCCCTCGGCGATGCACCCCCCGACTCGACGGTCCGGGATCGCTTGCCCATCGCCGCCCGGAAACCCGTCGACCTCCTCTGACCCGGTCCCGGGCCAATCTCGCCCTCAGGGAAGGAACCGCATGAACGTCTACAACACGCGATCACGCGCCATCGAGCGGTTCCAGCCCGCCGACCGGCGCGTCGGCCTCTACGTGTGCGGCATCACACCCTACGACACCACCCACCTCGGCCACGCCTTCACCTACACCATGGCCGACGTGTTCGTGCGGTACCTGGAGGCCCGGGGCCTGACCGTGCGCTACGTCCAGAACGTCACCGACATCGACGACGACATTCTGCGCAAGGCGCAGGAGACCGGCGAGGACTGGCGCACCCTGGGCAACCGCTGGACCGCGCACTTCATCCGCGACATGCAGGCGCTCAACGTGCGGCCGCCGGACGAGTATCCGCGCGCGAGCGACGCCGTCCCCGAGATCGTCGCGGCCGTGCGCGCCCTGATCGCGCGGGGGCTGGCGTACGAGTCACGCGGCAGCGTGTACTTTTGCGTCGACGCCTGGCCCGAATTCGGCCAGCTCAGCCACCTGGAACGTGCCGAGATGCTGCCGGTGGCCAACGAGCGCGGCAATCGACCCGACGACCCGAACAAGCGCGATCCCCTCGACTTCGTGCTGTGGCAGGCGCAGGCGCCCGGAGAGCCGGCCTGGGAGAGCCCCTGGGGTCCCGGGCGACCCGGCTGGCACATCGAGTGCTCTGTGATGAGCACGCGTGCCCTGGGAAAGACGCTCGACTTCCACGGGGGCGGGGAGGATCTCGTCTTCCCGCATCACGAGTGCGAGATCGCTCAGGCTGAGCCGATCACCGGCCAGAAGCCCTTCGTCCGCGTGTGGCTGCACGCCGCCATGGTCGAGCACGAAGGCGCGAAGATGAGCAAGTCGCTCGGCAACCTGGTCATGGTGGGCGATCTGTTGCGCCGATGGTCGGCCGACACCGTGCGCCTTTACCTCGGCCAGCATCACTACCGTCGCCCCTGGTCCCACAACGTCGACGAGTTGGCCGAGGCCGATCGCCTCGCCAGAAAGCTCGAGACCGCGGCCACCGTTCGCGGCGGTGGCGGGGAGGTGCTGGACGCCAGCAGCGCGCAGGCTGCGTTCACGGCGGCCATGAACGACGATCTGAACACGCCGGCGGCCCTGGAGCGGCTCGAGGCTCTCGCCGATCTGATCCAGGCCGCTGCTCGGGCCGGTCACCAGCTCGGGCCGGCGCAAGCAGTCCTGCGGCGCCTCGGCCAGGTCTTCGGGCTACGCCTCGATGCCGCCGAGGTCGAGGCGCGCGTCATTGAGGGCTGGAGCACGCACCTGCGGCGCTTCGCCGCCGCCGATTGCTCAGCAGACTCGCGCTGAGGCTGCGTCCTTCGTGGACGTGGCCACCGTCAAGGCGCGCGAGGGATCGAAGAGGACCACCCAGAGCAGCGGGCCCGTGGCCACCGTCAGGAAGGTCGATACGGCCTCGGCCGCCCCTACGGAGGAGGGAGCGTTCGGACCAAAGAGGCTCAAGATCCCGCTCTCGAGGCCCTGAGCGACAAGAGGCATGCGCTCCCAGCCGGCGGGCTCACAGGTTCTTGTACTTCTCGTGAAGCTCGGTCTTGCGGTGCTCCCGGTCCCGCAGACCGGCGGTAAGCTCGGACTTGCGGCGGTCCGCTTCTTCGGATTCGTGCCGCATGCGTTTGCTGACGTCGAGCATCCAGCCGTCAATGTTGCCGATGAGCTTCTCCAGATCGCTACCGTCTCGGCACACGAACGTGATCTTGTTCCCGTTGATGGTGAGCCGATACCCACCGGCCCCGTCGGCGGTGGCCTCCTGGAAATACCTGCCCCACACTCGGCTCGGCGCCGACGTCAGCATGATCTGCCAGAGCCAGCCGTCCGATCCACGGTCCTCGAGGGGAGTCACGCCTTTCACTCTCTCGACGTCCATATGGTCCTCCACATTCACATTGCGAAGGTCACCCCATCTGACGGAACCGCTTCGAGGCTCGGGATCCGTTCGGGTTGACGGCCCCGCGGTTGGCAGGCTCTCGAGCGCGGATCTGCCTGACGAGCGGTGCAGCCCGACTCCATTTTAGCCCGTTGCCGCTGTCGTGAACCGGTCCAGCAACGGCCAGGAGCCTCGCGCTCCTGATCCTCCGGCTCCGCCCTCAGGGCGTGCCTCTCGCGCTGCACGAACGTCAGGAGCGCCCATAGGCGTTCCAAGCGCCCTGGCGTGTCGACGGAGTCCGGTCGGCAGGAGGGGGATCGCTCTCTCCGGGGGGAATCACGAGAGTGGGCGTGATCGTCGGCAAGAGGACCGTCCATCGGCGCCGGTGTGACGAGAACCGAGGCAGCGGCCCCTCGACTCGCTCGCATTCTGTTCCGCGTGCCGACCGACGCATTGCTTCAGTCCTTACCGGGACAGACTCCTAGGACTGGGAGGGAGGTCCCGCCGCGTCTTCGCACGCGCTTGAGCAGTCGGGCGTACGTGGTCCGGCCGCGCAATGGGCTGCCCACTGGCTTTGCCAGCGGCGTTCTGCCGGCGTGGGCGCAGGGTGGCTTCGTATTGAGAGGGGGAGCACCATGAAAGCCCCGCTCATGCTCATCGGGATCGCGCTGATTGAGCTGGGCCTGATCGCGTTGGTGTACCAGGGCATCACGTACACGACCCGCGAGAAGGTGGTGGATCTCGGTCCCCTCAAGATCACCGCGGAAAAAGAGAGGACGATCCCACTACCCCCGATCCTGGGGGGCCTCGCGCTGGCGGGTGGAATCGTTCTGGTCGTCGTTGCGGCGCGCAAGTCGATGAGCTGACCGCCGGTGCTCCAGGACCGATGACGCCCGTGTTCTATGTCGTCTTTCCAGACATGAGATCCGTCGCTTCTTACCGGGAATCGGGACTGCGACCGAGACGAGAGACGACTTCCCAGGCGTGGCGCTGAATCGGCCGGGACTCGAAGTATCCCGGCACAAGCGCCCTCGCGCGTTCAAAGGCTTCCCGCGCTTCGCCGTACTGCCCGATCAAGATTGCGGAGAGGCCGAGATTGCCCCACGCGTTGGCATAACCCGGCCTGACCCGCACCGCCTCGCGATACGCCTGCGCGGCTTCTGCGTGACGCCCGAGGCTGTTCAGGGTGCGTCCCACATTGTAGTGTGCGTCGGCGTCCATGGGGGAACGTCGGAGGACCTGGCGGAACTCGCGGAGCGCATCTTCCGGTCGATCGAGCGCGGCCAGAGCCACGCCCAAATCGTAGCGAGCCTCGACGTGGTCAGGCGCGAGCCGAACCGCCTGCTCGTAGGCGAGTCGCGCCTCGTCCCAGCGCTCGAGACGACTGAGCGCGAAGCCCAGATTGGTGTAGGCGGCGGCGTAGTCGGGCCTCACGCGAATTGCCGCGCGGTATGCCGCCACCGCGTCTTCGTCTCGGCGAAGCTCGCCGAGTTCGACGCCTTTGTTATAGGCGGCTTCGGCCCGGATCGCGACCGGCCGGCGCGAGCGCATCACTTCGTCGCAGGCGTCCAGGGCGGGACGTCCGTGAAGGAGCGCGCATCGGATCGCGGCGTCGACCGCGGGCTCTGCCCAGGCGCCATGAGTCGCCACGCCGGCAAGCCCGACACCCAGCCAGAGCGCGACCAGGAGAATCACGATCCCGATGACCCGCGCATGATGCCTAACCATGGGTCACTCCTCCTGAGCGGCCTTTGAGCGCCATCTCCTATCGACGATTCGCCTCGGAGCGCTACCCGGTCCTGTTCCGATGCGGGAGCTCGAGCGGTCTGCCTCCCGGACCCTCGTCGTTCGAGCCGATGGCCCGCCCGATCGCGTCGAGCAACGCCCGCCCGTCAAAGGGTTTCCACAGGTAGCCGGCCGCCCCGGACTTTTCGATGCGGTCGCGGGTCGGGGCATCGTCGTGGGCCGTGATGAAGATGACAGGGATCCGCAGCCCATCGGCCACCAACCGCTTCTGGAGATCCAAGCCGCTCATCTCGCCCAGGTAGATGTCGAGAACGAGGCAGGCCACGCGACACCTCGGCAACGAATCGAGAAACTCGTGGGCCGATGCGAAGGTCTGCACCGTGTAACCGGCCGCCTCGACGACGCGCTGGAGCGCTCGGCGGACCGAGGGGTCGTCGTCGACGATGGCCGCAACGAGCGGATCAGATACCGAGGCCACCTAGAAATCCAGATGCTGTGACGAACGAGTAGCCCGGAGTAGCGAGGACACGCGGCTCATCGCGCCCATCGCGGTCCTCCTCGTTGGGAAGGTAGGATGAGCGCAAGGACGCATGGCTCGCCGGGCCCGCCAGGGGGTCTTCGCCAATGGCGAACGTGCTCGGTTGTCTTCCCGCGGACCGTCGCCCGAGACGCTCGAGGGCATCCTGACAGCGGACGCAGGTATGCACCTCGGGCAGGGCATGCAATCGCGCGGGCGAGATCGACTCGGCACAGTCGGCGCAGACGCCGTACTCGCCATCGTGCAGACGGCGAAGGGCGGTCGACAAGCGCTGCACGTGCTTAACCACCAGCTCGCGCGTGGCCAGGCTGATCTCCCGACTCGCGCTGGCCTGGATGTCGTCCACGGCGTCGGCGAAGGGTGCGTTGTCGCCGATGCCGGGCTGCGCTTCAAACTCCACCACGCCGCCGAGCCGGCGAAGCCTGGAGAACGCGATGCGGAGGTCCTGCTCGAGGCGCTGTCTGACGTTGGACTCGGTGGCGTGTCCACCTAGGGGTGTCATGGTGTAGTGAATCTACGCGCGGTCCACCAGCGCGGCCTAGTGGACCTTGGTCTATGCGGAGAGGCTAGGACTTCGGCACGATCACCCCCGCCCGGTCGGCCAGGCGAACCAGCGCGGCCACTGATCCCGCCCGCATCTTCGCCATGACCCGGGCCCGGTGCACCTTGACCATCTTCTCGCCCACGCCGAGTTCGGCGGCGATCTGCTTGTTCAGCATGCCCGTCACGACGAGGGCGAACACCTCGGTCTCGCGCGGGGTCAGCCTCCGGACGCGCTGCCGGATCTCCGTGACGTGAGCCTCCTCGGCGAGATCCTGCACGTCCTTCGCCACACACCGCTGAATGGCGGTCAGGAGCTCTTCGAGGTCGAATGGCTTGGCGAGAAAATCGATCGCGCCCGCCTTCATGGCCCGGACGCTCATCGGGACGTCGCTGTGGCCCGAGATGAAGACGATGGACATCCGGCGGCCTGTCGTGACCAGAGCCTCCTGCAATTCGAGCCCGGTGAGGCCGGGCATTCGTACGTCCAGCACCAGGCAACCCGGACCGGCATGCGGGGCGCGGGCCAGGAACTCTCGGGCCGACACAAACGTCTCGACCGCGTACCCGGCCGCCTCGAGCAGGCGCCCCAGACTAGTTCGCAAGGAGGGGTCGTCGTCCACGACGAAGATCATCGGCGCGACCGTGGTCATCCCGTGGTCCCCGTGTCCACGGGCAACGTGACCCGGAACGTCGCCCCGCTGTGCTCGTTGTTGACCGCCCCCAGCCGGCCGCCGTGCGCCTCGACGATCGTGCGCACGATCGCCAGGCCCATGCCTAGCCCCTGGGCCTTGGTCGTGTAGAGGGGCTGGAACAGGCGGTCCATGTCCGTCTCCTCGATCCCGCTCCCGGAATCCTGGACCTCGATCTTGATGCTGCCGGCGCCGTCCATGGCCGTCCGGATGACGAGGCTTCGGCCACCCGCGGTGGACTCCGGCGTGGCCTCGAGGCCATTGAGCACCAGGTTCAGCACGACCTGCTGCAGCTGGATCCGGTTACCGCACACGCTCGGCAGGTCGGCGGCCAGCTCGAGGCTGATCGGGACGTTGCGGACGATTGCATCGCTCGTGAACAGCCGCGCCACTTCGCTGATCACCTCGTTGAGGTCGAGCGAAGCATACGTGGAGTCCCCCTTCCTGAGCATGGCCCGTAGTCCGTGGATCACGCCGGCGGCCCGCTTCTCGTCGGCGACGATGTCGTCGAGGATGCGGCCGATCTTCTCGAGATTCACGACCTTGGCCCCGAGGAGAAGCTGGGCCGCCTGCGCGTTGTTGAGGATCGCCGTCAGCGGTTGGTTCAGCTCATGAGCCAGCGACGCGGTGAGTTCGCCCATGGCCGAGACGCGGCCGATGTGCATCAGATCCTGCCGGAGCCGCTGCGCCTCGAGTTCCGCCCGCCGGCGCGCCAGCGTGTTCGCAAAGACCTCCCGCAGGAGGTGGAGCTGCTCCATCACCTCGTCTGGCCAGGTGCGCTCCGCGGCGACCGTGCTGAAGAGGAGGCCTCCGACGACGCTTGTCCCCACCGGCAGCGGCACGGCGACCTGCGACTTGACGCGGAGCATGAGATAGCTCTTCCGATCGACCGCCGCCTCGTCCGGAAGCTCCCCGAGCTTGGAAAAGCCGACGCCGTCTCCGCGTTTCAGCCGGGCGGTCACCCACGGGAACTCATCGACATCGAGCCGTTCCTCGATCCCCCAGGATCGGGCCGTTCCGCCGCCGCCCGGGGGAAACTCGATCAGACCGCCGCGATCGACCTCCAGGAAGGCGGCGACCTCGCGAAGTCCGTGCTGGACCTCTTGATCGAATTGATCGGCATCGGTGGCCGACACCTTGCTGAGATTCACCGACAAGGAGGCCAGGAGCTTCTCGAAGCGCAGGCGCTGGCCGAGCAGGGACTCCACCCGCTTGCGCTCCAGGGCGCTGGCGAAGGCCTCACTCAGGAGGCGGAGCCGCTCGACCAGGCTATCGGGCCAGGGGCGTTCGGCGCGGACGGCATCGAAGGACAGCGCGCCGAGCACGGGCCCACCGGCCCGCAGCGGGAGCGACACGTGCGAGCGCGTGCCCACGCCCAGGTAGCTGGCGCGATCGATCGTCGCCTCCTTCGGGAGTTCGTCCGCCCGAGAGAAGCGGACGATGTCCCCGCGCTGCAACGTCTCGACCGTCCAGGGGAACTTGTCGCTCTTGTCCAGAACTGGCGGCAGCGGCTCGATACCCTGCGCCGTCCATGACATGCGGACTCCCGGTGTGTCTCGAAAGAATTCGTCGAGCGTGCCCCGATCGACCGTCAGGAACGCGCTGACTTGATGGAGCCCGCGTTCGAGCGCCGACTCGATCTCACTGGCCGAGATGTGAATCAACCCGGCCGACAGGTCCGCGAGGAGCCGCTCGAACTTCAGGCGCTCCTCGAGCGCGAGGTTGGCCCGGCTCCGTGCGGCGCGGCGCAGGAGCCACACCATGAGCAGCGCGCCAGCGACGAGCAGCATCGCCGCCGCTGCGACGAGCACCGGGTGAGCTTTCAGATCCAGATCGCGTCTCCCCCGTTCAGCGCCGAGATCGCGATTGCTCCGACCAGGGCGTGGGCCCTCGCGGGCGTCGCCCCATGGTACCGCCAGTGGTGTTGCTTCACGGCCTCGACGCGTGGTGCTCGCGCGTGGCTGGCCAGGCGCGGAAAGGGCCTTGGTTTAGCCGCTCGTTCTTGACGCAGCCTCGCGCGCCTGACCTACCCCCGGCCGCCCTCGGCGCGGCCTGCCGCTCGGGCAGAGGGACCAAGGTCCACTATTCACGCCGACCGATCGCCCCTAGATTGTGAGTGCGCCGACAGCTTCACGGCTCCATGGTGTCACAGCCGGCGACCGGAGGCTGCAGCGCGGTGGGCCGCCAGGGGGCGGCCGAGGAGGATGTCATGCATATCATCGGATGGATCGTGTTTGGCCTCGTCGTCGGAATCGTCGCCAAGTTCCTCATGCCGGGGCGCGACCCCGGTGGCTTCGTCATCACGGCCCTGCTCGGAATCGTGGGCGCCCTCGTCGGCGGGTTCGTGGGCCGCTTCATTGGTTGGTACGGTGACGGCAATCCCGTCGGCTTCGTCATGGCCGTGGTCGGCTCGATCATCGTGCTGACGGTCTATCGTTTCACCATCGGACGGACCGCAAGCGTCTGAGGCACTCGACCGATCGATCGGCCTCACCGGCCGTTCCCTCTTGGGCCCCGGCTAAACCGACGAGATCCTGTACCTCGTTCATGATCTGGCCCTGCGCCGCCTCCTTGCCGAGCAGGAGCGCGGCGAGGGCGATAATGACGATCAGCCCCGGGGCCACTGCGAAGACCGTATAGTACGCGAGCGCTGCCCCCAGCCTCGGCGCCCGATCCGCGTACCACTCGAAGACCGTTTCGCCGAGCAGTGACCAGACGACGCGCGGCGTGAGAGGGGGCGGTGCAGAGCGTTCGATGCCCGACGAGAGTCGGCGCGCCATCAGACGCGTACCCACGCACGGGCCGGCAGGGAGGCGTCGAAGGCGCACGGGACACCGGCTTCGTCGTGCTCGCGCGTTCCGCATCGAGAGCGTCGATCAACCATCCGCCCCTCGTGATGAGGCTTGGAGGCGCCACGCCCCTGGCCCTGAAGGGTGCCCTCGCTCATCGTTGGCCGGGGCCGTGGGCTGGATGACAAGAGCACTCAAGCGGAAATAGGCGATCCGCGATTCGCTCACAAACGTCGGCCTCTTTCGTCTCGTGCCGCGGCGGCGTGGAGAATCTGACAGAGTTGGAGACGATGCCGGAAAAGGTGCTGCCCGAGCCGATCGGGTGAGGGGCATGTCCTCGGCCCTCCAACTGGAGGGAGTCGTCGGGAGACCACCCGTCCGTGTTGCGCGTGGAATCGTGGCATTGAACGGCATCCTAACGAGACGGCCCGCGCAGCAGTAGTGGACCTTACGTTAGTACGCTCGTGCCCCAGGGCGTCTTCACGACACCGGAGGTGCCGCCCACGACCACCACGAGATCTGTGAGGCGGGAGAGCGTCGTGAGGCAATTGAAAAAGGGGAAGGCTGAAAAATCCTTCCCCTCTTCGGCCAGAGTCATTCCGAATGGAGGAGCGCGCGCGAGCGGTCAGAGACAGCAGGCGAGGCGGGATTCCCGGTGAGATTGCCTGGCATCCCCTCCTGGAATCACCTGCCTATTCGGTGACTTACGGAGCCTGGCCTTCGCTCGCTGTGCCTGCGACGGTTCAGGCGGACCGCGAGTAGAAGGCTGGGCTCGTGCGCTTCGCATTCTGGGGTAAACGTCGGGCGGATGCTGCAGATCGTCCTGAGAGTCTGCTTCCGTAGTGTCTTAGCTTGACTCTGGCCCCCCGGCGGGGGCGCATGGTGGACCAAAGTCCAACTAGTCGCTCGGGGGTGACGGCCGGACAATTCCGGCGCCTGCACCTCGGCCTTTCGGGTTGGCGCCGCTGGCGCCGAGACCGCGGTGAATCTGGCGTGTTGAACCGGAAAACGCCGCGAGGCCATCATGGACAAACCCATACTTCGGCTCCTGATTCGGGAGAGGCTCGCCGATGGCCGCTTGTCGCACGATCGCTTCACACGCGTCTGGGGCGGCCCGGGCAACGGGGAGGCCTGCCACGGCTGCGGGGAGACCGTGACAAAAGGCCAGATGGCGATGGGGGGTCTTGACGCGAGGGGGCGCGGGGTCCAGTTTCACGTCGCGTGTCTCTACCTCTGGGAGGTCGAGCGCGGCCTCGTCGGCCGGCGCCGCGATTTCGGCGAGCAACCACACGCGCGGTCGCACCAGGCGCAGAGGGGGAGGTCGTCATCGTCCGTATCGCCAGGATTTTGACTTGACGGTGGGTGCCTCGGTCCACCGGCGCGCACGATCTGCTTCTTGATGCGCTCGGTATGTACTGGATCGCGCTGTCCGAGTTGCTCGGTGAGCGCGGCTTCGAGGTCAATCTCGTCGATTCGCGTCAGCTGAAGAAACGCGCCCGGCTGTAAGACTGGCGTCTTGGACGGCCAGTGGATCCAGCAGCTGCACACTTCTGGGCTCTCCGGAGCCTTCCGGCCCGATGATGAAGTCGGCGTTCTGCGCAGCTATCTGGGTCAGTGCTTGATGCTCGTGACCTACCGCCGACCGAAGGCCGCTGTACTGGGCCCGCTTCAGCCGTGATCACGGCCTGCCGCGCACCCCGGACGCCGTGTACGGCGTCCTCTCCTCATCGTCTGGTCGCTGATCCCGAAGCGATGCGGTCGGCAGCCTAACGGACCAAGGTCCACTACGCGGGCCAGACGATGGTGACTACGGTTGAAGGGGGACGAGATCCCTCGTGCAAGGCGAAGGCGATCGGCTCGTCCTTGACGAGATCCCTCGTGCAAAGGCGAAGGCGATCGGCTCGTCCTTAAAGGCGATGAGGACGGCTCGCCAGCCGCTTGACGGAGCGCATTGCTGGCGACATCCGGCTGACGCACCAGGGGATCTTCCCCGAGGGTCAAAGCAATTCCGCGAAGCTGATCACGACTCCCTGAGGGTCCGAGAGCTCGAAGTAGCGTTCTCCCCATTCGGCATTCTTCGGCTCGGTGGGCACGAGGCCCTTTTCAACAAGATCCCGGTGTAGGGCGTCGACGCCCCGAACGCGGAGAATCACGCGATCCCAAGGGTTGCGGGGGCTGGTGGGCGCCTGGCGAAGGTTGATGACGCTCTGGCCAGCGCGCATCGTCGTGAAGGGAGCATCGGGTCCGCCGTACGCGACGTCGAGCCCAAGCTTTTGATAGAAGATCACCGATTCCGCCATGTCAACCACGGCCAGGGTCACTGCAATAATGTGGCCGATCGACCACGATGACATACGGGTGGGAGAGAGTCTGGTTCCCTGGGCATGGGAAGGCAATGCCGATGAGACCATAAGGAGCGCTAGAGGTGAGACGTGCCAGCCCGGACCTCGCGCAGCCGCTCATCGACGACGTCCCACGCGACTCTGCCAGAAGGGCGCATCGCCGCCAAGCCGGGCAGCCCCTCCGCTTCTCGGCGACGCGGGTTTCGAGAGCCTAGGCGGGAGGCCGCTGGGTTGGCTGCGGCTGGAGCTCGGCGCCGACCTCATGCGGATTCGGGGGCTCGACCAGCTGGATGGTTTCTTCCTGTGGCGACTGCGCCTGGTCACTGTCCCGGCGGGCGCGGAAGCGGATTTGGGGCAGACGGCTCACGGCCTGGCGGAGCGCCTGCTCCCAGCGAACACCGATCTTCACGAGATCCGGGTCGCCCGCCGAAAAGCGGCGCTGCCGCGTGATCTCCAGCTCGTTCACCCCGTAGGCGAGGAGATCGATCGGCGGTCCCACCGAGGCGTTCGAGCGCATCGTGGAGTCCAGGGAGAGCAACGCATACTTGGCCGCCTCTTCGAGGGGCGTCTTCTCGAAGCGGATGCCGCGGTCGAGGATCGGGCGGCCGTACTTGGTCTCTCCGATCTGCAGGTACGGCGAGTCCTCGCTGGCCTGGAGCGGGTTGCCCTGCGGATAGATGATGAAGAGCCCGGGCGACTCCCCGCGCACCTGCCCGCCCAGGATCAGGTTCACGTTGAACTTGAACTCGTCGCGCTCGAGCGCGTCGCGGTCCATGTCAGCGACCCGACGAACCTGGTCCCCGATGACGCGCGCCGCATCGTAGAGGGACGGGCTCTGGGCCAGACCCTTGCCCTGGTCGAAGTCGCGCCGCAGGAGCGTGATGACGGACTGGGTGCAGGAGAGGCTCCCGCCGCTCAGCAGGACGAAGACCCGCTCCCCCGGCTGGGCGAAGATGTGCATCTTCCGGGCGACGTTCACCTGATCGTGTCCCGCGTTGGTACGCGAGTCGGACGCCATCACGAGCCCCTCCCGGGTCCAGATGCCCAGACAGTAGGTCACGCTGCGCCCGCCCTCATCGCCCGGCTGCCTCCATCACGACCACGGCGGCATGTTACCAGAGGCCCGGCGGCGGCCCGCATTGACCGCAAGGGGGAGGCCGGCTTACCGTGGGCTTCATGTTCATTCGCATCGGCTACGAGCTGACCTTCGAGATGCCCCAGCCGAGTGCGATGCTCGTGATGCTGTACCTGCATCCGGGCAGGGCGGCGGCCCTCCACCGACCCGAGCAGATCCTGGTCGAGCCGGAGACGCCCGTGGAGGATTTCGTCGACTGGTTCGGCAACCGGGTCGCACGCATCCTGGCGCCCGCCGGTCAGGTGCGGATCCGCTACGACAACGTGGTCGAGGACAGCGGGCGGCACGAGCCGCGGATCGACGGCCTGCGGCTGCGCCCCGCGCACCAGCTTCCGCCCGAGTGCTTGCGCTTCCTCTTCGCGAGCCGATACTGCGAGGTGGATCGCATGTCCCAGATGGCCTGGGATCTCTTCGGGAAGACCCCGGAGTCCTGGGAGCGGGTGCAAGCGGTGCTCGACTGGGTGCATACGAACGTCACCTTCGGCTACGAGTACAGTCGGCCGACGAAGACGGCGTTGGACGTCTACACGGAGCGCCAAGGCGTGTGCCGGGACTTCCAGCACCTCGCCATCAGCCTGCTGCGCGCCCTCGGCATCCCGGCGCGCTACGCGACCGGCTACCTGGGCGACATCGGAGTGCCGGCGACGCTCGCGCCCATGGACTTCGCCGCGTGGCTCGAGGCCTACGTGGGCGACGCCTGGCATACCCTCGACGCCCGCCACAATCAGCCCCGGATCGGGCGGCAGCTCATCGCGCGCGGCCGCGATGCCGTCGATGTCGCGCTCACGACCGCCTTCGGTACGGCGAATCTCACGCGGTTCATCGTCTGGACCGACGAGACCCCGGGGTCCCTGAACTCGACCAATCGAGAGCGCTGACCCGCTGAGCCCCCTCGGGGCGGGCTGACCAGCAGACGGCGACCCTGGACGTGATGGCCCAGCGTTCGCACGATGTCGGATCAGGAGGCATGCGCCATGGCTAGGAAGAAGCCGGCGAAGCAGGAAAGCTGGGTACGGCACGTTCAGGAGACATCCAACGCTATGGACCTTCCGGCCGGGATCTTCAAGCGTTCCTCGAAGGGGATCGCCACGGGACTCAAGCGGTCAGTGCTCCGGAGTCGCCGGACCAAGGGGACGAAGTTCCAGTCCGCGATGTCGATGTTGAACCTCTACATCAATCGGACCGGACGGAAGCTGTCGACCCAGGATCGAAAGCGCCTCGAGGCGGCCCGCGAGAAGCTGCGCAAGGCCTTCGGGCGACAGGCGCGTCGCGGGGAGCGCGCCGCATAGGGATCGTCGCCGCGGCTCACGCGACCTTCGGCGTGGTCCGCGCGGCGTGGTCGAGCAGGGCCCGGACTTCCTCGTCGGTCGTCTGCGAGAAGTCGTCGTACCACGCGCCGACGGCGACGAACGGCTGTGGTGTCGCCGCGCACACGATCTCGTCGACTTCGTCGCGCAGGAGCTCGCACGTCTCTCGCGCGGCGACGGGGACCGCCACCACGAGGCGTTCGGGCCCGAGCTGGCGGAGCGCGACGGCGGCCGCTCGCATGGTGGCCCCGGTGGCGAGGCCATCGTCGACGAGGATGACAGTTCGGCCCTGGACCTCTGGAGGGGGAAGCTGACCCCGGTAGGCGGCCTCTCGGCGAGCCAGTTCCTCGCGCTCTCTGGCGGTCACCTCATCGACGACACGGCCGGGGATCGCGAGCATCGCGATGACGTCCTGGTTGAGGACCCGCACTCCTCCCGAGGCGATCGCGCCCATCGCGAGCTCGTTGTGACCGGGCACGCCGAGCTTGCGCACGACGAAGACGTCGAGCGGAGCGCGCAGGCGCCCGGCGACCTCGTAGGCCACCGGCACGCCTCCGCGCGGAAGACCCAGCACGAGTGCCTTGCCGCCATCGGCGTGGTGCTGGAGACGTTCGGCCAAGACGCGCCCTGCTTCTCTGCGGTCCGTGAAGGTAACGGCCATCATCCCCTTTGAAGATAGTTTGAAGCGAATCCGGTGCCGACGACTCCGCCCAGCGAGTCTGCACACGCGCGGACTGCCCGGCGGAAGACTGACCGCCGCCCGCGTGCCCCTTGCGAACTCTTCGGCCCAACTCTTGCTACCCCATAATGGTAGAGGGCCATCGAGGGCCGTCGTGCTCCACTATATCGCCGACGAGATCCCCGGCGCAGGCACCCTGGCTCGTGTCTGGACGAAGGTCGATGCCGCCAGGGTCCACGTGCGGATGCCGCGCCAGCCGTCCCGGTCGTCAGCCTCGCCCCCCATCGTTCTGATTCACGGGGATAGGTGTCTCGGGCCCATATCTGCTTCCCACCGATGTGTGCCGCGCGGCGCAATTCCCTGTCTACGTGCCGGACTTGCCAGGCTTCGGGCTCTGCAATGAGCCGGCGCGCGTCCTCAGCGTGACCGAGCTCGCCGATGCGCTTGCGGCCTGGCAATGAACTCGTTCCGCGAACCGAAGGTCGAGGTGGGTCCCGCGCTCAGTTTCTTGCCCTCGCCGCCGGGGCATACCGCGTCGAGTCGCGCGCCGGTCGCGATGCGACTGGAGTGGAACGGAGGACCGCGTGAAGCCGGCGGCCGTCGCGCGCGATAAGCTGAAGCTCACCGCCCAGCGCGTCGCCGTCCGCGGCCGTGAAATCCCTTACTGGACAATCGGCTCCGGGCCGCCGCTTGTGCTCCTGCACGGTCTGGGCGGTTCGAGTCGCTGTTGGAGGCCCGCGCTCGGCGGTTTGACGACGACACATTGCCTGTTCCTGGTCGACTGGCCGGGCTTCGGTTCGCTCCGCCAGCTCCATCGGGAATTCGCGCTCGAGGAAGCGTGGAGCTGGCTCGCGGACTGGCTCGACGCGGTGGCGTTGCCCCGTGTCCACGTGGTCGGCCATTCTATGGGTGGCTACATCGCGGCCCGCTTCGCGGCGCGCTATCCCCACGCCGTCGAGCGACTGGTGCTCGTGGCTCCGGCCGGAATTCCGACCGGGCGATCCCTGCTGCGCCACGTCCTCGCGCTGCCGCGCAATAGTCGCCAGCACCGGCTCCGCTCCTTGCGGTTGGTCGCATCCGACGTGCTGCGCACGCGGCCCGGGCTAGCCCTCCGGATCGCGCGCGATCTCCTGGCCGCCGACGTGCGGCCAGCGCTGGGCGCTATCCTGGCGCCCACCCTCGTCGCGTGGGGCGCCAAGGATCTAACCCTGTCTCCGACGGGGGGCGACGTCTTCCGGCGGATCGTGCGCGACTGCCAGCTCATCCTCTTGGCGGACACTGGCCATCTGCCGATGGTCGATCAGCCTCGCGAGTTCTCGGCGGTCGTGGCGGCGTTTCTCGCGGGTCGGCGGGTCGGCCGCTGAACGTGGGGCACGAGGCCGGATTCCGGGCCGGCGACCCGGTGGGCCTGCCGCTGGCATCGTTTTGGCTACGACTGAGACTTGATCGGCACACAGCGATTGCAGGAGGACGGCATGCCGGAGAAGCAGACGATCGAGCGCGCTGAAAGAGACGAGCGCGAGGGGAAATCCCCGACGACCCAAGCGGGTGAGTTCGTTCGCGAGGAGATACACCACGTTCGCGAGGGAAAGCACGGCGCGCGATCGGCAAAGCAGGCGATCGCGATCGGGCTGTCCAAGGCGCGACGGGCGGGCGTGAAGCTTCCACCGCCCAAGAAGGGAACGGCGTCGAAGCAGACCCGCCAGCGCGCCTCGTCGGATTTAGCGAGAGGAAGAAAAGGCGCCAGGGCGAAGCCGTCGCCGAAGCGATCGCGCGCCGTCCGCGCCGCGCTCCAGCGGGAAGGCCGTTCCTCCGCGTCGTCGGGGGCATTGGCGAGGCAGGCCCGGTCGAGCGCTCATCGCCGCACCGGTGCGGAGCGGTCGGCCGCGGCCAGAAAGGCGGCCCGCACGAAGGGTCCGGCGCGTCGCTCCGCCGCCGCGAAGAAGGCGGCGAGAACCCGCGCCAGCTGAACCGATGCTTTGAGCCCCCGCGCACGGTCCTGGGCGTGGCAACCCGGCTGCTTCGCCCAGACTTGGGCCGGTGACCCCTTCAGCCCGCGCGCTTGAAGTACTGGACGGCGCGTTCGTGCCGCTCGGCTGCGGCCCGACTCCGGAACGTGCCGAGGTTCCTGCGCTTGCCGGTGCGCGGGTCTGCTTTGCGCGAGTAGAGCCGATATTGACCGGACTTCAACTTTCGGATCATTCGTCGCCCCCAAGTGCGGCGCAATCGCCAAGCTCCACAGATCTCGTTGAGCCAGATGCGTGCCAGCCAGCGACCTTTGCGTCGTCGGCAGCACGCCCGTGGGCGGCACCGGCGATGCACCCCTGCGGCGGCAGCAGCAGCACGGCGCCAATTGTCAGCAGAATCGAGGGCCAACTGGAGGAGAGGCATGGCGAGATCATTCATTCTCGACGACGAGGTCCATTTCTGCGGCGATCCTGACTGTTCCGCGTGCGCCAGTGAATATCCCCAACCTTGCCGGTGTGGTGGGCTGATGCACGGCGGGAGCGCTCTCGAGCCCGCAGGTGAGCCAGAAACCGTGGGAGGGATCGAAGGGGACAGCGAGGCCGTTTCCACCCGCTGTGACGCGTGCGGACGCTCAGAGGACGATCTATCTGAGGAGGTGGCGTGAGCCCCAATGAGGAGAGGTGGCGTGAGTCCGGCGATCCGTTGGGCGCTCTCTCACTAGACGTAGTAAGCGGCCGCGGCGCCGGGTGGCAGGCATGATGCCTGCACAGCAGTAGGAGCGTCGGTCATGGGCAAGGTGCTGGTCATCGACGATGACGCCAACCTCTGCGAACTCTGGGCATTCCTCCTCGAGGACCAGGGCCACGCGGTCATTACGGCCGCGGATGGCCTCACGGCGCTGCGGGTGTATGACCGCCAGCGGCCAGACGTGGTGATCACTGATATGGAGCTGCCGGGACTCGACGGCCTCGGCATCATTGCCCGACTTCGGGCCGCTCGCCCAGACGCCAAGATCATCGCGATGTCGGGCAGCGCGCGGAGTCTGCAAGCCGCCCGGAGCCTCGGCGTCACGATCGCTCTGCGCAAACCCGTCGGCGCGACGGAGATGGTTGCCGCCATCCGCTGGACGCTTCGGGACAGGCAACGGAACACGGCCTGAAACGAAGGGCGACCATGACTTCGAGCGGCGGACCGGCAGGTGGGCCTGGCCGCCCCCTGCGCATCCGCACGAAGATCGCGGCCGACCTGCTTCCCTCGGAACCGCCCGAGAGCACGCGGGCGGGATTCGGCCAAGGCGAGCCCTGCAATGCCTGCGACGCGATCATTCACCCCGTCCAGCTCGAGTACGAGCTTGAATACGCCGACCGACGAACTCTCCGCATGCACCAGGGGTGTCATCGCATATGGCAGGCCCAGCTCCGCCGGCGCACTCCGCCGCGGTGAGGGGATGAAAGCGGGGATTTCGGCGTCCGGACCAGACGGCGGTCGGCAGCCTCCACGCGGCAGTGCCGGGCTCACCTGGGCGATCGCGGCTATCCTCTTGGCCGTGATCTTCGCCGCCGCTGGATGCCCGCCTCCTCGCCAGAGGGACAAGGACCAGCAGACAGGCATGGGCCCGCGGAGCGACACCATCGTGTTCACCGCCGACGTTCAGCGTCTCGAGTAGGACGCCGGTTTCACGCCAAAGGCAGAGCTCGTTGCGGTGGGAGATCTTCCCCCTGCGGCAGCGCGGGACGGCCATGGCCGTGTGGGGCGCATTCTGCTTATCTTCGATGAAGTGATTTCATTCAGGGGTGTGACCCGACTGTCCTATTTCTTCCCAGTTGATTCAGATTTTAGGTCGCACTATGCCCAATTATGATCCGAAACGACGACCCGTACGCTGAGCAGTCTGGCCGAATCGAATTCTTACGTTAGTATTGCGGTCAAGAAGGACGCCCTTCTCGCCAAGCATGGGCCCCGCCCCGCGACGCTGCTTGGCCCGCGGACGGGAGGCGAGCGTGGCTACGATCCTGGTGATCGAGGACGACACCGAGATCCGCGAGCTCTTCGCAGAGATCCTTACCGATGCGGGCCACGAGGTGCTCACCGCGGCGGATGGCGCCGTGGGCCTCGCGCTCTACGAGCGCTATCGCCCCACGCTGGTCATTACCGATCTCCTCGTCCCTGGGATTTCGGGATTGGAGATCATCGAGCGGCTTCGCCCCGACCCGCGGGTGAAGATCATCGCCATCTCGGGCAGCGGCGTGGCGAATCTCGAGGCGGCCCGACGATTGGGGGCCGCGCGAACGTTCCACAAGCCGTTCGCCATCGACGATCTCACAGAGGTCGTGAGGCAGCTGCTCGCCGGCGAACCGCCGCCGGCCTAGCCGCGCGACCCTCGGCGCAACGCGTCCCGGGCGGCCACGCGTCATCCGCAGAACCACACGCAGGAGACGTCATCATGGGGATTCCGCGGAAACCCTTCATCCTGCTGCTCGCGCTGCTCCTGACCCTCGTCGCCGGCCGCTGCGCGGACGGCCAGGCCCTTCCCGGCCCTTGCACGAAGGACGCGCTGCCGGGCGGCGCCCAGTCGCTCATCTGCGTGCCCAACTCCGGATGGAACGGCCAGCTCGTCGTCTTTGCTCACGGGTACGTCGCGTTCAACAAGCCCATCGACTTCTATCACCTCGAACTGGCGGACGGGACGAGCCTTCCGACACTCGTGCAGAAGCTCGAATTCGCCCTCGCAACGACCATGCAGGCGGCCGTTTCGTCGGTGAACTGGGGATTGAACGCGAAGCCGAGCTTGGTGAAGAAGGCCGTCGATCGCTGGAGGTCTTTGACCGGCAGGTTGACGAAGATCTTGGTGGCCATCATGGCTCCTTGTCGAAGATCGATGGGCGAGTGGTGGGTCTACATTTGCCAGGGAACCAGGGAGCGCAGCCGCTCATCGCGCAAGTCCAGGCCGCCCCAGAGCAGGGCGCCGAGGATGATCGGGAAGACGACCGGAAACGCCCCGCTGGCGACCCGGACGTGCGTGGCGACGGCGCCCCCCAGATAGCCCGTCAGCAGGATGGCGCCGAGAACGGCGGTGCGTGGAATCACATAGAGGATCGTGCTGGCCAGCAGCGCGATCCCGAGGCCGCGAATGACGCCTTCGGGATAGCCGAGCGCCACGGTTGCCTCCACGACTGGCGAAGGCTTCACCAGTTTCATCACGGCGTCGAAGAGGAGGAAGAGCGAGGATAGGGCGCTCAGCACGCGTCCGGCCCAGAGGGTCGTCACTCCTTCCCGATGCGGGGCTGCACCTCGAGCACCAGAAGTTCGCCCAACTGCTCCTTTGTTTCGGCGAATGGACCATCGGTCACCACGACCTTGCCGCCCTTCCACCGGACGTCGTCGTCGGCGAGGCACTCCCGCATCATGGCGTCCCGTCCGAGGTATAAGAATTTCAAAGGTCGTCCTCCATTCATGTGGTGGTCATGTGCCTGCCTTCAGCAGTGAGTCGAACGCCAACGGTCCGAATCGACATGCGGCGCGACTTTTTTGCGGGGGCAGCGGGATCGCGGGCGCGCCGGCCAGATCACCAACTTGCTGGTGCCAACGTCGACCTCACGGGATTAAGCAGCCTGAAGGTACTCGGAGAGGCGCTTGCGCACGAAAAGCCGCGAGCGGTGCACCCGTGACTTCACCGCCGGGAGGCTGATGCCGAGCGTCTCAGCGATCTCGGGGTTCGACGCTCCTTCGAAGTCGTGGAGGATCAGCGCGGTCCGGTAGTCAGGGGGAAGCCCGTCGATCGCCTCGGTCAGGACCTGGCGCAGCTCGGTCTGGAGCGCCACCTCGTCCACCCGGTTCGACCAGTCGTCCATGGGCTCGAAGTGCCCGCCGTCACTGTCGAGCGGAGGAAGCAGGTCGTCCAGCGCGATCTCGCTGGTGTCCTGCCGACGCATGCGCAGCTGCTCGTACGCCGCGTTGGCGGTGATCCGATAGATCCAGGACGCGAACGCCGGCTCGCCGGTAAACGTGTGGATGCCGCGAGCGGCCGTCCACAGCGCATCCAGGGCGGTCGCTTCGGCATCGTCCTTCACGCCCATGATGCTCATGGCCAACCGGTAGACGCGGTCGCCATAGCGTTCGACGAGCTGGTCGAGAGCGTCGGGATCGTCCCGGCGCAGCGCCTCCACCAGGGCCGCGTCGGCGTCTGTCCGCGTACCCGGCGCCATGCTCAGTACCGACGCTGGCCGAATGTGAGATACCGGTCGAGCCCACCCACGCACGGCTTCATGACCCTCATGTCGGTCGTCCTTTACCTCCTGTACTGCTTCGCGATGCCTCTGTCCGTGGTCGCCGTTGATGACCAAATTTACTCCTCAGCGATGTGAGCCCGGGCCTCCGTCTCTCCCTAAGACACCGCAGGTGGCGCCATGTGAAGCGAGAGCCCGAGGGCCAGCGGCGGTGCGGGCCGCCCGAGGTGCGGCCGAAGCATTCGTCCGCCTCCTTCTTGCCCTCATCGCGGCTGACGTACCTGCTCGCCGAAGTAATCGATGTAGCGATCGATGGCGCGCGGCCGGGCCCGGAGCGCGGAGGCGAGGTAGAGCATCGTCGCGAGGGTCGACGACCGAGCGCGGTCCGGTTTCGCCATCCGCCGCGTGCCTGCGCGCCGAAGCTCGCCAACGCGATCCCGGGCACTCTCCTCGATCTGAAGATATTCGCTCAAGTTCATCATCGGGCCACCGCCCACCTGCGTCCGAATCGGTGCAAAGAGACGACCAACTTCGCCGGCGCCGACCGAATGGTCGAAAACTCCCGGCCGACGCGACGAGGTCGTTTCGTTCTGGAACGGGACACCCCACGATGGAGTGGCAGCGTGTCGATCCCGACGTGGTCGCCACGACACCTGGGAGTTCGTATCGCCCGGGGGCCGTCATCGGGCTCGGGCGTTGCGCCCGACATCATGTGTGGCGTTCGGGCGTCAAGCCCTGGCCCGCGGGGGTCAAGCCCACCAGGACGACCTCTCGCGTGATCGGCCTGAGCTGCGTCGTTCCGCGACAGCATGCGGGTAGTCCACACGTCAGGGGACGATCTTGATGACATCGAAATGCAACAAGGCGCTGATAGACGGCGAGACACAACTGCAGAATGACCGCGCGCCGCGCCGGCTTCAACTACTGCGGAGGTAATGGCGATGACGCGCCCCTGGGAATCGCCGCCTGTAGCACACGACCTCCTGAGTGTGCCACAGTGGCGAGGATGAAGAAGTATGTTCACGCGCGCCTCGGCGAGAAGGACCGCCGCGTGCTCGATCGGCTGAAGCGATCGACCGGCCGCACCGAGTCCGAACTCCTCCGGCGCGGCCTGCACCTCGTCGCGGCGGCGGAGGACCGGCGGCACAGCGCCCTCGATCTGGCCGGGCGCAGCGCAGGGCGGTTCAAGAACGGTCCGCTGGACCTGTCTACGAGCTGGGAACACCTCGAGGGTTTCGGTCGGTGAACCCGGCGGGAATCCTGCTCGATACCGGCCCCCTGATCGTCCTCCTCTCCAGGAACGATGCCCAGCATGCCGGGGCGCGCCGATTGTTCGGCGAGTGCGCGCCTCCGTTTCGCTGTTGCGAGGCGGTCCTGGCCGAGGCCTGCTTCCTTCTGGGGAAGCTCCACCCTGCGGCGCCCGCCGAAGTCATCGCGCTCGGCCGGCGCGGCGTGTACCAGCTGGCGATGTCGACCGATGAAAACTGGACGAGCATCGAGGCGCTGTTGCGAAAGTATTCGGATCGGCCGATCTCGCTGGCCGACGCATGCCTCATCCGATGCGCGGAGATCCACCAGGAGGCGCGCATCCTCACGTTCGACGGCGACTTCCGAGTCTACGCCTGGGCGCGAAACAGGAGGTTCGAGATCCTCTGAGGTCGGCCGTGGACGTCAGCGGATCTTCGAGCCAGACGGGGGCACGTCTCGCGGAGCCGAGTCATCGGGATGGCGCATAGCGCGCCGCGAGGGTTTCGCGGAGGAGCTGCTCCGACACCGGCTTGACCAAGTGCGCATCAAAGCCCGCATCTTCGGACCGTTGCCGATGCTCGGCTTGGCCATATCCGGTAAGCGCAATGAGTCGAACCGACTCGCCCAGGATGGCCCGGATCCGTCGGCCGACCTCATAGCCATCGACATCCGGGAGGCCAATGTCCACGAGGGCGACGTCTGGTCGAACGGAGTGCGCCAGATCGATACCGGATGCGCCCCGATCCGCGACCCGCACCCGATGCCCATCACGAGCCAACAGTGCCCGGATGAGCTCCCGCGTGTCCGCATTGTCCTCGATGACGAGAATGCGCAACGGAGGAAGGCGCCTGACCTCGCCCGCCGGGACCCCGCTGGTCGCGGCGGGAGCGCCGACGATCGGCAGCCGAACCACAAACTCGCTGCCCCATCCGCGGCCCTCACTGGTGGCCGAAACCGTGCCCCCATGAAGCTCCACGAGCTTGCGGACGATCGTGAGGCCGATGCCCAGACCGCCAGAGACATGGGCCAGCGATCGGTCGCCCTGCATGAAGAGATCGAAGACGCGCGAAACGAGCTCCGGCGCCATCCCGATCCCGTCATCGCGGACTCGCAGCACAGCCTGCCGCCCCTCGAGCGAGGCGGCCACGGCGATGTGCCCGTGGGGAGGCGTATATTTCGCGGCATTGTTCAGGAGATTCGTGACGACTTGCGCGAGCCGGATCGGATCGGCGTCGAGCCACAACCGTTCCTCCGACAAAGACACGGCAAGAGTGTGCCCGTGCTGCTCGATGAGCGGACGGCTGGCTTCGAGCGCCGCTTCAATCACCGTGGCGAGATCGACGGACTCCTTCCGAAGCTCGATGCTGCCCCGCGTGATTCGGGCGACATCCAGCAAGTCGTCCAGCAGCCGCGCCAGATGCCCGACTTGACGGTCCATGATCTCCCGGGCCTTTTGGATGTCCGACGGGCTCGCCGGACCGTGGCCGATGATCTGGGTGGCGATCCGGATCGGGGCAAGCGGATTCCGCAGTTCGTGCGCGAGCATTGCCAGGAACTGGTCCTTCGCCTGGTTCGCCTCGGCGAGCCGGGCCGCCGCCTGCGCCGAGTCCTGCGCGCGGATCTTCTCGCTCACGAGCGTGTCGGTGAACGCCGCGAGCAGATCCGCGTACACGCGGAGGCGAGTCCGAAGCAGAGGAGCTTGGCGGCGGATCGTCGGCCACACGGCATGCATCGGCAGGTCGTGACGCCGGGTAAAGCGCAGGATCGCCGACTCCTCCGGGAAGGCCGTCAGGCGATACCCGCCGACCACGGCGCCGATGACCTCGTCGCCCCGCCGGAGCGCGCTGCCGATGACGGCCACGCCGTGGTCCTCGACGATGACCGCCGAGCTGGGTTGCGCGAGACAGTCGCGGGCGCATTCGCTGAACAGCGGGGGGTCGCGGCGACCTTGGCTGGTGGCCTCGAAGAAGCGGGTCGAGTGCACGGGCCCGAGAATTCGATGGTCTGGCGATTCATAGACACTGATCGCCATGTCCGTGGCGGCCCCGAATTTCTCCAGGGCGCCGACCCACCCCTCCGGCTCGATGAGGCCGTGCAGCGCGCCCATACGTTCCGAGACCTAGGTCTCGGGGCGGGGATTCGTCTCCGGACTGCGGCGTTCCGGTGACCGGGACAGGAGACCGTAGTACCGCGAGAACGGCAGTTGTGGCACGGGAACCGCGCGGGGCAGTATACGGAGACCCCGGCCATCCACGATCTCGCATTCGTAGGTCGTGCGGCTGGTCGGCATCGCCCGCGCTTTTGCGATCGTGAGCCCGAGCCGGAACGTGTCGCCCAATTCGACCCAGTTCAGGAGCAGAATGTTGTCCACCACCGAGCTGACTTCCATGATTCCGGTCATGGAGGACATGCCCAACATCTCGGGATTTTCGTGGCTGAACAGGGCGGTAATGTGCCGCTGCCGAAACAGCGCCACGACGGCATGAAGGAAGTCCCGCGAGTAGGCGGTGGGGCTGATCATCGACCCGTACCCGGCCAGGCTGTCGACGACGACGCGCTGCGGCGTGAGACGCGCGACCCGTCTCTCCAGTTCGGCGAAATGGCGGTCGATCTCCATCTCCTGCGGGGGTTCGTACCACACGTCGAGCAGGCCGCGGTCGATCTCGTGCCTGAGGTCGATTCCAAGGGTGGCCGCGTTTCGGATCATCCGGGTCTGGGTTTCGTCGAGCGTCACCATGAGGCCTCGTTCCCCCCGCCGGGCGCCCTCGGCCAGGAACTGTAACCCCATGACGGTTTTCCCAACTCCGGAAATGCCCACGACCAATGTCGTGCTGCCGACGAAGTACCCACCGTTGAGGACGTCGTCGAGACCGTCGACCCCCGTCGGGACCCGCGCCGTGACATCCGCTGTACCGGCCGGAATCCAGTCCCGGTCCGCCACGGCTTGCGCCCGTCGGTATACCTCGAGCCCGCGCTGGTTCACGATGCGGAACGAGTGTGATCCCAGCAGGTAGTCTTGACCCCGCGATTTCACGATCTCGAGCGATCGCATGACGGCGCGACGGACCGACTCCCGCCCAAGCCGGATGATCGTGTCCGCGATGTAGTCCGCCGGCACCGTGCCGGTGCCGGCGCGGTCCGCGGGCGCGTCGAGCGCGAACATGGCAGTCACCTCTTCGCGGTGCAGGGCCTCGACCAGGATGTGGAAGAGCTCGCGCGCGTCGCCATTGCCGTTGCGCATGCCGGCCAGGCCGTCGATGAAGATCCGTCGCGCGCCCATGCGGCTTGCCTCGGTCAGCAGCACGCTGTCCGGCTCGACTACCTCCTCCTGGAACACGCGCCACGTCGTGGACAGGATCTTCAGATGGCCCTGGGCTTCCAGCGCTCGCAGGTCCCAGCCGAACTGCGCGGCGTCACGGATGAGCCTCTCCGCCGAGACCTCGAACGTCACGATGATGCCCGGCTCCTCAAATTCGCGCGCGCCGCGATACACAAACTCGACGCCGAGCGTGGTCTTGCCGGTACCGGGTGAGCCGGTCACGATGACGACATTGCCGCGCGGGAGACCTCCGAGCAGAATGTCATCGAGTCCGGTAATCCCCGTTCGGACGACGGCGGAATCGGGCATCGGCCTCCTTCCCTGACGCGCCGTGGCTACATGTTGAAAAAGGTCACCCCTACGTTACCCTAAAACACTGTGGACATGGAGCCATGGCCAGTACTCCGGGCTCCTGGTTCCGCGACGTCCGATGGACCACGAACCGAGGATGCGAGCGGCTCGGGCTGGACGACGGCGATACGCCATGGATAATGGCAGAGATCGACCGACCCGGATGGGGAGAGCTGGCATGACCAGTATGGAATCCGCCCGCGCCCGGCGAAAGTCGCCGAAGTGACAGCGGCGGCGCGCCCGCGCATCAGGAGCGGTGACCCGGGTGGCCGGAGTCGCCCCAAAGGAGGCCAGCATGTCCCACCGAGGCTTTTCCCACATCGGCCTTTCGACGCTGGATCTCGACAAGACCCGCGATTTCTACGAGAACATCCTGAAGTTCAAGGCGGTGCGCTGCGACACCATCAAGATGCAGGAGGGTGGGCAGATTCGCCACATCTTCTTCGACACCGGGCGCGATCAGTTCATCGCCTTCATGGAAGCTCGGGGAGTGCCGGGGGTGCCGGCCTGGTACGACGCGGGGATCAACCGCGGCCTCGGGGTGCCGAATGCGTTTTATCACTTCGCCTTCGAGGCGGGCTCGGAGGCGGGGCTGGACGAGAAGCGCAACGAGCTGCTCGCCCGAGGCGTCGACGTCACCGATGTGGTTGACCACGAGTGGGCCAAGTCCATCTACTTCAAGGACCCCAACGGCATCCAGCTGGAATACTGCTGCTTCACCCGCAACCTCAACGCGAACGATGCCCGGATGCAGGACCGTTTCGAGACGTCCGTCCGCCGGCTGGGGCTGGAGGATCTCGATGCCCTGAAGTCGGCTTCGCGGGTGAGACTCGACTCCGACGTGAACAGCGAATCGTCGAAAGCCGCTGCTCCCGCGGGCGCGACAATGCCGTAAGGCCAGAGGCGCAGGGGGAGGCGGCGATCGCCTTCCCCTGCTCCGGAAGAGCTTATCCGCGGGCGCGGGCCGACTCGATCGCGCCCTCCTCCCAGATGCTGTGCTTGCGCGTCTCCGGCATCACGAAGACCGCGATCAGGAACATGATGGCCGGTACCACGATGGGATAGACGAGCGCATAGGCCACGCTGTTGGTGGAGAGGTACATCGAGGTCGTGACGATCGGGACCAGACCGCCGCCCCAACCGTTGCCAATGTGATACGGCACCGACACCGAGGTATATCGGATCCGAGAGGGGAAGAACTCGGCCAGGAACGCCCCGATCGGCCCGTAGGTCATGCCGACGTAATTCACCAGGATCACCACGATGAGAATCGACATCGCGTAGTTGACGTTCTTAGGATCCGCGTAGGCCCCCAGCGCCGAGTAGAGCGGGTAGTACGTGAGCGAGGCCAGGGCCATGCCGCCCAGGATGATCGGCTTGCGGCCGACCTTATCCGAGAGCCAGCCCCAGAAGATCAGGGTGGGGGTGGCGATCAGCAGCGCGATGCCGACGATCCAGCTCGATGTGAGCACGTCGAGCTTCTTGACCGTCTGAAGGAAGTAGAGCGCCCAGAACTGGCCGCTGTACCAGACGCAACCCTGTCCCAGCACC
Source organism: Candidatus Methylomirabilota bacterium (assembly GCA_046726415.1). Taxonomy (GTDB): domain Bacteria; phylum Methylomirabilota; class Methylomirabilia; order Rokubacteriales; family CSP1-6; genus CAVWFS01. The sequence continues at coordinate 31,920 of JBKPAK010000146.1, forward strand.
ACCACGCTAGCGATGACCACGTACTTGAAATTCTTGCTGAGAAACGCCTCGCGCCACGGGTTGGTGGTGGTGCGGCCCCGCGCCTTGATGTCCTGGAAGATCGGCGTCTCCCCGAGCGAGAGCCGGATCCAGATCGCGATGGCGACATGGCGTTCATCGAGGCGTCGCTGCTCGATTCCCACGCCACGCTCATCGCCACGGCCACCGCGATCGCTCGGGTCATCCCCCTCGACCGGGCGCGATCCGCGGCGTGAGGGGAGGATGACCGATCCGCTGTTGGCTCAGGTCGGCTCGTCGACGATCGAGAGAGCTTGCTTAGGGCAGCGCCGTACGGCCCCTTCAACGCGGGCCCGCAGTGCCTCGGGCGGCCGCTCCTGTTTCAGGCGCAGCTGGTCGTCCTCGCCCACTTCGAAGACCTCGGGCACGAGGCGCGCGCACACGGCGTTGCTCTCGCAGAGATCCCGGTCTACCCGTACAAGCATTTTTCGCCCCTCGCCGATGCGTCTTGAGTAGAGTGTAGCTCGAGGCCGACCTCTCCGCAGGAAGGAGCACGGCATGAGTGTCATTCCGACCCCGACCACGACCCTCGCATTGGACGAGATCAACCTGGCCAGCTTTGACTTCTGGCTGCGCGACGACGGGGACGGTGCCCTCGCCAAGCTGCGCCGTGAGCGACCCGTGGCCTGGCATCAGCATCCCGACTCGGGGAAGGGCTTCTGGTCCCTCACCCGCTACCACGATGTGGCCGCGGCGACCCGCGACTGGGAGACGTTCAGCTCGGCCCACGGGATCCAAGCGATGATGGACCCGGAGGACATGCCGCAGCTCACCGCCATTCGCTCGATGATCTCCACGGATCCGCCGAAGCACACGAAGCTCCGCGCAGTGGTCAACCGGGGCTTCACGCCGAAGATGGTCGCCAGGGCGGAAGAGTCGGTCCGGCGTCGAGCGCGCGAGATCGTCGACGCCATCGCCCCCAAGGGCGAGGTCGAGTTCGTCTCCGAGGTGGCGGCGGTGCTGCCGGTGGCCATCATCTGCGACATGGTGGGCGTCCCCGAGGCCGATCGGCCTCGCGTGCTCGACCTCACCAATCGGCTGCTGGGCGGCGGCGACGCCGAGTATGGCGGCACCAAGGAATCGCTCCGGCAAGCGGGAGAGGAACTGCGCGACTACGGGCTCTGGCTCGGTCGGAGCCGCCTGGAGCATCCCGAGAGCGACCTCGCCACGACGCTCGTCCATGCGGAGGTGGACGGTGAAGCCATGCCGCCCCACGATCTGGGGCCTTTCATCCTCTTGCTCATCGCCGCCGGCAACGAGACGACCCGGACCGCCATCAGTCATGGCCTGTGGGCATTCACCCAGTTCCCGGATCAGAAGCAGCGCTGGCTGGCCGACCTCGACGGCTGCGCGGGCACCGCGGCCGAGGAGATTGTCCGGTGGGCAACCCCGGTCCTGCACATGCGCCGTACCGTCAGCCGCGACACCGCATGCGCCGGTGTCGAGATGCGCGCCGGCGACAAGGTTGTGATGTGGTACTTCTCGGCGAATCGCGACGAGGCGTACTGCCTGGATCCCTACCGCTTCGATATCACCCGTGCGCCGAACGAGCAGGCCGGCTTCGGGACCGGTGGTCCCCACTTCTGCCTGGGAGCCCACCTGGCACGACGCGAAATCACCGTGATGTTCACCGAGTTGCTCCGTCGCCTGCCCGACATCGAGGCGACGGGAAAGCCCGAGAAGCTGCGTTCGAACTTCATTCGCGGCATCAAGCGGCTGCCAGCGGCGTTCAAGCCCGTCTCGTCTCGCGCCGGCTGACTCGGATGAGGGCGCCCTGCGGGGTGGGCGCCCGGGAAGATTACGAGGAGGCTGCCCCCAGCGGCTGGGCCCGGCGAGCGCGTACCTTCTCACGCCATCGGTAGGTCCAGACGAACGAAACCGCCGCCACGGGAATCGACGAGGTCAGGGCCACGAACCACGGTTCCATGAACGATCCTCCTGCTCCTACGACGCGTGGACAGGGCGTCGCGATTCGTCGACCGCACTTTTTTCTCGGAGGGATCACTGCGAACTCGATAGGCAAGCGTGCGAACTCGATAGGCAAGCTGTCGGGCATTTTTCCTTGGGAGGCACGATGCCGTGGGGCGGTGCGGCGTGCAATGATACCGCGCACTTCGATCTTCTCGGTGTGATCGGCCGGCTGGGACCACCGTCCAACTTCGGGAGTCATCATGGCGCGAGTCCCCGGGCGTCCCCCGGCTCTTTTTGATTCTCGCAAAAAAGATGCCACACCGATGCTTCATGGCGCCCTGACAACCGTCACATCTGGTGAATGCACCCTGACACAGTGTTGCCCTGCTGCCCGGCGTGGCCAGGCCATGAGCGAGCCCGCGCCGGGCTCCCCCGGGGTTCCTCGGCGCGCCGCTTCGCCGCGCTCATGAAGAAGAACCCGGCCCTTCGGGGCGTGGTGTTCGATCGTGCCCATACTGTTCCCAGCGCCCTCCCGGCCGCCGAAGACCTCGGCCTGCACGGTCGCTTTTCCGCAGTGGCCGGGGATTTCTTCACATCGGTGCCGCTGGCTGACCTCTATCTGTTGAAGTTGGTCCTGCACGACTGGAGCGACGATGCCTGCATCGCGATTCTGAAAAACTGTCGACGGGCAATTCACCCAGGCGGACGCATCGTCGCGGTGGAGATGTTGATCGGCGAGATCGGCGCACCCGGCTCTTCCCCGTTGATCGACCTGGACATGCTGGTCATGCTTGGTGGCCGGGAGCGCAATCTGGAGGAGTACAAAGCTCTGTTCACTTCAGCCGGCTTTGCTTTTTCCCGCGCCACACCTACGTCGACACCCAGAGTCCCATCATGGGAAGCCTCAGGTTAAGCGCCTCAACGCCGACCCACAGGTCTGCCAGGTTCTGAGCCAGGCGGCAGAAGCGGTCATTTCACGGGCCCATGCCGAGCGGCCAAATCACGTCTCTCCAACAGTCGCGGCGGGCCGGCGTTCACACGACCCGCCGCCTCCGGCTACGAAGCCCGGCGGAGGAAGTCCAACACCTCCCGCTTGAAGGCCTCGAAGTCTCCGAGGCGGTGGGTGAGCGTCTCGAAGACGATCTCGTCGTCGATGCGCCCGTATTCGTGCACGAGCAGGTTGCGCAGTCCTTTCATCCGGCGCACGGTCGCCGTCATCTCCGTCGAGAGGACGCCTCGGACCAGCAGCTTCTGGAACAGATCGTCCTCATCTCCCGGTAATCCTAACCGCAGACCCGACACCAGGAGCGAGCACACGTCGACGACGGCCTCGACGAGGATCTGCAGCAGTCGCTCACACGCGCGCCGCTTCTCGATGCTCTTGTACTCGCTGAGCCGCGCGGGTGCTACGGCGCGGAGCTCGGCCAGGTACCCATCCATCTCGTCGAGTCGGGCCAGGAGACGGTCGCGATCAATCACGCGCGACCTGCTCCAGGTAGTGCCGGTGGATGTGCCGGAAAGCCTCGAAGGCTCGCGCGGTGCGGGTGGCCAGCGCGTACAGCGCCGGCTCGTCGCGCACGAAGAGAACCGAGCCTTCCTTGAGAATACGGCTCCGTACGACAAGCGGAAGCCGCTGGAACACGACGAGGTCCACGTCAGCCTCGGCCAGGTACGCCAGCCGCTTGCCGTCGAGCGCGACGTCGCTCATGCGCTCCCTCCCCAGGACAAGGCAGACGTCGAGGTCAGACCGCGGCGATGCGTCGCCACGCGCCCGGCTGCCGAAGACGATCACGGCCAGGACGTCGGGGTCACGCGCGGCGCGGGTGACCAGCCGATTCAGGGCTGGATGCGCATTGGTGTCCACGTCAGCATGATATGCGTGGTCGCGCGGCCGCCCAACTTGACGGTCGGCGAAAGGTCTTGATTCAGAGTACCATCCGGGCCAATTTGAGGCAGGGAGGGAACGCGATGAGTTACATGGTCGCATCGAGCCGGACCCTTGCGGAGCCGGCACACCGGATCACCCCGGCAAAGTTCGCCCACGTCGTGCTGAAGACGGCCAACTACGACGCGATGATCGAGTGGTACGCCGCGGTGCTCCAGGCGGGGGTGGTCTTCCGGAACGAGTTCATCGCGTTCCTCACCTATGACGACGAACACCATCGGGTGGCCATCATCAAGGTCCGGGGGGGCCGGGCCGCCGATGCGGACGCCGCCGGCGTGCACCACATCGCCTTCACCTACGCCAGTCTCGGCGATCTTCTGTCGACCTACCGGCGGCTCAAGGGGCACGGAATCGAGCCGGCCCGCTGCATCAACCACGGGCCGACGACCTCGATGTACTACTGCGACCCGGACGGCCTGCGCGTGGAGCTGCAGATCGATAACTTCGCGACCGCGGACGAGGCGCACGCGTACCTGGTCGGCCCGGACTTCGCGGCCAACCCCATCGGGGTTATCTACGATCCGGAGCAATTGATCCGCGACTACGAGGCCGGGGCTCCGCTCGAGGAGCTGGTACGGCGGCCGCCGCTGCCGCCCGGCAAAACGCCCATGGATATGCGCGCGGAGAGGCCCCGCGCCTGAAGTGGCGGCCAGTCGAACGGAGGGACGCATGGCCAGACTGACAGAGATCACCCGCAAGAGGCCGGTTGCGGCTAACGATCAGGCGATCGTGGACGCGATCGAGCTCACGGTCGAGCTGCTGGCGCCATGAAGCAGACCACGCGCCTGCGCCAGCTGCTGGCCCAAGGGCGGACGCTCCTCGTTCCCGGCTGCTACGACGCGCTCAGCGCCCGCATCCTCGAGCGCGCGGGCTTTCCCGCCGTCTACATGACGGGGTATGGCACCGCGCTGGCCCTGCTCGGGTTGCCCGACGCCGGACTGGCCACCATGACCGAGATGCACCTGAACGCCCGCTACATCGCCAACGCGGTGGCCTTGCCCGTGATCGCCGACGCCGACAACGGCTATGGCAACGCCATCAACGTCATCCGCACCGTGCGCGAGTACATCCAGACGGGTGTGGCCGCCATTCACATCGAGGACCAGGTCGTTCCCAAACGCTGCGGTCATGTGGCGGGACGCCAGGTGATCGCGCTGGAAGAAGCCGTCGGCAAGTATCGGGCGGCCCACCGGGTGCGCAAGGAGCTTGACCCCGACTTCGTCATCATCGCCCGCACCGACGCTCGGGGAGCCCACGGCGGCTCGCTCGACGAGGCCATCCGGCGGGCCAACGTCTACCTGGAGGCCGGCGCCGATCTGGCCTTCGTCGAGGGACCGACCTCGGCGGACGAGGTCCGACGCGTGTCGGCCGAGGTAAAGGGTCCCGTCTTCTACAACCAGACCGGCGTGTCGCCCCGCTTCACCTTGGGCGAGATGCAGGACCTCGGCCTGGCGGTGACCATCCTGCCCGGCGCCCTGCTCCGGGTGACGCTCCGCGCGCTCTATGACTTCGCGGTGGCGCTCCGCGAGCGGGGGCCGGTGGTGGAGGCGGAATTCGCCGAGGCGCTCGCGCAACACCCACTCGCCAACGTCCATGCCTTTGCCGGCTTCGATCAGATTCGCCGCTGGGAGGAGGAATTCCTCCCTGCCGAGGAGATCGAGAAGTACCAGGACTCCGTCGGCTACCGCCCGTCGCGCGACTGAGCGGTCGGGCATGAGCACGCCCCGCACGATGTTCGACAAGATCTGGGAGAGTCACGTCGTCGCCACCGGTCCCGGCAGCCGGGCGCTTCTCTATGTCGACCGGCTGCTCCTCCACGACGGCAGCGGCGCCGCCTTCGAGCGGCTCGCCCGGCGCGGGCTGACGGTGCGGCGGCCTGCCCAGTCGCTGGCGACCGCCGACCACTACGTGCCGACCGTCGGCCGTGCCGCCGGCATCGCCGATCCTGCTATACGCGCGATGGTAGAGCGACTCCAGCACCATACGGAGCGCAACGGTATCGATTACCTTGGTCCAACCGATGCTCGCCAGGGCATCGTCCACATCATCGGGCCCGAGCAAGGCTTCACCGAGCCCGGACTCTTCCTCGTGTGCGGCGACTCTCACACCTCAACCCACGGCGCCTTCGGTTGCCTGGCCGCCGGCATCGGCTCCTCCGAGGTCGAGCACGTCCTGGCCACCCAATGCCTCTGGCAGCGCCAGCCGCGGGTCATGCGCGTCACGGTCGACGGCCCTCGCGGAATCGGTGTCCATGCCATGGACGTCATCCTCGCCGTCATCGCCGCTATCGGCGCCGGGGGCGGGACCGGCCACGCCATCGAGTACGCGGGCTCGACCATCCGAGCCATGTCGATGGACGAGCGGATGACGGTCTGCAACATGTCGATCGAGGCCGGGGCGCGGGCCGGGATGGTCGCGCCTGACGACACGACCTATGCGTACGTCCACGGTCGGCCGTGGGCCCCTGCGGGCGATCGCTGGCAACAGGCCGTCGCCTACTGGAAGACCCTCCCCAGCGACGCCGGCGCCGTCTTCGACCGCGAGGTGACCCTCGACGGCGAGGCCATCGCGCCGATGGTCACGTGGGGCACCAGCCCGGAGACGGCCGTGCCCGTTACCGAGGGCGTGCCCGATCCTTCCTGCGCGCCCGACACCATTCGCCGCGCCTCCATGGAACGCATGCTCGCGTACATGGGTCTCACCGCCGGGACACCGCTGACCGGTATCACCGTCGACCGCGTCTTCATCGGTTCCTGCACCAATAGCCGCCTCGATGACCTTCGCGTTGCCGCCACGGTGGCGCGCGGCCGCCGCGTGCGAGTGCCGGCCCTGGTGGTGCCGGGCTCGGGCCTCGTGAAAGAGGCCGCCGAGCGCGAGGGCCTCGACCGCGTCTTCCGAGAGGCGGGCTTCGAGTGGCGAGAGCCGGGCTGCTCGATGTGCGTCGGGATGAACGGTGACCTCGGCCGGCCCGGCGAGCGGATCGCCTCGACCTCCAACCGCAACTTCGAGGGCCGGCAGGGGAAGGGTGTGCGCACGCACCTGATGAGCCCGGCAATGGCCGCGGCAGCGGCCGTCACCGGCGCCATCGTCGACGTGCGCAGCTTGGCGGCCCGCTGATGGAGCCCTTCGGGCGCCTGGAGGCGGTGGCCGTCCCCATCGATCTGCCCAACGTAGACACCGACCGGATCATCCCGGCGCGGTTTCTCCGTCACGCGCCCGGACCCGGGTACGAGCGCTACCTGTTCCATGACGTCCGCTTCGACGATGAGGGGCGCGAGCGGCCCGAGTTTGTCCTGAACCAGGCGCCTTACCGCGGCGCCCGGATCGTGGTGGCCGCCGAGAACTTCGCCTGCGGATCTTCGCGCGAGGCGGCCGTGTGGGCGCTGGCCGCCAACGGGTTCCGGGCCTGCGTGGCCCCGAGCTTCGGCGACATCTTCAGTGAGAACTGCGCCAAGAACGGCCTGCTCGCCGTCGTCCTCACCGCCGACGTCTGCGGCGGACTGAGGCGGCAGCTGCGCGAGCGCCCGGGCGCCACCGTGGTCGTCGACCTGCCGGCGCAGACGATCACAGGCCCCAACGGCGCGCGTCACGCCTTCGAGGTCGACGGTTTTCGCAAGGAGTGCCTGCTCCGCGGCCAGGATGAGATCGCCCTGACCCTCAGCTACGAGCCCGCCATCGCCGCCTACGAGGCGCGGCGGTCGGCGGAGTGGCCCTGGCGAGGCGGCGTGGCGTCCATTTCGCCAGGTCGCTAGAATCCGCGATTCGTCAGCTCGTCATTTCTTCTCGCTGGGACCAGACGAACCGCCCATGAAGATCGGGGTGCCCAGAGAGATTGCCGCGGGCGAGCGCCGCGTCGCGCTGACCCCGGATGCCGCGGCCACGCTCGTCGGAGCTGGGCTGGAGATCGTCATCGAGACGGGAGCCGGCGACGGCGCATTCCAGTCCGACGCCGCCTTCGAACGGGCTGGCGCGCGCATTGCGCCCGACGCGGACGCACTCTACGCAGGGGCCAACGTCGTCCTCAAGGTGCAGAAGCCCGCTCCGGGTGAAGTGAGCCGGCTCCACGAGGGCGCGGTGCTGGTGTCGTTCCTGCAGGCGCTCACCAGCCCCGACCTCGTGCAGCAGCTGGCTGCGGGCCGGGTCACCAGCTTCGGCATGGAAGGCATCCCCCGCATCAGCCGTGCGCAGAAGATGGACGCGCTGTCGTCACAGGCCAACATCGCGGGCTACAAGGCGGTCCTCATCGCGGCCCAGTCGCTGGCGAAGTTCTTTCCGATGCTGATGACCGCGGCCGGTACCGTCTTCGCCGCCCGGGTGCTCGTGATCGGGGCGGGCGTGGCCGGGCTCCAGGCTGTCGCCACCGCGCGCCGGCTCGGGGCGCAGGTCTGGGGCTACGACGTCCGGCCCGTGGTGAAGGAACAGGTCGAGAGCCTGGGCGCGAAGTTCCTCGCGTTCGACCTGGGCATCGCCGACGCCGAGGCCAAGAGTGGCTACGCGACGGCGCTGTCCGCGGAGGCGAGCCGCCGTCAGCAGGAGATGCTCGCCGAGCGAATCAAGGAGTTCGACGTGGTCGTCACCACCGCACTGGTGCCCGGGCAGCCCGCGCCGCGCCTGGTGACCAAGGAGACCGTGGCCGGCATGCGGCCCGGCTCGGTGATCGTCGACGTCGCCGCCGAGGCAGGCGGCAACTGCGAGCTGACCGAGCCCGACGCGGTGGTCGTCAGGCACGGGGTGACCATCCACGGCCCGACCAACCTGCCCGCCACGATGCCGGTCCACGCCAGCCAGCTCTATGCGCGCAACGTGACCGAGCTGCTCCGCGAGTTCGTCAAGGACAGCGCGCTGGCGCTCGACTTCGACGACGAGATCATCAAGGCCGCCTGCGTCACGCACGGCGGCGCGGTGGTCAACCAAGCGGTCCAGGCCACCTTGGCCCCGGGAAAGCCGGGATGACGACCGAGCTCGAAGTCGGCCTCTACATCTTCATGCTGGCCGGGTTCCTCGGCTACCACATCATCACCCGCGTCCCCCCGCTCCTGCACACGCCCCTCATGTCGGCGACGAATGCAATCGCGGCGATCTCGCTGGTCGGCTCGCTGGTGGTGGCGGGCAGCGACTACAGCAGCGTTCCCCACGGCTGGGTGTGTACCCTCCTCGGCTTCGTGGCGGTGACCTGCTCGTCCACGAACGCCGTCGGCGGGTTCCTGATCACGGACCGCATGTTGCGGATGTTCAAGACGGCGGAGGAGCGCGCGGGCGGGACGCGGCGACCGGTGGAGCTGCAGGCCGTCGGCTTCGTGCTTGCCGTCTTCGGGGCCGCCGCCGCGCTCCTCTACGCGATGAAGCCGGCCGGGATGGCGATGGGGGACTACCTTCACGAGCACGTGGCTCCGGAGGTGCTCCGCTACGGGTACATCCTCTCGGCGGCGATGTTCGTGCTGGGGCTGAAGGGCCTGAGCTCGCCCAAGTGGGCCCGCTCGGGCATGGCCCTCGCCGCCTTCGGGATGATGGTCGCCGTCGTCGGCACGCTCTTCCATCCGCACATCGTGACGTACCGATTGATCGCCCTCGGCTTCGCGATCGGCGCGGTGGTCGGCGGCACGATGGGGCTCCGTATCCCGATGACCGCGGTGCCCCAGCGCACGGCGCTGTCGCACTCGCTGGGGGCCCTCGCGGCGTGCCTCGTAGGTGTCTCCGAGTACTTTCGTCACGGGGGGGCGCTCGACCGCGTGACCTTGACGGCCCTCGACTTCGAGGTGGTGGTCGGCGGGCTCACGTTCACGGGCAGCCTGATCGCCGCGGCCAAGCTCCAAGAGCTGCTGCCCGGGCGGCCCACCACGTACCGGGGCCAGAACGTGATCAGCCTGACCCTGCTCGGCATCATCATCGCTTCGGGCGCCTACCTGGTCGTCACGCAGGCGGCGACCCCGTTCTTCTACGTGATGGTGGGGATGTCGCTGGTCTTCGGCCTGCTGCTCGTCATCCCCATCGGCGCCGCTGACATGCCGGTGGTGATCGCGCTGCTCAACTCCTACGGCGGCCTCGCCGACGCCGCCATGGGTTTCGTGCTGACGAACAAGATCCAGATCATCACGGGATCGCTCGACGGCACCTCGGGCCTCCTGCTTGCCCTGCTCATGTGCCGGGCGATGAACCGCTCGGCGGCGAACGTGCTCTTCGGCGCGTTCGGCAAGGCGTCGGAGGAGGACGCCGCGGCCGCCGCCGAGGCGAAAGGCACCGTGCGCAGCATCGCCCCCGAGGAGACCGCCGTGCTCTTCGAGACCGCCCGCAAGGTCGTGGTCGTGCCCGGCTACGGCATGGCCGTGGCGCAGGCCCAGCACGCGGTGGCCGAGCTGGGCAACATCTTGAAGGAGCGCGGGGTCGACGTGAAGTATGCGATCCATCCCGTGGCCGGCCGCATGCCGGGCCACATGAACGTGCTCCTGGCCGAGGCCAACGTTCCCTACGAGCAGCTCGTGGAGATGGAGGCGATGAACCCGTTCTTCCCGGAGGCCGATATCGCGCTGGTCGTGGGCGCCAACGACGTCACGAATCCCGCGGCCAAGAGCAACAGGTCGAGCCCCCTGTTCGGTATGCCGATCCTGGAGGTCGACCGCGCCAAGTCGATCATCGTGCTGAAGCGCAGCATGCGCCCGGGCTTCGCCGGCGTGGACAATGACCTGTACTACGGCGAGAAGTGCATGATGCTCTTCGGCGACGCCAAGGACAGCCTCACCAAGCTCATCACCGAAATGAAGTCGCTGCTGTGAGGGTGTTTCGCCTCCTCCAGGAAGATCTCGCCCTCCGAGGTCAGGCGCATGGTGCGAGAGTTGCGCACCAACAGTTGGACGCCGAGCTCCTGCTCGAGATCGGAAACCGTCTGGCTCAACGCAGGCTGGACGATGTGCAGCCGGCGGGCCGCTTCGCGGAACCCCCTCGACTCCGCCACCGCCCGGAAGTAGCGCAGGTGTCTCAGTTCCATCGGGCCCTCGGTGATCGCGCCGGGCGATCACTCCGATAGAAACATACTACGCATCCGCGCCACGCCCTCCGGGCATCGCAGGAGTGACCGAGCATCACAGACCGCCCCAGCGAGGTGACCGATGACTCTCCAGCAGCGCTTGGATGCCTTCAAGGCCGCGTTCGAGTCCGGGGCGCCTCCGTACAATGCGCCTCGCGAGGCAATCGAGACCATGCACCGGGCCACCGAGGAGCTCCGACAGTCCGGGTTGGCCCAGCGCGCGCTCAAGGTCGGCGATCTGGCTCCGGCGTTCGAGCTCACCAACCAGGACGGCGAGCTCGTGCGCTCCTCTGACCTGCTGGCCCGGGGCCCGCTGGTGATCTCGTTCTTCCGCGGACACTGGTGACCCTACTGCATGATGGAGCTGGAAGCTCTGCAAGCGGTGTGGCCCGAGCTTCGAGCACTGGGCGCCTCGCTCGTCGCGCTCTCTCCACAAGTGGCGCCGTACGGGCGGGTCGTGCGCCGACGCGCGAAGCTCGAGTTCGACGTCCTGACCGATCTCCACCTCCGCGTGGCCGAGGCCTTCGCGCTCGCCTTCACCTTGCCAACCCCTCTGAAGGATCTGTACGCGGCCTTCGGCAACGCGCTCGACAAGTTTCACGACGAGCCGGGCTTTCGCCTTCCGATGCCCGCCCGCTACGTCCTCGACCAGCACGGACGGATCCAAGCCGCCGATGTGAATCCGGACTACACGGTCCGGCCAGATCCAGAGGACACCGTCGGAATTGTCCGCCAGCTCCAGGCGGCGGGATCGAAGGCGACCCGGGCGTGACTCTGACCCGGCTCTCCTGCACGCCCCTCTCAACCTGATGCTCTCGCCTCCCTTTAGAGGGTTGACGGGGCGAGATGGTGGCGTCTGCCGACATTCCAGGCGCGACGCGCAACCGGCGCCCCCACACCGGCGTCATAGGGCTAGGAGGACATCAGTTGGCCGGTGCGCCGTACGAGGTGCACCGTGATCGCATCAGGAGATGAGCATGGCTGAGCTGGAACGTTATGAGGACCTCGTCCTGGGTAGCGGCGCGGGCGGCAAGCTCCTGGCCTGGCACCTGGCGCAGTCCGGGCGCCGGACGGCCGTCGTCGAGCGACGCTGGATCGGCGGCTCCTGCCCCAACATCGCCCCGCGGAGCACGCTCATCTTGAACGGGCTGCCCGGCGCCACGCCAGCCAACTTGTTTCGGATGTTCTCGATGTTGTCCTCAGACACGACAGGGATGCCCTCGACCGAGAGGATGATGTCGCCGCCCAGGGCCAGCTCCTTCCCGCCGATGGTGAGATCCTATCGCCGCCCTTCAGGCCCATGTCCCACGCCCTCGAACCCTGGGCGACCGTCTTGACGAGGAACCCGGCGGGCGCGGGGACGTTGAAGATAGCCGCGAGGTCGCCGGTGAGTAAGGTGCCCTGGAGGGCACCCCAGAATACCTTCCGGGGGACCAAGAGGTTTCGCGCGGCTGTTGATCGACACGACAAAGCCCAGCCGGCCGGCAATCGTGTCGGCGTTGCCATCGATCAGCCAGCCAAAAGCGGCGGAGGCACCCAACAGGCCGATGACGATTTCGGAGTTCTCGCCGCGGTCGATGCCGGCGTCAGGAGCGTTGTGGAATCCGTAGCGGTCGGTCCGCGCTTCCATCCGAACGGGCTCCCGTCGAGCAAGGGCTTCATGGTGTAGCCGTAGTACGGATGGACGACATAGTTCTGCCGGTAGACGTTCGTGATGGTCGCGGCGAGCAGGGCGTCGGCGGCGTCCTTCTCGGCGCCGAGGAAGCCCCGCTGGGCGCGAACGTGTTCGCCGAGGGCCGCCCGCAGGAAGAGCTCGCCGACGATGAGAACTGCCGCCGCCATCCCGCACAGGGCCAGCGCCCCAGCGCAGGGCGGCGGCGGCGGCGCGGGCCCGCCTCGCGCTCAGGGCGACACGCGGGGCACAGTGTAGCCGAAGTATCCGATGAACATCTCGTCCCGGCTCTTCCCGCCCCAGTGCACCTCGCGGGACGGGTCGGGGTTCGCGGGGTTCTGCGGCGAGTTGTCGAAGGCCCCCGTGGCGACGATCGTCGTACCGGCGGGCAGCCGCCTCGGCGCCTGCAGCTGGTAGATGGCCTGCCACGCGAATTGGAAGCGCGGGACCGACAGGAGGGCTTCGCGGCGTCCGTCAGGCGCGATCGCCTCGAAGCGGAAGCGGCTGCCCCGGTAGTGCATGTGCGGAGCGAGGTCGTGGAGCACCACCGGCGTGGTGAGCACGCGCGTCGCCTGGACCTCGTGGTCCGGCGCGAAGGGCGGAATACGAAGGTCGAGCTGGGCGACCGCGCCGACTCGGTACTCGAGCCGCGGCGGTTCTCGATGAAAGTATAGGCCCAACTTCGGGCGGTCAATCGTGGCATAGCCGGCCGAGGTGTAGTGGAGCTGGAACACGAAGGTGGCGCCCGCGGGGAGAAGCAGCCCCGACCCCTCCGGAAGCGGCGTCGGCTCGAGCCCGGGCGCGTAGGCGGCAAAGAACGTATTCATAGCAAAGCGCCACCACTCGGGCTGCCGGTCGCGCAGGCGCGCCGGATAGTCGAGGAAGGCGAAGAGGTGATGCGCGACCGCCCGGTTGGCCGGCCGGAGGTCGACGGCGCGCACCCATTGGTCATTCACGGCCGTCACGGGAATCCGCACGTACCGATAGTCGGTCTCCCCGCTTGCCGGAACCTCCTGTTCCGGCAGCTCGACCACGAGATCCGGCGGCCCGAGCGGCCACTCTGTTTGGCGCACGACGTCGGCCGCCACGACGAGAGGATCCGGACCTTCGCCGCGCGGCGCGCCCGCGTCGATCCAGTGGACGAGGGTCCGCTGCTCGGCCACGGTCAGGGACCGGTCATGGGCGAAGCGCCCAACGGCGGGGTCAGCGTTCCAGGGAGGCATGCGGCGCGTGAGGATGACCTCACGCATCATGGGGGCCCAGCCCTTGACGCGTGCGTAGCCGTCCATGGCCCAGGGTCCGATGCCACCCGGGCGATGGCACATGACACAGCGCTCGCGCAGGATCGGCGCCGCATCGCCCGTGTACGTGAGCGGTCGCCGGCGGCTCGCCTCGAGCTCATCCGTGTTGATGACGCAGCCGATGACCGGTGCCGGGATCGACTTCCCGGTCGGCGCGCGGCCGTCCAGCAGCCCTTGTACGGCGTCCGCCGCGTAGTCCCGCCGGCCACCCGCGGGTCGCGCCCCCTCGTAGTGAAGGCGGTCGTCGAGTGGTCCGCGGTAGACGACGTGCCACGTGCGGGGATCGAGGACGAAAACTTCGCCGGTTCTGGTGATGCGGAGTCGCTCGAGCACGAGCTGACTGTCGTCCTTGAGAATGGGGAGATTCGGTTCGAGGAGAGCGGCCTCCTGCTGAAGCGCCGCGCGATCGTCCTGGGGATTCCCGTTCAGGAGCAGGATGGCTACCCGGTCGCGCGAGAACCGGCTACGGAGAGCGCGGAGAGCCGGCACGCTCTGGCGGGACACTGGACAGCCCACGCCATAGACGAAGAGCACGACCGCGGCCCTGTCGCGATAGCGCGAGAGCTGATGGAATGCGCCGGTGTGGTCGAGCAACGCCCAGTCGGGAACGACCAGCGCGTCGGGCGGGGCCGCCACCTCTGACCGCAGGTGCAGGGCGATCCCCAGACCGGCCAGCGCGATGAGCGCACCGAGCGCAGGTCCGGACCGCAGCAGCCGACTCAGTCGGTTCGTCAACGTCCTGCAATGTGGCGACCGGTCCTACGCCAGGCCGATCCGCCTGGCGGTCGGTCGAGAGTGCCGTGTCCGCACGGGTTGAGGATAGCATACGGAGCGGGCGACTATAATCGCCGGTCGATGCGGATCGAGGGCGCGGTCGCACTCGTCACCGGCGCCGAGCGAGGAACGCCGGGTTCCTCGAGCACACCGACCATCACCTCGGCCGCCTCGTAGACACCCTGCAGAGCCTGGAAGTGCTCGACGACACGCTCATCTACTACATCCTCGGGGACAATGGCGCCTCGGCCGAGGGCACCCTCAACGGCTGCTTCAACGAGCTGGCCACGCCGAACGGCATGCCCGACCTCGAGACGGTCGAGTTCCTGACGAGCAGGCTCGATGCCTTCGGCGGGCCGAACGCCTAGAACCACTACGCGGTGGGCTGGGCGCACGCGATGTGCACCCCGTACCAGTGGACCAAGCAGGTGGCATCGCACTGGGGCGGCACCCGCAACGGCACGATCGTGCACTGGCCGAAGGGGATCAAGGGCAAGAACGAGATCCGATCGCAGTTCCACCACGTGATCGACGTCGCGCCGACCATCCTGGAGGTCGCGGGGCTGCCCGCGCCGACAGTCGTCAACAGCATCCAGCAGGCGCCGCGCGAGGGCGTCAGCATGCGATATGCGTTTGATGATGCCAAGGCCGCCGAGCGCCACGAGACTCAGTACTTCGAGATGTTCTGCAACCGCGGGATCTACCACAAGGGGTGGACCGCCGTCACGCGGCACAGCCTCCCCTGGGCGGTGACCGAGCTGCCGGCCTTCGAGGAGGACGTCTGGGAGCTGTACGGCCCGGACGACTGGACCCAGGCGGGAACTTCGCGAAGGAGAACTCGAAAAAGCTGGCAGAGCTGCAGCGGCTCTGGTGATCGAGGCGACAAAGTACCACGTTCTCCCGCTCGACGACCGGGAGCGGCCCTCGAGGAAGTCCAGGATCTCCTGGCGGTGCTCGCTGACGACCTTGGCGGCCGCCGTGGCCAGCAGCTGGCGGTCACATTCCGACTTCAGCACCAGCCGCGTGGGAATCTCGGCGAGACGTTCCATCACCGCCGGCGGCGAGCGCAGCCCCTGGTCGTCGCGGCAGGCCGGGGGCAGATCGCTCAGATCGTCCCTCCACTGCGCATCGAGGTGGCGAAGCGGGATCACGTGGATGGTGTTGCGGTCCGGGAACACCCCCTCGATCTGCAGGCTGCGGAAGAATAACGCCTGATACGTGCTGGCCCGTTCCTCCATGATGCTCGGAACTCGCGAGAAGTCGAAGGTGAGCCGCAGTCGCTGGCCAAGCAAACCTACGCGGCATCCTCGGCGCGGACGAGCAGGAAGGTCAGTGATCAGCGACGACGGCGACGATCGCCGGAAGCAGGGCTCGCGGCCGTGATCTGACCGAGGCGCAGATGATCGTCGACCAGGATCGGGGAACGCCCGTTCTCCTGCCCCATCCGCAAGCGCGAGGCTCTCGGACCGGATGTTGTCGGCGAACCGTCACCGCGCATCAGCGCGGGCCGCTGCATTGTGGCGTTTTCGAGATAGGCGTCCAAACGTCTCGACCAATGTGCGATAGACGTTGCACTCGAGGACTTTCTCAAGCGACGAACGAATGGGGAAAGCCCCCAACCTATATTGTCAGATAGGGGGCAGGAAGTCTGACACCCGCGTCGAGCGCTACCCGGCGATGACGGAGCGGGGCGCGGCCGCTTGGTACTCGGACACGCCCATTGCGGCGAGCGTCTTCCGGCCGAGCGGCGTGACGGAGAGGGCCCGGCTGTCGGGAATGCGCGCGACCAGACGTCGGGCGAGGAAAGCCTCTGCCAGGGCCGCGCCCACGGCGCCGGAGATGTGGTGGCGTCTCTCGGTCCAGTCGATGCAGCCGCGGCAGTAGTGACGCTTCGCGCCTCGCGCCTTCGGCAGATCGACGCCGAGTCCCGCGAGGAATCGCTCACCGGTCGGGGTGACTTCCCCACCGCCGTCGACGAGCACGACGTGATGACGGCGCAGGAGGATGTCGCACAGGGCGACGCCCAGGCGCCCGGCCATGTGGTCGTAGCACATCCGCGCTTCTCGGAGCGCCGGCTCGACGTGATGGTGGGCCGGCCAGCCGTTGGACGGGATGGTCGCCACCGTCATCAGCCCCTCGATGGCCCGAGCGACCTCCGCTGAGCGCAGCCGGTAATAGTGGCAGCGGCCCTGCTTCTCCATGACCAGCAGGTGGCCGGCAAGCAGGCGGGAGAGATGGCTGCTGGCCGTCGCCGCGGTCACCCCGGCGAAGTAGGCCAACTCTTTCGCGGTCAGCGCGCGGCCGGTGAGCAGCGCGGTGAGGATGCGCGTCCGGGCGGGCTCGCCCAGGAGCGCCGCCACCGTGGAGAGCATGTCCGTGTCGCCCATCACCAAGGACTACCGTGAGACTAAAGGGCGATGGCCTTGGCGGCAAGTGGGGACGCTTCGGGCTGGATCGAAGCGTTTTGCATGGATGGGCGCGCGTCCCGGGCCATACTCCAGGAAAAGGAGGCGTCATGCTCACACTGTGCATCCGCTACACGCTGGACTCCACCAAGCTCGCTGATTTCGAGGCCTACGCGCGTGGCGTGGCCGGTCCCATCGAGCGCTGCGGCGGCAAGGTCGTCGGCTATTTCGCTCCGACGAAGTTCGCCGGGCCCACGAACGTCGGGCTCGCGCTCATCGATTTCCCGAGTCTCGCCGCCTACGAGCGGTACCGCGAGGCGTTGGCCGCCGATTCCGAGCACGCAGACGTGGCACGGCGCGCCGCCCAGTCCGGCGTCATCCTGGTCGAGGACCGCTCGTTCGTCCAGCGCGCGTCGTAGCGCGCCCGTTGCCAGCCAGCACGTTCGTGGCCGCTGCGGGTCCACGGCGACGGGGACCTCCGTCGCCGGGTCGGTCGGTGACCACGTCTAGGTTGACCTCTGGCGCCTGACCCCAGGCGGGCATTCAGACTCCAACCCAGGAATCGGGTCGGGCGTGGAACCAAGCATTCCCCACCGATGAGAGTCAACGCGTTCCTGCGCTCAGCGGCAAGTTGGTCCCGCGAGTCGGAGGCGGACATCTCCTCTGGCGAGCACGTCTGCGACTCGAGGCCTGGGCACGACGACATTGCAGGTGGAGATGCCGTGGGAGTCGAACGATCCGTGAATCCGTGGGCCCAAGAGCCGTCGGCGGAGCTGGAGGCCCGCAATGGCGACGCCAGGGTTTTCGGGATTGGCGCCGAGCAGTGCTGCGAGGCTCTTGTCTACCCGACCTCTGGATGGAAGGCGGCGAGAAACCGCTCGGGCCGGCACGTAGAGGTCGTTCAGACGCAAGGCGTTGCGGCGGTATATGAGCGGGTGGCACTCGAGCCCCCCAGGAGAAGATTGCGGCCGGGGAGGCTACGCACATCATAGGCGCAAACCACGATGACAGGGAATCGCCGCCCGCGTCCGTCACGCTCGCTTCGAGCCGGAGGAGATCCCGGTCGCCCGGCCAGTCGGGGCGCCGGGGAACGTAGGCGCCAATGGGAGGAGTGCGTATGAAGGACGACTTTGCCAACCGCATTCGGTCGGCGGCCGTGGCCGGCTGGTGGACGTTGCTCATGGCCACGATCTTTCTTGCGGGGCAGTGGGCGGCATACCTGATCATCATCGGGTCCAAGCCAGCCTGGATGCTCAGGTTCTGGGGCGGCGGCGAGATGCACTGGGGCACGATCCAAACCATCTGGATATGGATGACGGCCGTATTCAAGGTAATTGTGTGGGTGGCGGCCATGCTGGTCATCTGGCTGACCGTTTGGGCTCGCCGCCTGGCACGAACGTAAGCCGCCGCACGTGACCGTGTTTGGCGAAGGACAGGCTCCGGCACGATCTCGATACCGCCTTACCCAGCGGCGCGGGCCAGCGCGGCGATCGTCGAAGAGCTTGTCGTCCCGTCCGCATGAAGGCGTGCGAGGTCCACCTCGCATCGAAGCGCCCGCATGCCCTGGGCGCCCTGGAAGGCCTCCAGCTCGAGATCCTCCACGTCGCGGCCGAGGTACCCGCGCTGCTGAAGGTAGTCGAGTCTTCAAGCAGATCATGGGCACCGACGAGATCGCCACCCCCGTCTTCGTGGGAGCGCTCTTCGACTACCACTGGAACGACCACGCCGGGCAGCTCGCCAAGATCCGGAAGGCAGCTGGCCTAGACGAGGCGAAGTAGTCGCGCCAAGCTCACCGTCTACGAGCACGCGCTCCGCTCTACCTCGCGCGGGTGACTAGGGTAGCCTCGGGCGGGCCCCGTTCGCTTGTACACGGCGAGCTGGTGGCGCAAGGCGAGGTTAGAGCTGACCACATCTCGGGCGCCCGGAGCGACGGCTCGGCAATCCGCGGACTTGCCGGCGCCTTACTTCATGTCTCTGGCCCTCCTTTAGAGTTGCGAGAACTGGCCGTTACCCAGCCCGTCGTGGTCCACGTAGCCTTGATCGCTTGTGACCGGCAGCGGCGCGGCGGCCATGCGCTTCGAATTCTTCAGGTCGTCGTCGTATGATTCCTTACCAGCACGGTGCACAGTTGAGTTCATGCCCGGCCCCGTCGTAGCGGGTGCGCGCGAGCCGCGGCCCGAGGGTGGAGCGCCGCGTCAGGCTGTCTGATCGTGAACCAATAGACCCAGAACAGGATGACGGCCTGAAGCGGCGCTCGAATGAGCAGATAAACCGGACCCCCTGCGTGACCACCGATCGGGACATGGCTGACCGCAGCGTAGATGTTGGCCGGGAAGAACAATACGAGTACTCCAGCAGCAACCCGTCCGGTGAATCGCCTGGCCCCTGGCACGAGGAAACCGAAGGCGATTGCCAGTTCCAGGACCCCCGTACAATACACGAGAAGCATCCGCCCAGGGACCCAGGGCGGCAGTATCTGCGTCATGGGCTCAGTTTGAATGAAGTGTCCGACACCCGTGAAGATGAAGAGCATGCCAGCCCCGATAGCGGGAGCGCCCCGAACATCGACGTCATGACGCGTCACCGCTGAGAACGCGCGGACTATCAGGTACGGCGCAGTCATCAAGACGAGCATTGATGATGGGAGCTGTCACGGTCGATTTCTCCAAGCCGCTTAGAGCGCCCCGGTCGACATTTGCGTTTTGCTGACGCGCCTGCTCAGCGACCCGCGGCAGGCGGATACGCGGCAGCGCCTTGGTGGGCGTCGCCCGTCCAGTACTTCAGCAAGACGACAAAAGTGAGGTAGTGCGTCACCAACAGCGCAGGGACCCCAAAGCCTGGTATCCAGTAAGCCGGTCCCATCGACGCCGACGCTCCGTAGATCGTGGTAAGTGCGATCGCCGCGACGAGGTCTGCCGTTCCCCACCCATTGAAGATCCAGAGCAGCACCCGCCCGCTCTGCGCCTCTCGGGCCACCGCCGGAATCGCGGCCAAAGCGAGCAGGGCGGCGATCAGGTCTCCGAATGCCGCCGGATAAGCGAACTGCGGGGGGATCCCGGGATAGGTCGCACCTGGCGCGAGGAACATCAGTCCGAGGTGTCGGAACGAATGAAGCAGAAGAATCGGCAGGAGAACGGCCTGCGGCCCGAGTGTCGGGAGCTTCGGCCAGATGTAGATTCGAGCGGCAATCCAGAACACGAGCGTACTGAACAAGAGGTTGACGGTGAGAATGTTCATCGAGCTTGATGCGGTCGTCGAGGGTCCCCATCGTGAGGACCGCACCGGCGAGCAAAGAGGCGTAAATCAGATTGGGGGATGCTGCTCATGACACAATTCTAGTCGTGTTGATCCGTCCACCTCCCGGTGCGCTTGTCTGGCCTGCGGCGATGATCGTGTGGGGGCCGGGGTTCACGTCCGCAGCTCATCGCCATCACGCCGTCCAGCTGGTAATGACGATGCAGGAAACATTGCTGGTCCGTGGCAGACCCGAGGACGAATGTGATGCGGCGAAGCTCCGCACGGCGGAGCGCCCGCCCCCAGTGCCGGTGGGCGAAGTTGTCCGGGTCGATCGGCTTTCCGTCTGTACTGCAAAACACGAGTTCGCCCCTGGAAGCGGCTCGAGAGCCGTGACAGCGCGAACCGCCGCGTCGGCGCTAGGTCGATC
Organism: Candidatus Methylomirabilota bacterium; assembly: GCA_046726415.1. Lineage (GTDB taxonomy): Bacteria > Methylomirabilota > Methylomirabilia > Rokubacteriales > CSP1-6 > CAVWFS01. The sequence continues at coordinate 52,670 of JBKPAK010000146.1, forward strand.
GTACGGTGCGCTCGGTGCGACTTCGGCGTGACGATCTTCCCTCGCCAGAACGCTCGGCGGGCGATCGCTCGAAGTCACCATTCGGGCGGGATGGCCCAGAACTGGCGCGCAACTCGAAGACTCGTCGCGGTGTCCGACCCCATGTGGTAGGCGACGGCGTCACCGGGCCTGAGATCGCGGATCGACAGCAGCGCACCGTGATCCTCGCGAATGATTGCCGTCGCGGCTACGCGGATCCGCTGCGGTCCGCTTCGAGTTTCGAGTACGAGCGTGTTCGTGGCGAGGTCGACAGCCGTGATCAATCCCGCTCCAGCGGGCGACTGGGCGTGGAGGACAAAACCCGGCGCGAGCACGAGCACGAGAGACAATACGGCGAGCGACGGCACGATGAAGCAAACACGCGACGGCGATCTCATGACAGACTCCTCAAGGGTGCCAGTTCGAGATGGACGGCCAACCTCGCAGCGGCCTCTCGCGATGAGCCGTTCGGGAGTCGAGTCTCCTCGGTCGGAGGTCCCTCTCACAGCCGTGCCTACGGAGTCTTCCTCGTCCCTGGACGAGTGATCCAGGCGGCCGGCTGACTTCGTAGGCAATCGGATGAGGGCGAGGGCCTTTGGACAGATCCGCGACGACCGAAGCTGCTGACATGGGCTTCTTCCGCCCTCGACGCGGCACGGCGGCAGGGCCCGGAGGGAATGAACCCGGCGATCCAGAACTCATTCGGCGGATGCGGCTCGCCGACGAGTCCGCGCTCGAAGCGCTGTACGCACGCTACGGGGGACTCGTGTATACCCTCGCGCTCCGTATCGTGGGTGACCCCGAGCTCGCACGCGAGGTCCTTCAGGACACCTTTCTCAGCTCGTGGGAGGGGCGAGAGACCTATGACTCCGCGCGAGGAAGGGTGCCTTGGTGGCTCATGGGCATAGCGAGGAACCGCGCGATCGACCTCCTACGGAGCCGCCCGCATCAGGCCCGCCTGCGAGAGCAAGAGCATCGCGCGCGGGAAGCGGCCGCACTTCCGCCCCCGAACACCGAAGAGGCGTCCTTAGTGCGGAGGGCGATCATCGACGCCCTCGGCGGTCTGTCGACGCTACAGCGGGAGGTGATCGAGCTCGCGTACTACACCGGCCTCACGCAGGCGGAGATCGCCCGCGAGCTTGGGTAGCCGCTGGGCACCGTAAAAAGCCGGACGCGTGAGGCCATGGATCGGTTGCGTCAGGCCCTCCGACCACTCATGGGACCCACAGCGGAGGCCGGGCAACATCGTGACTGAGGCGCACGAGCGGATCGTCGAGGATCTCGCGGCCTACGTCCTCGGGTCCCTCGAGACCGAGGAGCACCTCCGCGTCGAGGCGCACGTAGCAACGTGCCCCACATGCGCGGGCCTCGTCGCGGAATACCGTGGGGTCGTGGGCATAATGCCGGTCGGCCTCGAACCGGTCGCATCGCCGGAGAGCGCATGGAAGGTGATCCGGGCCGCCGTGCGAAAGCGGCGCCCTGAGCGCTCAGGATCTGCGGTGCTGCCGAAGTGGCTCCGCATCGCGAGATGGCCGGCAGTCGCGGCGCTGGTCGCGTTCCTCGCTGTCTGGAACGTGATGCTCCAGCACGAGCTCACGCGCCGGGCACCCGGGCCGGCGCCAGGACCGGAGGTCGAGGCGCTCTCGCGTCGTCCCGGCCGCATCGTGATCCTTCAAGGGACCGGTAAGCCAGGGGCGAGTGCGCGCATCTTCGTTGCCGTGGATGGAGGCGGCCATCTTGCGGTGAGCGGCCTCGACTCGCTACCGCGGGGACGTACATACCAACTCTGGTTCGCGCGGAGCCAGCCCCCGCCGGTCGCTGCAGCTGCGTTCGCGGTAGATGTGAGTGGCCGCGCCTGGGCGAAGGTGTCGGTGCCGGGCTCGCTCGACGACGTACGCGCGATTTTTGTGACCGACGAGCCGTCCGGCAGCGCAGCTCCTTCAGGGCGGCCTCTCCTCGAGGCGCAGTCATGGCGGTGACAGCCATCCTTGGGACAATCGATGTCGGCGACCGCCCACGCGCAGACCGCATCATCGTCCTGCTGGCACTCCTTGAGGAGCACCGGGTCGCTCGTCGAGCAGCGGCACTGGTTGGGGGTCTCGGTCCAGGTCGCATCCCACTTGCAGAAACTGTCCGGTCGACAGCTGTCGGGCCGGGCGTCGATGAACTTCTGCGCGAACTCGGCCATGTCCATGGTCACTTGCAGGACCCCGTCCGGCAACCTCCGGCGGTCCCGTACTTCCGCTCGCACGACGAGGGCCACGAAGCAAGCGCCGGGAAGGTGATCGGGTTCCGCAGCCGTGTCTGCACCGCCCTCAGCTGGTTATCGTCGTTCTTGTTGAAAGGGGGCCCAGACGGCTGGCCGCCCCCCGCGCGCGGGACCGACAGCGGAGAGAGGGCCTTTGTCCTGACTATGCGCCCTGACTATGCGCCAGCGACTCTTCAAGACCGGTGGACGCCTGATCCGGCATGTCCGGTACTTCATCCTGCAGCTCGCCGAGAGCTACTTGACGCCGCGCCTGTTCGGGCAGATCCTCGGGCGCATCGAGCGACTCGCGTGGCATCCCACCTGA